>JANNQM010000022.1:0-2013 GCA_031400735.1 Gallionellaceae bacterium
GGGCCGCTCGCGCACCCGGACTATCAGCACGCCGTGATCCTCTTCCAGTTGCACGTCCTTGAAAAATCCGGTGGTGAACAGCGCGCGTATCGCAGTAGCAGCATGATCGTTATCCAGCGTATCGCCCACCTTGACCGGCAGGTAGCTGAATACGGTGCCCGCTTCGGTGCGCTGTATGCCCTCTACCCGGATATCCTTGACCACAAAAGGCTCAATGGCAGATGCGGATACGCAATACAGCAGCGGGATCATCGCCGCCAGTTTTTTCAATGTCATGAATTGTTTAATTGTCTCAACCTAAAATTCGCTGCTTCACTGACTGTCATCCGGCAAGGAGAGCTTGTCCGTGAATAATTTAACCCACAAACAGCCGGACAATATCGTTATATAACGCAACAACCATCAGGGTAACCAGCAGCGCGATACCCACGTTTTGTCCGGCTATCATTACTTTTTCGGACACGGGGCTTCCTTTGATTAATTCGGCCACATAATACAACAAATGCCCGCCATCCAATAACGGAACGGGCAGCAAATTCAATACGCCCAAGCTGATGCTGACCAGCGCCAGAAAACTCAAATAGGCAACCACACCGACTTGTGCCGACTGGCCAGCATAGTCCGCTATGGTCAGCGGACCGCTCAAATTTTTCAGCGACATTTCGCCCTGTATCATCTTGCCCAGCATTTTCAGGCTCACTTTCGACGTGGTCCAGGTTTTTTGCAACGCCTGCTGCATCGCCGCAACCGGGCCATAGCTGACCTGGGTCAGCAACGCATCAAAGGCTTGCCGGTCGATCTGCGGCGCCGCGCCTATCTTGCCTATGGTCTTGCCTGCTTCACTGGCCACTTCCGGCGTTATCGTGATCGTCCGCAACTGGCCAGCACGTTCAATTTCCAGTTGTAATGATTGGCCGGGATGGCTGCGCACAATTTCGACAACCTCCATCCAGCTTTCAATCGGGGTTCCATTCACGCGCTGAATGTGATCTCCATCCCGCAAACCGGAGCGTTGCGCGACGCCGTCTGCGGTCATCTTGCCGATGACCGGCATCACTGGCGGCTGGTAGGGCTGCAAGCCCAGCTTCTGCAAAAAATCACTATCCAGATCGGAGGGCGTCAATGTGCTCAAGTCCAGTACATGCTGCTGCAGGTCGCCTTGCGGTGTGCGTGTCTCGATGTTGACTGCGGCACTTTGCAGCACCTGGTCCAGCAGGGTCCAGCGCACTTCTTCCCAGCTCGCCACAGCTTGGCCGTTAATGCTGACTATGGTGTCCTGTGTTTGCATTTCGGCCACGGCAGCCGGTGTTTGTGCGGCGATTTCGCCCACCACCGGTTTCAGGCCCGGCACGCCATGCAGGAACAGCGCCCAGTACAGCAGTATCGCCAGCAAAAAATTGGCCAGTGGCCCCGCTATCACAATCAGCATACGCTGCCCTACCGGCTTGCGGTTAAACGCGCGATCCAGCTCCTCTGGCAACACCTCGCCTTCGCGTTCGTCCAGCATTTTGACGTAACCGCCCAAGGGTACGGCTGAAATGACCCATTCCGTTTCACCGTTGCCGAAATGCTTGCTGTAAATCACCTTGCCAAAGCCGACTGAAAAACGCAGCACTTTGACGCCACATAACCGCGCGACCCACAAGTGGCCCAATTCGTGGATCACAACCAGCAGCACGATGGCGGCTATGAAAGCCAATACGGTAGTCATGTTGAAATCATCTCCTGTGCGGCTACGCGCGCCGCAGCGTCTGCGTTCAATACATCATCCAGTGTATTAACGCTTTCCACTGGCAAGGCTGCCAGCACCTTTTCAATCACGCGCGGAATGGCCAGAAAGGGAATCTGCTGCTCCAGAAAAGCCGCGACTGCCACTTCATTGGCGGCATTCAACATCGCCGGTGCCGTGCCACCGGCCTGCAATGCCTGGTAAGCCAAGGCCAGGCACGGAAAGCGCTGGAAGTCCGGCGCCTCGAAATTCAGCGTCGCTATCTGGATTAAATCAAGCGGCGC
>JANNQM010000023.1:0-3884 GCA_031400735.1 Gallionellaceae bacterium
GGGAGAGTACTTCCGCGTACGTGGCCAAGATGCCTTGATTGTTTACGATTAGTTGACCTAGCATGCTTGGGCCTATCGTCATATCTCCTTGCGGTTTCGCCGTCCGCCTGGTCGCGAAGCTTATCCTGGCGACGTGTTCTACTTGCACTCTCGTTTGCTGGAACGTGCCGCGCGTGTAAATGAAGAATATGTCGAGAAGTTCACCAAAGGTGAAGTCAAAGGCAAAACCGGTTCACTTACCGCACTGCCGGTCATTGAAACGGCGGCCGGTGACGTTTCCGCGTTCGTTCCGACCAACGTTATTTCGATTACCGACGGCCAGATCTTCCTCGAAACTGATTTGTTCAACGCTGGTATTCGTCCTGCTATTAACGCTGGTATTTCTGTCTCGCGCGTAGGTGGCGCAGCACAGACCAAAGTTATTAAAAAGCTGGGAGGCGGTGTGCGTCTGGCATTGGCGCAGTACCGTGAATTGGCTGCCTTTGCGCAATTTGCTTCCGATCTGGATGAAGCCACACGCAAGCAATTGGAACGCGGCCGTTTGGTCATGGAGCTGATGAAGCAGCCACAATATGCGCCGCTGTCAGTATCGGAAATGGCGGTGACACTGTTTGCCATCAACAAAGGTTCGTTCGATGATATAGCAGTTAACAAAGTCTTGGCATTTGAATCTGCGCTGCATGCGTTCGTTAAATCGCAACACAAACCCTTGATGGAAGCGATCGAATCCACCAAGGATTTGTCAGGCGACAACGAAAAATTGCTGGCTGCAGCAATAGAGAAATTTAAGACGACTGCTGTTTATTAAGCGGACGCGAGTAATCGAGTCCCTAAGCCGGAGCTAAAATAATGGCTGGAAGTAAAGAAATCCGCACCAAAATCAAGAGCGTTGAAAATACACGCAAGATTACGCGCGCGATGGAAATGGTGGCAGCATCGAAGATGCGCAAAGCACAAGAGCGCATGCGTGCAGCCCGTCCCTATGCGGAAAAAATTCGCCAGGTCGCCGCGCATTTGTCTCGTGCCAACCCGGAATATAAGCACCCATTTCTAATCAAGCGCGCTACCACTAAGAACATCGGCGTGATTGTCATCACTTCCGACAAAGGCTTGTGCGGCGGTCTCAACACCAACATTTTGCGCCTGGTGGTAGGCAAAATGAAGGAATGGGAAGGCGAGGGCAAAAGCGTCGCAGTGTGTCCTATAGGTAACAAGGGATTTGGCTTTATGACTCGTATCGGGGCAAAAGTAAAATCTCATTTAACGGGACTGGGCGATACACCGCATATTGAGAAGTTGATTGGTTCAGTCAAGGTGATGCTGGATGCTTACACCGCAGGAGAGTTGGACGCCATTTATTTGAGCTACAACGACTTCGTCAATACCATGAAGCAAGAACCAAAACTTGAGCAATTGCTGCCGCTCTCAAGCGAGCAATTAGGCGCAACGCAAGACAACTGGGATTATATTTACGAACCGGATGCCAAGCTGATTGTGGATGAATTGCTGACCCGTTACGTTGAATCGCTGGTTTACTCGGCGGTGACCGAGAACCAGGCATCCGAGCAGAGTGCGCGCATGGTGGCCATGAAGGCAGCATCTGACAATGCCAAGAGTGTAATTGCTGAACTCAAGCTGGTTTACAACAAGGCACGTCAGGCCGCAATCACCAAGGAAATTTCAGAAATAGTAGGCGGCGCAGCGGCAGTTTAACGCGGCGATAGGGGTGCGATTC
The DNA here is from genome assembly GCA_031400735.1 of Gallionellaceae bacterium. Classification (GTDB taxonomy): domain Bacteria; phylum Pseudomonadota; class Gammaproteobacteria; order Burkholderiales; family Gallionellaceae; genus Nitrotoga. The sequence goes on from JANNQM010000023.1 coordinate 1,736, forward strand.
AACGCGTCCAAACGAATTAATGTTTAATGTGGGGAATCTAAATGAATCAAGGAAAAATCGTTCAGTGTATCGGTGCGGTGGTAGACGTTGAATTTCCGCGTGACCAGATACCCAAAGTTTACGATGCGTTAACTGTGCCGGGCGACGGTAGCTCCGTTGCGGAAAAAGGCCTGACGCTGGAAGTGCAGCAGCAAATCGGAGATGGCGTGGTGCGTACCATTGCCATGGGTTCATCCGACGGTTTGCGGCGCGGCATGGCGGTATTGAATAGCGGCAACCCGATTTCTGTTCCGGTTGGCCACGGTACTTTGGGTCGTATCATGGACGTACTCGGCCGTCCGATTGATGAAGCGGGCGAAGTCAAATGCACCGAGCGCCGTTCCATCCACCAGAAAGCACCGAAGTTTGATGAACTGTCGCCATCGGTTGATTTGCTGGAAACCGGTATTAAAGTGATTGACCTGGTATGTCCGTTTGCCAAGGGCGGCAAGGTGGGTTTGTTCGGTGGCGCGGGTGTGGGCAAGACCGTGAACATGCTGGAACTGATCAACAACATCGCCAAGCAGCATGCCGGTCTGTCGGTATTTGCCGGTGTCGGTGAACGTACCCGGGAAGGTAACGACTTCTATCACGAAATGTCGGAAGCGGGTGTTATCAAGCTGGACAATCTACCCGAATCCAAAGTAGCCATGGTGTTCGGCCAGATGAACGAACCGCCTGGTAACCGCCTGCGCGTGGCGTTGTCCGGCCTGACCATGGCTGAATATTTCCGCGATGAAGGACGCGACATTTTGTTCTTCGTCGACAATATTTATCGCTTTACATTGGCCGGTACCGAAGTGTCTGCACTGTTGGGTCGTATGCCTTCTGCCGTGGGTTACCAACCGACACTGGCGGAAGAAATGGGCCGCCTGCAAGAACGTATTACCTCGACCAAGACCGGTTCGATTACCTCGATTCAGGCGGTGTACGTACCAGCCGACGACTTGACTGATCCGTCTCCCGCAACTACCTTCCTGCACCTGGATTCAACCGTGGTGTTGTCGCGTGATATTGCTTCGCTGGGTATTTACCCTGCCGTGGATCCGCTGGATTCCACCTCGCGTCAGCTCGACCCGCTGGTGGTGGGTGAAGAACATTACAACACCGCGCGCGGCGTGCAGCAAACGCTGCAACGCTACAAAGAATTGCGCGACATCATCGCCATTCTGGGCATGGACGAATTGGCACCGGAAGACAAACTGGCTGTGGCGCGTGCGCGCAAGATTCAACGTTTCCTGTCGCAGCCGTTCCACGTGGCCGAAGTATTTACCGGCAGCCCAGGCAAGTATGTAACGTTGAAAGAAACCATCAAAGGCTTCAAAGGTATCGTCAACGGCGATTACGATCACTTGCCAGAGCAGGCGTTCTACATGGTCGGTACCATAGACGAAGCAATTGAAAAAGCCAAGTCGCTGTAATTAGCGTCCAGGGTAAATTTAAGGCCCCGTGTAAATTTAAGGAAAGTTATGGCAATGACTGTTCATGTCGATGTGGTGAGTGCCGAGGAATCAATTTTCTCCGGCCTTGCTGAACTGGTTGTCGTGCCTGGCGAAATGGGCGAATTGGGTATATATCCACGCCATGCCCCGCTACTGACGCGCATCAAGCCGGGATCGGTCCGCCTCAAGCTGCCGAACCAAAGCGAAGATACTTTGATATATGTTTCCGGCGGCATGCTGGAAGTGCAGCCCGATCTGGTCACCATCCTGGCCGATACTGCCATTCGCGGCGCCGTTCGCCAGCCCGGGTCCTGGCGCTGGCACCTCAGACTACCGGGGCACGACGGGTACCAACGCCGGCCTGCTGCCGTTCAATCAGACGCAGGGCTGTACCGAATCGGCGTCGGAGCCACGCTGTACGACCGCGACCACGGGAGGCACCGCGCTTTTCGTTTTCTCGAAGCCCGTCAATGACGTCTTCACGGGTAGCGGATCCATCCGGACGCAGTCGAGCTGCAGTTGGGTTTCCACAGCGTATGTCTGCACCGGCGAATATCTCCAGCCCAGCATCTCCGTTACGGTGACCATCAATGTGACGAATGTCGCCGTGGGATTGCGCACCCTGAATTTGTCGAACGTGATTTGCACCGCGATGAACGACACAGGGG
>JANNQM010000024.1:0-22821 GCA_031400735.1 Gallionellaceae bacterium
CACCGAATTATGTTTCAGGCGCTCATCCAGTTCCGGCTGGCCGAACAGTACCACCTGCATTAATTTGCGCTTTTCGGTTTCCAGGTTAGTCAGCAGGCGCAATACTTCCAGGCTTTCCAGCGGCATCGCCTGCGCCTCATCCAGGCAAACCAGAACACGCTTGCCTTCGCGCGCAAAATTCAGCAACGCCAGCGTTAATTCCTTCAGCAACTGGTGTTGGTCCACGCTCTTGTCCAGCTTGACGCGGAATTCATCGGCCAGCGCCAGCAACAGGGTATGCGGTTCCAGATAAGGGTTGGGAATGTAGGCAGTGACAAAACGCGCGGTGGTGCGGTCGGCAATGTCCTCATCCTGGGTGCCGATAGCCGTGGTCGCGGTGTTTTCGCCATTGTTGAGTGTCGCCAGGAATTTGCGGCACAGCAGGGTCTTGCCATTGCCCACTTCGCCCACAATCTTGATGAAGCCCTCGCCGCTGCGTGCCGCTACCAGCAATGTGTTCAAGGCTTCCTGGTAATTGGAGCAGGCGAAGAAAAAACTGGTGTCGGGAGTCAGGCCGAAAGGAAATTCACGCAGGCCAAAATGCGTCAGGTACATGAATCTTTAATCATGGCGAATGTCATTTTTTGGCATCCGTCGAATCCATCATTTTGTTTATGCGATCACGGCTGCGCGTAATGTCATCCGACCAGTCCTTGTCGCTATCCACTACGGTAGGCTTGATCAGGATAACCAGTTCGCGCTTCTCGGTGCGCTTGCTGGTCTGGCCAAAGAAGCGTTTGGACAGTCCCGGCAACCCGGACTCATCTTCGAAAGTGGCCTGGCGCATCAGCCCGCCAATCGCCACGATTTGTCCATCGCGGGCGCGCACGATGCTGTCGGTTTCGGAGATTGAACTGGAGGCCAGAGGCAAAATAAGCGGCCCGTCAACGCCGCCTAAATCGACGATCTTGCTCACTGTACTGACCAGGCTTACAGAGGGATGCACGTGCAGGATGATCTCATTGTTTTCATCTATGCGCGGAGTCACATCCAGCGCAATGCCGGAAAAGAACGGCTGCAATGTCACAGTTGGTGTAGTGACCGAAGACGTGCCCGAGGTGGTCGTGGTGGATACATTGGTCACAAAGAAATCATCTGTGCCAACTTTCAATACTGCCTTCTGGTTGTTCAAGGTTGCAATGCGCGGGCTGGACAGTACATGCACATTACCCTGCGATTCCAGGAAATTCAGCAGCGCAGCAAAGTTACTGGTCTGAAAGGCCAGACCAAACAGTGCGCCGGTCGCGGTGGAACCCAAAGCCAGGCTGCTGCCGGGAGAGGCGGTTAGCAGCCCATCCGTCAGGGATCCCGTCGGGGCAAGCGACACTCCAGGCGACAATATTCCTACAGAGGTGCGGCTGTTGGGGTTATTTTTGAATGCAGCCCAGTTTATGCCGGACTGGAAACTGTCATTCAGTTGTACTTCTACAATTTTTGCTTCCAGGATGACTTGCCGCTCAATCGAAATTTGCGAAGCCTTGAGGTAGGCCGCGACATTTTTCAATTCGTCCGGCATCGCGCGCACGACAATTACGCCCGACATCGGACTGATCACGACGCTGCGGCCTGGGTCGTTGCCGACAATCGCGCTCAGCGACCTGCTTAATTCTTCCCAGAAATCCGAACTGGAATTTGTGGTGACTTTGCTGCTATCCAGACCGCGCGTTCCGGTCGTGGGAGTAGTAGAAGAAGTACCTGTGGCAGAGCTAGGCGCACTATCCGATACTGACCCGGAAGTAACCCGTAGAGAGGAGGAACCCAAGCGCTGGCCGGTCAAATAGCTGACCTGAAAAATCCGTGTTTGCATCGAGATCGGCTGGATATAAATGCGCGTGCCGTCTACCTTGTACTCGTAACCATACATTTCGCGCACCGCTTCCAGTGCTTCAAATACCGTGACATCTTTCAGGTTAATGGAAATGTTGCCAGCCACATCCGGATGCACCAGCATGCTGTAACGCGTGCCGGAAGCAATGGCCATGAATACCTGACTGGCAGGTGTGTCGTTAACTGTAATATCGAATTTTGCTTCCAGTGGTTTGCCATCAACCCGTGGCATGTTCCCTGCCAGTGGAGGCAGCAACGCGTTATTGACATCATCTTGCCGACTTGGCGTAACAGACCCCTGCTCGGCAACCGCCATTTCCTCGCGGATGGCATTTGCCGTGGAATTTTTTGAGCTTGGCGTGGCGCAAGCGGTCATACCGACTAATGCCAGCACCCCCAATGACTGCTTCCATAATATTCGCCTCATTTATTTTTCCTTAGGTACGGCGGTATCCGCCTCGTTTGCTGACTTGATATTTTTCTGCCCGGATTGCGCAGTGTTGTCTGTTTTCATTTTCAAGTTTACCCCCGGGAACAATGCCAGCATGCGCTTGCCCCGATTACCCTGAAGTACCACGCCGCCCTCATTCACCTCAATCAATTTTGCCCCGCCAATCTTGGCTCCCAACTCCACTGTTTCTCCGTTGATGATCGCCGCACGGCGTTGTGGCGAAATGATAACCGATTGCAGGCCATTATTTGCACGCGGGCGGATTACATTAGCAGCACCCTGACCTCCCTGCCCATCATAAACCCCTGCCGGCGGCTGGGTTGGATCCCGCAAATCCTGGGCAGCCAGAGGACTGGAGATACCGCATAGAACACTGAACAGGACCCATGAAAAAAATTGCAGTGTAGCAGCACCACAATTCTGTCCTCTGTCCTCTGTCCTCTGTCTTCTGATTAAATCAGCATCCATGTCTTGTCCAAGCTCAACGTGTAAATGGTCAGCGTCAATTCCGCTACTGGATGCTTCACCACATTCATTTTGGCCATCCCCCAGAACATTTGCACCGGCAATCTTTCCAGTGCCGCAAGGTATTGCATCAAATCCAGGTAATTGCCGCGCACAGTGATTTGCACGCCATGCTTGAATACCTGGCTGTCTGATGACATGGGTATCGCCTGCGGGCTATTTTCTTCTTCGTTTTGTTGCTCTATCAGCGGGGTTACCGGCAAGGTATGGAGGCTGACCAGTTGCAGGTTGCCATTCCGGTTAAGCACCTGCTCCAGCACACTCGCCATTTTATCCGGCTGGACTAAACGTTCACGGCTGGTTTTCAGGTATTCATCGCCTTCGGCGATTTGCTTTTTCAGCAGGCTTAAACGCGCGCGCTCGGGCGAAACGGCATCGCCGTTTTTGGCATCCAGCAACGCCTCAATTTGCGCCTGAATTTCCTTCATTTTTTCCTGTTGCTGCGTGACCTGCGTAGCCAGTTTTTTCTGCTGCGCCAGCAAAGGCTCGAGGAACAGGGTATTAACCAGAGTCACCAGCAAAAATGCCACGGCAGCAAAAATGAGTACGCGCTCGCGCAAAGCCAGGTCGTCCACCTTGCTGCTGAATTTTTCCCAGTATTGCCTCATTTTGCCGCCCCGCTTGTTTCCACCGATTGCAGCGTGAATTCGACATAGCGCGGTTCTTTGCCCTCTTCTGTTTTAGGCTGTTGCATTTGCAATGAAGCAAAGGACTTTCCGCGCATCACATTCTCACGATTCAAGCGTCGCACGTAAAGTGGCACCAATTCAGGGCGCAATACACCCCCGCCCAAGCTTATTTGCGCGGCATCGCCAACAATATTAAATTGGGTCAGCCACAAACCCTGCACTACTTGCCGCGAAAACGCCCGCATATATTCGGCATAGCCTGAGGTATTTCCGATCACACCGCTTTTCAATGTCTGGATAATTTCTTGTTGCAGTACCGCCTGGGCTTCAGTCTGCTTCAGCTCTTCTGACAACATCAAGCCGGATTTTTGCGGAGAATATTCGGCGGTATAGCGCGCCAGGCGGGCTTGGTCTGTGGTGTAGCGCTTTGCAGTTTCTTCCGACTGCCGGGCTAATTGTTCCACCTGATTAGCTGCGTACCAATAAAACAGCGCCGAGCCCAGCGCAATTAAAAGCAGCGCCTGCAACATCGCAACCACGGAAAAATATTTCTTCTGCTTCAGAAATATCGGGTTGAATAAATTTATTTGCTGACTCATGGGGGAAATTTATAGCGTGCGCTTTTCATGCCGCAGTGCCGCACCCAAAGCAGGCAGCGCATAAGCTACATTGTCGCTATCAGCCAAATCCGGCACCGCGCTGATGTCCATAACCTGCGCTATCTCCAGATGCTCGACCTTCACATCCAGGTTGTTACCCAACACCTTTACCAGGCTGGATTGTTTTGGCGCCGCCACCAGCAAGCGGCTGACCGGAATATGATTAAACTGGCGGTCAAAATAATCCAGCGAACGTTGCACTTCCAGCTCTATGCGGTCTATTGCCTGCTGGCGCAAGCCTTCGCTGGCATCCTCTAGTTGTCCAGACGTTACTTCAAGGCGCCGGGCCAGGTATAGCTCGCCCTCAAAGGTCAACGTCAGCAGGCCACCCGCATCATCGAAAGCCAGCAATGCCAGCCCGCGACCACTTTCCTCAAACAGTTCGGCAATATTCCTCTGCGCCATTTCCGGTATATCGATCACTTCAAGTTCTATGTGCGCACTTTCAAACAGCGTGATGCGTTTGCGTATCGTGTCATTGGAAGCGGCCACGGCGTAGAGCGATTGCGGGCGCTCACTGCCACTCTTGGCGGGTATTTGCAGCACATCTACCGTAGCGTCATCAACATGGTAGGTGAGCGTATCCTTGATGCGCCAGCGTATGGCGGTCTTCAACTCTGCCACCGGAACATTGGGCGCATCTACCAGCAGCAGCTGGTATTCGTTGGGGTTGAGCAGTGTTGTGAATGGATAATTGCCGATGCGCGCATCCTTGCGCAATTTTTCAAGAGCCAGCGAGGTCACATCGGTATGCGGGAAAAATACACACATCTCCACATGCGGCATAGTCCCCGAGCGCGAGACCCGAACAAAACTTACTCCTCTATCATTAATGACCACCGCCACCAGGCCGGCATGACGGTGGGCACGCTTGAATAAGTTTGACAGATTGGGCATTTGCATAACTAACGTGAAAGTAATTCAATAACTTCTTGTTGTCAATTAGTTTTTACAACAATTCTCTTTATTATCACCATTCGGGTGCCGGGTTCTGGCTTCTAGTGGTTTTCACGCATATCTATAATCTCGCTGCTGCCTTTGTAAACGCCGAAGGTGGCACGCGCAGATGGGAACTCTAGCCCTGCGGTGGCGGAGTTCCAGTCATATTTTAAATAGTCAGGCGTATCGGCAATGGTTATGTCCACATAGCCTGTGCTGTTCGGCTTGGAAAATTTCAGCTTGCCGTCACCCGATATGAATCTCCCCAAACTCGGCACAGCTACGCCATTCATTGTGGCCGTGGTGGCAAGTCCAACCGGATTTTTCGTCAAATCGCCATTGGCAACGCCAGGCACCAGTACTTGGGTGGCATTATCCGCCGTATTGGTAACAAACGCTGTCCCGTTAAAATATTGCGCCACAAATGGCACAGCCAAGTTAAGCAATTCCGAACCGTGAGCATTAGATAGCTTGAGGCGACCCAAGCGGATTTCAGTTTGTGCCACTTTGGTATGATCATTGCCCCCTACCGCGTCCGTATCCAGATCGTAAGCGGACATAATCACATTATCGCTATCCACCGGCGCAATCCCGATGTCCAAAACTGCGTAAGGTCCATCGGCACTCGCGCCGCGCGTGATTGCCAAGGGGGCGACCACGTTTGCCACACCCAGTGCAAAACTGCCGCTCGCCACCGTTGAAGTATTCAGCCGCGCTGTCAAATAAGTGGGTGTGCCGGTACTGTTCACCGCACCAAACAGCAGCGGATTACCGGCTGCAGTCGGATCAAGCTTGGCCAGCACCCCCGCATAGTTCTGCGTGGTGGTATTGCTGGCAGATTGCGCAGTCAAGGTGAACACTGCATTCATCGGCTCATCCATATAGGTAAACATTGCCGGACAGCCGACTGCTGCTGGGCAGATATCAGAACGATTAACGATGGACGTTGCGCTCACCGCAAAATGATCCGGCACGAAGCGACCGACACTCAACGTGGCCGAGCACACATATAGCCCGGCACAATTTGCCGTGGTGCCATCTGCCACATCCACACTGGCAAATATCTGATCTTGCAGTTGCAGCGTAAATGCGCCGACCTCGCTGTAAGTCGCAGTAGTTGAATTGATCACCCCGGCCACTGCCGTCCCCGTGCCAATTGCAAACGTGCCAAACGTTACTGTGCAAGCACTGCCGACGCAGGCCGAGAAGGCAGCACCCGGTGTGCCTGTATAGTTGTTGGTTAGCGCTGCTGCGGCGTTGAGTGCTGTTGCCTGCAACGTGAACGGTTGCCCAGCCTTATGCACGTTGCCGCCCACGGCGGCAACATTAGCCAAGGTGCGTATGGTTCCGGCGGTCTGCCAGTCAGTGTCGGTAATGCTCAAGCTAAAACTGTTTGGACGGATGGCAAAGCTATCGGTAGAGCACCGGCTGACTGTAGGTGAGGCGGTCGGGTAGCTGATACGCACCCGCACATCGCGGTAAGCATCCGCTACCGCCGCAAAATTGACGGTCGACCTGCCGCCGCTGATGTTGGTTGAAGCGATGATCTGGATCACCGAATTTGCTGTCGGGCAGTTGTCTGCCCCATAACCGCTTCCCGCTGTGCCGGTGTTGGCCAGCAGTTCCACCTTCACCGGATAAGTAAAGCTGGCTGACTGGGCACCGCTACTAATGGCGACTGCATCCAGACTAAAAGCGCTGCCCGCGATTCTGGTTCTGATCACGCCGGTGATCGCACCTGCCGCAGTAGTGGTCTCAAAGGCATTGAAGTTGTCCGCCGTAGGGGTTGCCACCGTTACCGTCACGCTGTCTGTGGTAAAGCCGGGCGACAATTCGGTCGCCCTGGCGGTAGCAGTATTGGTGTAACTGCCATTTGCTGAGGCAAAGACCGTCAGCGTAAGCGTGGCGCTGGCTCCGGAAGCCAGGGTGCCGACAGTCCATATTCCACCTGAATAAGTTCCTATGCTGGCTGCCGATGACACCAATGTCAAACCCGCTGGAAGGTTATCCGTCACATTCACGCCAGTCAGCGATCCTGATGTTCCCCCATTTCTAACGGTTATTGTGAAGGTGAAGTTGGTGTTTGGGGTAACGGTTGTTGCGCTGGACACTTTGGTGATACCCAACAGGCTGTTATTGGTGTTACATACTGTTTCCTGGCTATTGTTTCCTGTGCCAGGTGAGATAATCCACTGACCGGTTCCATCGGGCAACCTGCCGAAATCCTTGGGACCGGAGGAGCCGGTCACCGGTGCGTCTGTGTAGCCATTGAAGGTGATGGCACACGCATTAAAACCACTGTAATAACTGGACAGCACGCTTTGATCGGCACGGAAAATATCCACTATGTTGTTGCTGTTATCCGCTAACACTACATTGACATCGTTGTCCATATCTGATCCGGCAAAGGGTATCCTGATATAGCTGCTGCTAGCCCCGCCGCAGCTGTTGCTGGCAGGATCAGAGTACACCGTGCCGACATTTTTTGAGGCAGGCGAACCCGGCCGACTTTCCCTGAAAACAAACAGCCTCCACCCGGCAAAATTACTGGACGAGGCTACGGCTGTTGCATCCAGTACTTTTAATTCAATCCAGTTCTGGATGAAGTTATATTCATTGATAACAACTTTGCCTTGATAAGCAGAGCAGGCTGCCAGCGTTGGCGTTGATGCTAAAAATAAAGGCAGGGACATAGCAACTGCCATGAGAACTTTGCCTAATTTAGCCCGGTAATTTTTCAATATCGACATAATTTTATGTTCGGCATAATGTGCTTCACACATGAGCCGCCCCCTAAAACTATTAAAGTGGCTAAGCCACTTTAATAATTCTCACGCATATAGATTAATTCAGACGCCCCTTTGTATACGCCGTAGGTGGCGCGTGCGACCGGGTCATTGTCATAGTTTGTGCCGGGTGCCCACAGGCCTTGCAAGTAGCTACGGGTGGCTGAGGCCGCTGAACATGCCGTACCGCCGCCGGGATCGGTACCCAGATCCACACATACATCAGCGTAGCCGGTTGCAGTGGGGCTGGGTTTGCTCAAGCTTAATGTGCCGACACCAGCAACAAATGCCCCGCCTGTTGTGGCGGTTATTCCTGACAAGGCAGTGGTAATTCCTATGTTGCCGGGAAGCAAGCGGGTACAGTTATCCGCGCTGTTCGTGACAAACGCAGTACCGTCCCAGTACTGCGCCTGCAGCGGAATAGGCAACCGCAGCAATTCCGACCCATGCGCATTGCTAAGCCTTAATCGGCCATAGCGGAATGCATTACCCGCATCAAATGCAATCCCCGTTCCAGTGCCATTAAAAGTCACGGCGGAGGAACTGGTAATAATTCCCTGGTTCGCTGCATTTTCGCTGGCATCCTGCGCACTGACTGCCAGCGACAAATTGGCGCTAAATGGCGCAACAGGCGTGGTGGCACTGCGTTGATAGCCAAGTTTGTCAGTACCTGATGGCTCCACCGTGCCCGTGCCATTCGCATTGTCAGTCACGGTAGGCGATCCGATAAGCAATGAAGTATCCAGCGCAGGGCCGACTGCGTTGTTGCTGTAGGTTTGGGTGATGTCTGTGGCGGCAACTTTCCACAATGTCCCTTTATAATTTGTGGTTGTCACCCCCGCAGCATTGCGGGCCAGTATGGTTGCTTGTGGCAAGGTCTGATACCAGAATGGCTGGCCGATGTAGGTGAATGAACGGCCACCGATACTGCATGATGGCGTGGTGACATTAAAGGTTAGAAATATCGGCGTAGTTAATGCCGCCATATCAAAATGATCCGGCACAAAACGCCCCACCGCAGATGCTGTTGCCGGACAAATGTAATAACCCGACGAGGTGCAATCTGCTAAGGTACCATCGCTAGCATCAACCGCAGCATAGGTTCTATCTTGCAGCGTCAGATCGAAAGCCCCGGCTTCGGAATAGCTCGCGGTGGTCGTAGTCACGGTTCCGCCGCTGGCGCTCCAAGTGCCGGGAGTCAGTGTCCCGCTGGCGCAGCTTGCGGGCAGTGTACAGGCCAAGGTTTCTACGGTCGGAGTACCATTGTAATTGCCGGTAACGCCCGGTACAGCGTTATATGCCGTGACCCTTATTGTGAAAGGCCGACCTGCCTTGTGTACGTTGCCGCCCGTAGCGGTGACATTGTTTAGCGCTCTGGTAATACCAGCAGTTTGCCAAGTATCGTCGGTTGTGGAAACCAACAAATCATTGGGCCGGATGGCAAAATTATCAGTAGAGCAGCCTACGACCGTTGCCACACCTGTGGCGGGATAAGAAACACGTACCCGCACATCTTTCCAAGAATTGTTTTCGGTGACGACGGGAGTAACGCGGTGACGACCGGATGCGCCGGTGATAGCCAAATCACCTGCTGTATTAAAAGTCTGGTCGGTCAATGTCCGGATAACAACTGTCCAGGTGCTACGGCAAGCTGTGGTGGCGTCGAGCAAGCCGGAATTGTCGCTGCTGTTCAATAATTCAACTTTTACCGGCCCGACAAAAGCTGCCAGCAGCGCGGTCTTGGCCGGATTCAGCGCGCCAATGTCAAACGTGAAAGCGGCGCCTGCGATTTTGGTTTTCAGGTTACCGGCAATTGCCGTGGCCGGTGCCGTGGTGGTGTCATACGACACAAAACCGCCCGGCGTAGTCACCTTCTTTTCGCCCAGCGCAAAATCATTAAACGTATTGGCCACACTGGGTGCGCTTATGCCACTCGCCTGGGTGGTAGTGGCGGTACGTGTTCCCACAGTGGTAATTGTCCAGGTCGCGCCGCCGCCCAGGCTGGCTTCCACTTCAAAATTCGCGGTGTTCGCGCCTACATCTACATCACCCGCCACGAAAGTAAATGTGGCGCCGTAAGTGGTGTAAGCAATCGTGCTGCCGGTGGGCTTGGTCAGCGTCCAATAGCGGTTTACATCAAGGGCTGAATCCAGCCCGGAAGTGGCAATATTCGGATGGTCGCCCGCGGTCTGGCTGCCTACCATTACACCAGCGGTAGTCACCGAGGCATACGCTTGCACGATGGGGAGATAATTTGTCGCATCTCCTATCGGGTATGTGCAAGTCGGCGAGCCGGTCGGAAAACTCAGTTGCAGCTTGCCCAATACCCAGCCACTGGTGCGCTGTATCGTAGTCGTGCAATTGCCGGTGGTGAGCAGGGTAAAGGTGCTGGCATTAACCACGCCGCTTGCCAGGTTCAACGTGCCCGCAACGGTGGTGTTGGCGGTCAAGCTGACGCCACTGGCGTTGCTGATCTTGAGTCCGCCGCCGGTGCCGCTGCCATACGTTATAACCGAGACTGTCTGCGCGCCTGCCCCTGCATACTCCACCGTGAGATTGGTCATGGTTTTGCTGGCAATCGTGTACTGGGAATTAAACCCGCCCGCTACCAGCGTGGTGACCTGTACTGTGCCGACGCCAGTCAGCGTGCCGGTGCCGCCCACAATAACAGCCGCAGCGGGCGACAGAATCGCATTGGCATTCACGGTCAGCGTTCCGTTGGTATTGAAACTGGTGGTGGCAGAAACCGCAGCAGCGGAATTGGCGATTATCAGATTATTGAATGTGGTTACAGATGTTCCGCCTATGGTTTGCGCCGCTATTCCATTCATATTAATTGTGCTGGTATTACGGGTAAAAGTCGCTCCATTGTTCGTGAAATTCCCGCCAACGTTGTGGGTAAAAGCGCCCGCCGTGAATACGGATGTTCCGCCCAGCGTCATATTGCGGGTGATAGTGATTGCATTGCCAGCGGTCAGGACGGCACTGCCGGACATCGTGAAATCGCGGCCCACTGAAATGGTGTTACCAGTCGTGGTAACGGCACTGCCCGACATGGAAAAATCACAGGCGATCGCCATCGCAGTTACGGGCAGAGTCTTGGTGCCAGTGTTGCTCAAAATCAGATTGCCATACAGTTCATTGCTGACTGTTTGCGCGGTGCCGCCATAGTTGACTGTACTGCAGGTTGGTAGTGTACTGCCGAATACTCTGGTGGGAAAATTAGTGACCATAGTCGAAGTACCCGTCAGCAGAAAAGTAGCACCATTGGCCACGCTGAAGGTCTTGCCTCCAACCCCGCCGCCATCTATCGCAAAACCGCCGTTGTTCAGAGTGCCGCTTTGCACCGTAAGGTTGCCCTGCAGGTTAGTGGTGTTCAACGCCATGCCCAGCGTGACGGTGGTTGGCAGGGCTGGTAGAGGCAGGTCTGTCACAGACACATTAATTGAGCCAAACCTCACGCTGGCCGTAGCAGGCAGGGTTTGCGAAGTCGTCCCGGTAAAATTCCAGATGGTGGTTGGTAAAGATGTGAGCGATCCTGTTGTGCCGGTAATAGGCGTGGCGTTGCCGGAAAAATTAACCTGCGCTACGGGGGTAACTGCACCAATAAGAGTGAGCGTGCGGTTTGCGTAATTGAGCCTGGATAAATTCCAGGTTCCCGACCCTCCCCATAAACTGTTTTTAGCCAGGATAACTTCCACCCCTAACCCAATTGCGAAATCGAGTGTGCCATTAACGGTAAGGTCCTCCCCGCCACCCTTGCCGTAGGTAAATGTCCTCGCCCCTCCGTCCCCGCGCAACGTTGCCCCCGTATTCACAATGACTTCATCTACGGCGGCGTTGGTCCTGATTGTGACAGTGTGTCCGTTCAAGATGGTCACCCTGTCCCCTGTAGTAGGCGCCACTCCGCCTACCCACGTTGTACCCACATCCCAGAATCCGCTCTGGGCGCTGTTGAAAGTTGCGGCGATGCCATGGCGTGCGTGCAGCAAACCAAGCAACAGTCCTGCACAAAGCAGTGTGTGCTTCATGTTCGGCAAGCAGCGCAAACAAAAATCAATGGGGTTAGCCTCGATTGATCAAGAACGGGGGGGACGTGTTTTTTAGAATTTAGAAAACCGTTCATTGTTTACCTCCTTCGATATCAGATGTGAATCCGCTTGAATGCCTGGAAAAAACCACGGCATTAGCCGCCGCCAGCGGAGACAGCAGAGACTGCACTCTGACCCCTGCCTGCCTGGCCAATGCAGGATTTTGTATCCACATCTGGATGAAAAATTCGCGCATTTGCTCAGACTGCGCCAAACGGCTAAGTATTACATGTTCAGGGATGACTGTACGCATTGCAATAACGGATTCAGACATTGGGGTCTTCTCCACGTTTAATTTTCTCCAGTGCAACGATATCGAGCTGGTCCTTTGGTCGATTCGCGATGCGCTTCATGGTCAACAAATCATCAATGGAAGCGATCCATACCTTTTGGGTAAACAATTCGCCAGCGATCGCGTTGGCCATCAGCGCTTCAAAAGGCACTTCCGGACGCACCAGAATATCCACTACACTCCCGCCAATCCTACCAGTACATATTTGACCTGTTCAGCCGAAAGCGACTGGAGTAAGTCAGCAATTTTCATAAAAAAAACCCAATAACAGGAAATACCGGAGTTTTTTTACCTGCATTCTTTGCATGGTGACACTAACTACTGAAAAAAATTGTTCCATTATCTCGCCAGCGTAGCTTCAATTTGCCGCTCTACATAATCTGCCTGACCGGCTGAACCCCGCCACGCTGTCGCTGTGAGGCGGTATACCGCCACCGGACTGCCATCGGTGTAAGGATAGTACTGACACGCCACGCTGACATCAAAAGTAGAAAGCGTACCGAGGAATGTGCCAGCTGCATGGTTCTCGGTAGTAGGCCCAAGCAGGCACGCGGCTTCAAAACCCACACCCGGATTTCGCAATACCTGGTACGCGCCCCATTCAATGCCGGCACGCGCCGCATGATAAGCGCGCGCACCCACCACATCCAGCGCGGAACTTTGCTGCTGCGCAGCAAAGAAAGTCATCATCATCGCGCCCAGCCCACCCAGCACCACCAGCAGAAAAATGGCGGTAACCAGACTGAAACCTTTTTGGATGGCATTCATGGTTCGTTGCTCACATGCGTTGCGTTATATAGCGTGATGCTCTCGTTGCTATCCGTGAGGGTCAACTGCATCGTAAGCACGCCGGTGCGTTGTGCGACTACGTTGGGATCGTACTCAAAGCGGCAGGCGGTAACATGGTTGGCTAGCAGCGCGCCTGTTACTCCGGGTACAGCAGCGGAAGGTGTGGCAATCGCGCTGCCATCCAGCACGTAACGGGTCAACGTTTCGGCAGTGGGATTGCAAATGTAGCGCACCTGTTCATGCACTACATGAAAACGCTGGGTAGGGGATTCAAAGGGTAATCGATTGACTGATGTCAACGAAACAAACTGCACTGGCGCTGCGACGCTGCCACTATATACACGGCGCACATGGGTGGCGGCGGCATTTCCCTGGTACGCATCCGCCCCCGGTATACCAAGGTTGTAGACTACTACCTGATCATTGGTGCGAAACTGTATAGGCGGTCCCAGAATTTCAAAGCAGGGATCGGCAGCAGTAAAACTCAACACATCGCCACCGGCGCAAAAAGCGGTGCCCGTCCCATTCGCGCGGTAACGCCCGCCGCCACTGGTAGAAAGGAAATCCACATAATAAACTCCGCCCAACGTGTTGATCCGGATGCTGTTCGGCAATGCCAGCCGCAAATCGCGCGACATGCGGCGCAACGCGGTGTCGGCAATATCGGTCATCGCCGCGCGGCGCGCGCTATCCACGTAACCCTGCATAGGCGCGCGGATAAACATCGCGACTATGCCGGCGATGATACCGGTGATAACGGTCACCATGATCATTTCGATCAGCGTAAAGCCTCTGGAGGATCGAGGATCGAGGATCGAGGATCGAGATAAGAGGGCTGAGCGAAGGGCGATACATTCCACCTCGTTCCTCAATCCTCGCTCCACAATCCTGATCTTCATCATGGCACGCTTCTCGGAGAATAACGGGTGCGGTAACCATCCAGCACAACCGTTTCGTTATTCGGCCCGTCAACGGTAACCGTAATCTGCAACACTTCGCCCATCGGTACGGATGGCAGGGTTGTTGGTGTAATCGCAATTCCAGCCAATGTGTAACCGTTCAAGCCGGTGTTGGTGCCAGTAATATCCAAAATTGAGCCGGCAGCCATACCAAAGGTATCGTAGTCGCTGACATTATCATAGGGTGTAGTCGGGTTATAACGTGTCTCGCCTGCCTCGGCGCCTATTCCCTCTGCTGTAGTGCAATCACCCACAACAGTCGCCGTCACTGCATTGGCATCATCCGGATCGCACAACGTGAACGGCATCAACTCCACTTCTTCCAGGATGGATTCCGCAATGGCCAACGCCTGCTTGCGCACCAGCGTATCTGCACTATGGCCAGTAACCCTGTCCATCACTGCCAGAATGCCAACCAGTGCCACGCTGACAATCATGATAAACATGATCAGCTCGACCAGGCTGATGCCACTTTCAGAGGACTGAGGACTGAGGACTGTGGACTGAAGGGGGTCGCGAGGTGACCCAACTAGCTGCTGGATTCGCGCTTCTGCGCCTGCCAGCAACTTTGGATTTTGCTGATAGGCCATCAGGAGAAAAGTCCGGCTCTCCTCAATCTCCTGCAACAAACGAAAATTCTGGTCTGCGGTCAGCATTTTTTTGCCTGAAGTTTTTGCAACTCTTCGATATCGATCAAGTCTTTGCTACGTCCGGTGGCAGTTTTCATTGCGATTAAATGCCCTATCGAGGCCACAGGAATCCTTATCGTGCCCACTTCGACCTCTATTGCATCGCGCCGCAGCTCTGCGAAAGGAATTGCGGGTTTAACCAGAATATCCAGCACAGTTGCCATTGTTTCAGCGCCACGCAGGCTGAAGGCCAACATACCCTTTTCACGGTACCATTGTTCCAGCATTTCCGGCTGTGCCAGCGCATCCAGCGGTACAGGAACGGTAGGGTGCAGGCCGACAGCTTTGGCTGCGGACAAAAATTTTTGCACATTTTCACTGTCCATTGCTAACACCACGTCTACGTCCATCGTGACCCGCTGATAACCATGTAGTGCCACGGCAAGCCCGCCCACCAATACGAATTCAACTTTCGCATCAGCCAATGTCTGAAGCAATCCAAACATGCTCATAATACATGTCCACTTCGCAATGGAGCTTTCTTCTGTCTTCGGCCTTCTGTCTTCTGGTTAATGCACATAGCCTGTTTCCTGCTCGACAGCAATATTAGTGCCATTTACCGTTATGCTCTGAGAGATGTCTGGTTTGCCGAGTGCATTAAAATTAAAATTTGTATACCCAGCCAGCGTCACGTTAGCGTTGGGCGAGGTCAGGATATACGGCGTTTGGCCTGTAGGATCGGTTAAATCCGTGCCAGGGCACGCTGCTGCCGTATGGGTAGCGCTTGGGGCAACCGGATCGTAAGTCAGCTTGACAGTGTTCGCGGTAAACTCGACACACACAAAGCGGCGCTGCGCAATTGCCGTTTTTTGCGCGTATCGCAAGGTGGAAATAACTTGATCGTAAAATCCTTGGCTATCAAACTCATCATGGTCAAAAAAGCGCGGGGCGGCTATCGCCGCGAGGATGCCGAGAATCACGATAATGGTGATTAGCTCGACTAAAGTAAAACCTTGCTGGCGATTAAGCAAACGAGCACCACATTCTTTCTTGGCGTGCTGGTTAAATACTTCGTTTTTTCCAATGGGCAAACACATAGTTTATAACCTGGCAAAAAACAGGGGAGCATCGCTCCCCTGTTCTATAGTGCTGGCAGGCAAATCACCTTACCTTTTTTCATGAATTTCCGGATCAACACCCAGTTGAATCCACTATGGCTGTTGGCGGTACCGAAGTTGAAGTAGCCGCTGTATACCTGACATAACAAGTCAGACCTGCCGTAGTACCTGCAACACTGTTAGGAATTGCAGCTATTTGAGTTGCAGAGGTTACCGGAGAGTTAGCGGTAGCAGCGGTTCCTGCGGCTATAATTGTGAAGTCTGTAGCTGTGATCCCTGCAGCACTCATCAGGCCAGCATCAGCTACGGGGTAGCCAAAACCGCCCGTAAAAGTGACTGTCGCTCCTTCATAAGTTGCCGATGCAGGAGGAGTAGATTTAGCCAGATACAGCCCGTGCGCCATGGCTGCTGTTGAAGAGAGCGATCCTTTGGCTCCATTGAGCGTTGCTGCCCGAGCATCACTGGCTAAATTGGCAAATTTTGGCAATGCAGTCGCCGCCAAAATGCCCAAAATCACGATCACTACGATCAGTTCGATCAGTGTAAAACCTTGTTGGTGTTTCATTGTATTTCTCCTTTTTCTGAGGCCGCAGCCTCGATGAGTATGAGAAAATCTCTCGTCTTTCCCTGATTCACCGCCTTGCCGCAGCAGCTTGGCCAACCAAGTAGACGCAATCTAAGGGAATTGCCGGATAAACGCAACCTCCTCCTGTCGCCACCTGACGAACGGTTTATGTTCGGTTCAGTACATCCCTTCCCCCGTATATTTGGGAAGACATCAGTTACAGCATTTGTAATACCCTTGCCAACTCCGCCGCCGCAACGACTTCAACATTCGCCGCAAGCGGATAGCCATTATCTACCGGGGCGACGATATAGGTGTGGGCTAGTTTCAAGTCTGAGATGGCTGACCAGAATCCTTTGCTGGGCGCGGGGGCGCTGGAAAATTTAATTTCGAAGCCAATTTTTCTGTTGCCGCGCTCGGCTACCACATCCATTTCGGCACCACTTGCCGTGCGGTAGAACGAGAGTTGCCATTGTGCAGGCACCAGCTGGGCGATCTGCTCCACTACCCATCCTTCCCACGACGCTCCCACGATAGGATGCCCGCCCAAATCGTCGAGGCTGGCAATGCCAAGCAATGCGTGCAGCAACCCGCTGTCACGCAAATAGATTTTTGGCGATTTCACCAGGCGTTTGCCCAGGTTTGCCTGCAGGGGTGGGAGCCGACGCAGCATGTAGGTCGCTTCCAGTATGTCCAGATAATGCTGGACGGTGGGGGCCGACACGCCGAATCCTGCCGCCAGTCTTGATGCATTCCACAGTTGCCCATGCAGGTGAGCAAGCATTTGCCAAAAACGGCGTAATGTCGTGCCGGGTACGCGTATGCCGAAGGATGGGATGTCGCGCTCCAAATGCGCAGCAATGAATGACTCGCGCCATGCGAAGGAGGAGGTATCGGACTTTGCCAGCCAGCTCAGTGGATACCCACCACGCAGCCAGAAATTTTGCAGCTCAGAATGGCCGGGGCGGATTTCGCCTAGGTCGAAAGGGGCGAGTTCATGAAAAGAAATTCTGCCCGCGAGGGATTCCGAGGCTTGACGTAAAAGTTGCGGGGAAGCCGATCCCAGCAACAGGAAACGGCCAGGGGTGCGCTTTTCATCAATCAGCGCGCGCAATACGGCGAACAGCTCAGGCTGACGTTGAATTTCATCCAGTACGATTAACTGGTCTGCATGGCGCGCCAAAAAAAACTCGGGGTCGGCGAGCTTTGCCAAATCGGATGGGCGCTCAAGGTCAAGGTACAGGCTGTTTGAATACTGATTGGCAATGATTTTTGCCAGCGTCGTTTTGCCCGCTTGCCGTGGTCCGAGCATTGCAACGGCCGGGAATTCGGCTAGCGAGTGCCTTATTGAGGATAGCAACCTTCGATTAATCATCCTTGTATGTTAAAAGACTATCTTTCAATATGCAAGGATAAATTACTCATTCTGTCTGCCCTAATTCAGCCATGCCGCCAACCCCACCAATGTATACACACTGCCCAACACCAGTAACACTCCTACCAGTTGTACATGGCGAAACACATATTCATCAACATTGGAGCGGGGTATTTCCAGCGGTTTCAGCGCGCGCCGCAACGAAGCGGTGTGGTTTGCCCTTTGTTCAAACCCGCGTAGCAGGCTGGGACGGAAGATCAGGAATAGCCCGACGATCAAGGCCAGTACTCCACCTACCAAAATAATCAATACCAACCCGTCCAGCAGACCTCCTAACAATGCCGGCGGAAACCTGGAATTTTTGAACAGGCTGGCTACGGTGCCCAGTTTGTCAAACGACGTGATGAAAAAATAAATAATAAAAATCGCGCCAGCCATCATCAAGATTCCGCTCAACTTGCTGTAACGATAAAACCACACATCCACATGGATGGCCCGCTCCAACCCTTTATTCAGATGACGTGTAGAGACCCAGCGGTTGGTAAACTTGCCCACGTACCTTAGCCATTCCGGGCGCAGGATAAGCGCGACACCAGCCAGCAGTCCGGCTACGCTGCCAACCATCAGAAACAACAGCAAGGTGCGCAATAACACGGTGTCGGTTATGGACATGGGATATTCTTTATCACAACAGTATTTAGAAAACAGTTATGGCCAGATTGTGGAGTGCGCATAACCAGCGACTTGTCTGTCGTCTTTTGACAACCTAGTCGAATGGCTAGTAGTTACATCAGACATGTCTGCGCTTTCAAAAGCGGCGACATGTCGCCGCACTCCAAATTCTAATCAAACCAACGGTAAGGCTCGGTCGGCTCGAACAACACACCAACCAATTCTTTGCCCGAAGCGCCAGTACCTTCTGCAGATTCATATAGCAAATTGACATGGAAGCGCACCCATTTTTTGCCATCTTTGCCCGGCTTGAAGTAATCGCCGCGATCCACAACATAGATCAGCTGACGCGTTTTCAGGTCGAAAGCCCAATTACCGGGGGCCACGGTGCGCGGACTCATATCATAATATTCGCCGGCATAATTGGGCGGTACTTTAGCCAGCCACTTCATCGGGTTTTCAGCTACTAATGCCTTGATGTCTGCCTGTTTGCCGCGCGTCAGCAAACGTGCGTACTTCATTGTCAGCGAACTTTGCAGCGCACCGGCAACTTGTTCCATCGCAGCTTTTTCGGCCTGATCCTGATAGAACCATACCCGGGTAAGCAGGGCTGCCGCCAGCACGCCGACAATGCAGACTACGATGGCCAGTTCGATTAGCGTAAATCCTTTTGAGGATTGAGGATAGAGGATCGAGGATTGAGTTAAATCTGCAGCAGGATGCATATCGTTTGCACGCTCGATCCTCAATCCTCGATCCTCAATCCTGGTTCTCATCTATGCAACGCCGCTTTGCCCAGATCCCATATCGGCAGGAAGATGCCCAGTGCCAGGATAAGCACCATGATGCCCAGCGCAACGATCATGATGGGTTCGATCTGCTGGCTCAGGGTTTTTACTTCGTATTCCACTTCGCGTTCGTACATGCCGGCAATTTCAAACATCAGGCCGTCCATGTCGCCGGTTTCTTCACCCACCGCAATCATCTGCAACACGGTCGCGTTGAATACGCCAGCCGTGAGCGCGGTACGCAATATGCTTTCGCCGCGTTCGACACCATCCCGCATCTGTTCGATGCGCGTGCGCATGTATTCATTATCTACTACCATGCCGACTACGTTCAGACCCTGCACAATCGGGATGCCGCTTTTGAACGCTAGCGCCAGGCTGCGCGCAAAGCGCGCCAATGTGCCTTTGAATATGATTTTTCCGGCGATCGGTATCCGCAGCTTGCTTTTGTCCCAGTTATATTTTCCCAACGGGGTCGCCACATAGGCGCGGAAAGCCACAATCGCACCGATTGACAATGCCAGCAACAGCGGCCAGTAATTCACCATGAAGTTGGAAAATCCTATCAGCATCCGCGTCATTAGCGGCAGTTCGGTATGAAAACCTTCGAACACCTTGACGAAAGCCGGAATGACAAAGATGTTCACAATGACCACGGCAATTGCCATCGCAATCATCACAAATATCGGATAACGCATCGCGCCGCGTATGTTTTCGTTCATCTGCTTTTCGAATTCCAGATGTTCGTACAGTCGCAGGAAAGTCTGGTCCAGCATGCCGGTCATTTCACCGACCTGCACCATGCTGACATAAAACGGGGAGAATACCTTGGGGTGGTGGCGCATCGCGATGCTCAGTTCGCGTCCGCTATCCAGGCTTTCGCGCAGACTCTGCAACACGTCGGCAAATGCCGGGTTCTGCGATGATTCCTGCAGGCCCGCCAGAGCGCGCATGATGGGCACGCCCGCTTTCAGCAACGTGTACATCTGGCGGCTGAACCACATCAGGTCCAGTGCTTCGACTTTCTTTGCCAACAGGCGGTTTATCAGCGAGGCGCCTTTATGTACCGCCGCCCCTTCTACACCATGCACCTTGATCTCGGTGGGCGTGATGCCGCTGCCCAGCAACTGGTCAGCCACCACGCCACTGTCCGCGCCTTCCAGCGTACCGCGCACCAGTTCGCCGCGCGCGTCCCTACCCTTGTAGGCAAATACTGACAAGCTCTAGTCCTCGACCTGGTTGCTGATGCGCATCACTTCCTCGACCGAGGTGCGGCCCAGCCTCATTTGTTCCAGCGCCTGGTCAAGCAATGTTTTACCTTTCATATAGGTCATCGCGGCATGAGTAAATTGGGCAGCATCCTGATGAGCAGCCGCTTCCGCCAGTGGCTGGGTCATCTCCATCATTTCATATACGCCCAGGCGACCGTTATAACCAGTGCCATTACAGTGCGAACAACCGCGCCCATGCAACAGCTTGCCCCACTGCTCGCGTTTGACCTGGACATGCTCCAGCCATTCAGCCTCTTGCGGTGTGGGTGCATGCGGCTCGGTGCAGCTTTCACAAACACGTCGCAACAATCGCTGGGCCAGTACCACCTGCACTGAAGACGACACCATATATTTTGGGGTACCCATGTCTATCAGGCGGAACAAGGTACCGGCTGCATCACGGGTATGCAATGTGGAGAACACCAAGTGCCCGGTCATCGCCGCGCGCAGACCGATCTGCGCGGTTTCTGCGTCCCTCATTTCGCCCACCAGCACTACGTCCGGATCCTGGCGCAATGCCGCGCGCAATACCCGCGCAAAAGTCAGGTCAATCTTTTCGTTCACCTGCACCTGGTTGATGCCCGCCAGGCGGTATTCCACCGGGTCTTCCACCGTGATGATTTTCTGGTCGGTAGTGTTAATTTCTGATAGCGCAGCATACAGCGTGGTGGTCTTGCCGCTGCCGGTCGGGCCAGTGACCAGCACCATGCCGCTGCTGCGCCGGATAATTTCGCGGAAGCGGGCCAACATCTCGGGTGGCATGCCCAGCTTCTCCAGCGACAGTGCGCCGCTGGCCTGGTTGAGCAAACGCATCACTACCGATTCGCCGTATTGCGTCGGCATCGTCGAGATACGCACATCCACTGCCTGATCACGTACCCGCACATTAAAACGGCCGTCCTGCGGCAAACGTTTTTCTGAGATATCCAGGCCGGACATCAGCTTTAGACGCAACACCAGCGATGGAGATATTTTTCTGTCCAGTTCAGTTTGCAAATGCAGCATGCCGTCAATACGAAAACGGATATGCAGGTGCGCTTCCTGTGGCTCGATATGGATATCTGACGCACGCACCTGGGTGGCATCATTAAACATCGTCTGCAACAGCTTGACCACCGGCGCCTCTTCCAGACCCACGCTATCGGTCAGCTTGCCAAAGTCGACGTAGGAATCGCCCAGGTCGTCGCTTAACTCACGCGCCAATCCGGATATTTCCTCGGTGCGCCGATAGACGCGGTCTATCGTTTCCAGCAGCTGGCCTTCGGTAACCACCGCCAGGTCAATGTCGCGTTTCAGCAGACGGGTGATTTCGTCAAAAGCAAACAGGTCGGTCGGGTCAGCCATGCCCACCAGCAATGCGCCACTGCGGTCTTCCAGCACCAGCGCGCGGAAGCGCCGTACCTGGCTCTCTGACAGGCGGCGGACGATTTCCAGGTTGACGGTATAATATTTGAGGTTGATGAAGGGAATGTTGAGCTGCTTGGCCAGCGCTTCGGAAATCTGATCTTCGCTGACGTAGGCATTGTCGACCAGTACACGGCCCAGCTTGCGCCCGCTGCGCTTTTGTTCTTCCAGCGCAAACTTGAGTTGATCTTGCGATATCAGTTTCTGCTGCACCAGCAAGTCGCCGAGGCGTATTTTTTCCGGACGCGCCATAGTTATTTTCCTATATAGTTTGCAGCCAATGCCCCCGATACCCGCTTAATACCATGGACACCCCACTTGCCGCAGGCGCAAGTTAGCCTCTTTTCGGATTACTGACAAGACCCAATGTTCAATGTGATTCTGTACCAACCTGAAATTCCGCCCAACACCGGAAATATAATTCGCCTGTGCGCCAATACCGGCGCGCAACTGCACCTGATCCGGCCGCTCGGTTTTGAGCTGGACGACAAACAATTGCGCCGCGCCGGACTGGATTATCATGAATACGCAGCGCTGCATGTGCATAACGATCTGGCCACCTGCCTGCAAACCCTGCCGGGTGCGCGCCTGTTTGCCTACTCTACCAAAGGTACGCGCCCCTATCACGAAGTGCGCTATCAAGCTGGCGATGCATTGCTGTTCGGCCCGGAGACGCGCGGCCTGCCAGCGGATGTGCTGCAATCCTTACCCGCTGAACAACGCTTGCGCCTGCCTATGCTGGCCCACAACCGCAGCCTGAATTTATCCAATACCGTGGCCATAGCCGTTTTTGAGGCGTGGCGCCAATGCGGGTTTGCCGGAGCGAGGTGATGATGAAATTAACCTGGGAAGCAGTCTCGCGCCAAGACACGCAGCAGGTAAAGCAACACCTTACCCATAAACATACGATCACCCGACTTCTTTCTTTGCGTCTTTGCGCGATCAACTGCGTTTTCAGGATGAACGTGCGCATAGCGCACGCTACGAACGGGTATCTGTAGCGTGCGCTATGC
>JANNQM010000025.1:0-27849 GCA_031400735.1 Gallionellaceae bacterium
AAAATAAGGCAACATCTTACCGAATATTTCATACTGACGCGGAAAATTGTACGCAGACGAAGCCACTCTCGGGCAAGCATCATTCCCGGGATTTTTGAAAATACAGACGTGCAGAAACCCGCGAAAAGTTCGCTGGAATTATCTGGACAAGACGGGATTAAAATGAAGCAAGATGGTGCCGATTATCGGATTCGAACTGATGACCTACCGCTTACAAGGCGGTTGCTCTACCAACTGAGCTAAATCGGCGGTAAAAATGACATGGTGTTTAACGGTTTTGCGCCGCATGAACAACACGTTGAAAACTGTGGTGGGTCGTGCCAGATTCGAACTGGCGACCAACGGATTAAAAGTCCGCTGCTCTACCGGCTGAGCTAACGACCCACATCCCCTTAAGGAAGCGCGCATTATACGGACTTGACCCACCCTGTCAACGCAACAGCCAGCTCTTCACGCCTTGCGATAACGCGTAGGATCGGCTAATCCAGCTATGTCGAAGCCAGCACGGCGCAGGCGGCACGAATCACACTGGCCACACGCGCGGCCCTCACTGTCCGCTTGGTAACAGGACACAGTCAGGCGGTAATCCACCCCCAATTTTGTTCCAAGCTTTACGATGTCTGACTTCGATAGTTGCAGTAAAGGCGCGTGCACCGATAATTTCCTGCCCTCTATGGCTGCCTTGGTAGCAACGTTGGCCATGCGCTCGAAAGCTTCTATAAATTCGGGGCGGCAATCAGGGTAGCCGGAGTAATCTACTGCATTCACGCCGATGAAAATATGCTGCGCCTGTAGAACTTCTGCCCATGCCAGTGCAAGCGACAGCATGATGGTATTGCGCGCCGGGACGTAGGTCAGCGGAATGCCTGCTGCAGCGTGTATCGGCACTGCAATACTTGTATCAGTCAACGCCGATCCACCAAACCCGGTCAGGTCCACTTTGATGACACGCTGCTCCCGCACTCCCAGCGCCTGGGCAACTTGTTGCGCGGCCACCAGCTCGGCATGGTGGCGCTGGCCGTAATCGACGCTCAGCGCATAACACGCATAGCCCTGTTGCCGCGCCAGCGCCAGCACGGTGGCGGAGTCCAGCCCGCCCGACAGTAACACGACGGCTGCCTGGTTCATTTTGCCTTTTTCATTTTCCTGGCTGGTTACCCCACAATAATTTGTGCATCTGCATTTGCAAGCGCACCGGCAAACTGTCGCGCAATATCCAGCCAGCCAGGTCTGCGGCAGGGAGCTGGTTGTGCGATGGAGAAAACAGCACACTGCATTTTCCGGCCAAATCCCGCTCGCGCAGCACTTGTTTGGCCCATGTGTAATCGGCTTCATCGCACAACACGAACTTTATTTCATCTTGCTGATGCAACGTATCCAGGTTGCTCCACAGGTTTTTTTCCGCTTCGCCCGAAGCGGGAGTCTTGATGTCCAGTATCTTTATCACTCGTGCATCCACTGCCGAAATATCCAGCGCGCCGCCGGTTTCCAGTGACACGTCATATCCCAGGTCGCACAGATCACGCAGCAACGGCAGGCAATCTTTCTGCGCCATGGGTTCGCCTCCGGTAACGGTCACATAGCGCGCAGGGTAGCGCGCTACTTCAGCCAGTATTGCGGCCAGTGTCATGGTTTTCCCGCCGCTGAAAGCATAGGCGGTATCGCAATAAGTGCAGCGCATCGGACACCCGGTCAGGCGCACGAAAACTGTAGGCAAGCCCACGCGGCTGGTTTCGCCCTGCAACGAATAGAATATTTCAGTGATGCGCAGCTGTCCGCTGGCGGAAGAGGGAGGCATGGCTGCCTTTACTGGTAAGTCTTGAGACGTTTTCTGGCGGTGTCAGCCGCAGCACTCCCGGGAAATTTTGCGATAACCTGCTGCAGAGTTTTCCTGGCATTAACCTTGTCGTCCAGCTCTTGCTGGCAGGCCGCTACGCCCAGCATTGCGTCCGCTGTATGCGGGCTATAGGAATATTTGCGCACCAGGGTTTGGTAACTGTCCAGCGCACTCTTGTATTCATTTACCGCAAAATAGGCGTTGCCCATCTGGTAATACACATTGGGCACATGTACTGAATCGGGAAATTTTTTCAAGAATGCCTCAAAGGCATCCAGCACCTTCTGGTAACTGCCAGCTTTAAAGGGACCATACGCTGCCTCAAAAGCCCGGTTCTCAAGGATTAGCGCATCTTCGGCTGGCGGCGAACTTTCTGTTGCCTTGGCAGACGGGATGATTGCCGGAGCTGTGATTGCGGAAGATGGGATCACGGCGTCCGATGCGGCGGATTCCATCTGCCGTACCCGCGCATCCAGATCGACGTAAAAATCCTTTTGCCGTCTTTCAGCATCTTGCAGATTGTGCACCAGCTCTTCATTCTGGCCGCGCAATTTGCGTAACTCTGCATTCAGGCTTTCGATCTGGGTTTGCAGTTCTATCATGGCCTGGGTTTGTTGCTTGCTGCTCTCGGCTTGCTGCTTGTTGGTTTCGAGCAGCTTTTCTTCGAGCCGTGAAGCACGTTCTACCAGCTGCTGAATACGCTGGTGCGCCTCATCATCGCTGAACAGGCCAGCATGAGCCTGGCCGCCAACGAACAGTCCAGCAAGCAACAATAAGGCGCGCAGCTTCAACTTACTTATAGATAATATCGGTACGGCGGTTTTGCGACCATGCCGACTCATCATGCGCAGTGGCCTTGGGTTTTTCTTCGCCATAGCTGGCGGTTTCAATCTGGTCACTCTTGGCGCCGCCCAGCATCAGCATATTCTTCACGCCATCAGCACGGCGCTGCCCCAAGGCCAGGTTGTATTCATTGCTGCCGCGTTCATCGGCATGGCCTTCCAGACGCACCTTGCGATTGGGATGCTCGGCCAGATAGCGAGCATGGGCCTGCACCGCCGCTTTGTCATCGGCCTGCACTACATAGCCATCCAGCGGATAATACAAACTGCGCTTGGCCAACATGCTGTTGCGGTCATTCAATGGATCATCGTCTACTGATGCAACCGCATCCGGGCTGGAAACAGTGGGTGCAGTAGGTGCTGTGCGCTTGCCTTCACTAACCGGCGCAGAAGTAGATTCTTCACCTTTGGCCACAGGTTTTGGTGTGGCGCAAGCGGCCAACAGGCTGGACAACAACACAACAATCACTAAATTCCTCATTTGTATTTCCTCACATAAAGTTACTGTTTTAAAAAAGGGCCCCATCTGGGTTCCCGTATATCCCCGTCTTGCGGGAACATCTTTTGCTTGACCCGGCCATCACTGGAAACGGTCGCCAATATACCACGACCCTGCGCCTCGGTGGCAAACAACACAAGCTTGCCATTAGGGGAAAAACTGGGCTTTTTTTCCCACCCGCCGTCGGTCAAAATTTGCATTTGTTTGGTCTGGAAATCCTGAGTGGCAATATAAAATTTGCCGTTGGTAAAGTGCGCGAACACAAAACTTTTTCCATCCGGGCTATAGCGTGGGGAAAAATTATTCCCACCCTCAAATGTCTGGCGTTCAGCTGCGCCACCCTCTACCGGTATGCGGTAAATTTGTACACTGCCACCGCGGTTGGAAGTAAACAGCAAATACTGCCCGTCCGGTGAAAAACTGGGCTCAGTATCGATTCCGCCGCCGAACGTGATGCGCCGTAAATTGCTGCCATCCGGCTGCACCAGGTAGATTTGCGAACTGTCGTCGCGGGTCAGTACGATGGCCAGCATCTTGCCATCCGGCGACCATTCCGGTGCGCTGTTGCTGCCTTTGAAATTGGCCAGTACCACGCGCTGCTTGGTCAGCAAGGATTGGGCGTACACCACGGCATGGTTTTGTTCAAAGGTGACATAAGCCAGGTGGCTGCCATCCGGTGACCACGCTGGCGACATGATGGGTTCACTGACTGACAGCACGGCCTGTTCGCCATATCCGTCACTATCCGCGACCACCAGACGGTAATTCTTGCCTTGCCGGTTGACATAAGCAATGCGCGTGCTGAACACGCCTGCATCGCCGGTCAATTTTTGGTATATCAGGTCGGCGATGCGATGGGCAATCGCACGCAACTGGTTGTCCTTGGCAGAAACTGCCTGGCCCAATAATTCGGTATGCTTGACCGCATCCAGCAAGCGCACTTTGGCTTCGACGCGGCCAGTGGGCAGCATCCTCACACTGCCAATGGCCAGTGCATCGACACCCGCCCAATCGGCATACACCACCTCGCTCGGCTCATGCGGCTTTTTGCCTGCGGTTTCCACCAACCGAAACAACCCGCTGCGCGCCAAATCCGCCGCGACAATCTGGCTAATGCTTTGCGAAAGTTTTTCTTCGCCAGCGAACGGCACGATGGCAATCGGAATCTGGTGCTCTCCCGCTCCCATGATTTCAATCGTCAATGCAGCGTGGGCCTGCGCTGTCCACCACAAAAAAATTAACAAGCCGAGATACCGCAATACTTTCATGCTGAATTACTCCTCACACGTTCCTCCCCCCTTGTCGGGGCAGAACGGAAAATTTATTTCCCTGAATTTTTGGAACAGCGTTACATCTTCCGGAACCGGCAACGGCTGTGCTTTTAATATCGCGCGCTCAACTGCGCTGTCGTACGCCTCATTGCCGCTGGATTTGACCAGTTTGACATTCAATACAGAACCGCCGGGCAATACCGTGATGCTGAATTTGCCGTGTATGGTCACGGGCAGGTCGCGCGGTTCCACAATATTGCGTTTTATTTTGGCGCGGATTTTTCCGACATATTCATTGATGACCTTGCCATAGGCCGCAGCCTGTTCGGCGCGCTCACGTTCCTGCTCAGCTTGGGCCTCGCGTTTCGCCTGAGCTTCGCGCTCTTCTTGCGCGCGGCGTTCCTGCGCCCTTTTTTCAGCTTGCGCGATGCGTTCGGCCTGGGCTTCTTTTTCGGCCTGGGCCTTGCGCTCCGCTTCCTTGATCCTTGGGTCAGGCTTGGCCGCTTCAATTATTTTGGGTTTTTTTGCGTCCTTTAATTCGATCTCCGCTTTGGGTTGCACCTTGGGTTCGACCACTCTCGGTGGCTCAACTCGTTTTGGCGGCTCCTGTTTTGGCAGCTCCTGCGGTTTGGGCGGTTCCACTTTGGGCGGATCGGGTTTCTGTTCTGGCGGAGGATCATTAACCGGCACATCTCTCGCTTCCGGCAAGCTTTCCCAAATATCCACCACCATACCCACCGGTGGTTGCGTCTGCCAATGAATGCCTAAATACAGCAACACAAAAAACGCACAGTGCACCGCCACAGCCAATATCCCGGCCGGCAGTTTGTGCGGTTGTGAATAGGCGATAGCGCTCATTAATTTTTTGTTTGCGCCAGCAACCCTACTTTCCTGATTTGTTGCTGCTGCAATACATCCATGATGTTGATCACTTCTTCATAGCGCACATTCTTGTCGGCGGAAATGACCACCGGCTGGTCTGCATTACGCGCCTGTTTTTGTTTCAGCAATTCAATTAACCGGGCACGCGTCACATTCTGCTCCTGCCCACCTTGGCTGAGGTCGCGCAGTGCCAGCGTGGCATCCTTGCGGATAATCACTTCCAGCGGCGCAACCGGTGGCGCCAGCGATTTGGCGATACTGGGCAAATCAATCTGCCCCGGATTCATCAGCGGCGCGGTAATCATGAAGATGACCAGCAACACCAGCATCACGTCAATGTACGGCACGACATTGATCTGGCTCATCGGTGCGTGCGAAGAACGGTGGCGTGGAGTCATTGCTGGCGCTGTAACACGTTGGAAAATTCTTCCATGAAACTTTCAAAACGCGAGGACAAGCGTGTCACGTCGTGCGCATAGCGATTGTAGGCCACCACTGCCGGAATCGCTGCAAACAGACCCATCGCAGTGGCTATTAACGCCTCGGCAATGCCCGGCGCGACGTGCGCCAGTGTGGCCTGCCCGACATTGGACAAACCGCGAAATGCATTCATGATGCCCCACACGGTGCCGAGCAGCCCGACATAAGGGCTGACCGATCCGACCGTAGCCAGGAAAGACAGATTCGATTCCAGGCTGTCCATCTCGCGCTGGTAGGTCGCGCGCATCGCACGACGCGTACCATCCATGACCGCGCTGGAATCCATGCCGGGTTTTTTCTTCAGTTTGATGAATTCGGTAAAACCGGCAGCGAAAATCCGCCCCATACTGCCGGCATCATCCGGCTCGCTGGAAATATCCTGATACAACTTGTTCAGGTCGGAATATTCCCAGAACGCCTCCTCAAAATCATTGCTCTGCCGCACCGTCAGCCGGATTGAAAACATCTTCAGGAAAATGTACCACCACGACATCAGCGAAACCAGCAGCAGCAATCCCATCACCAATTGCACCAGCAAGCTGGCATTCTGGATCAGATGAATAAACGACAAATCCTTGGTCACATCCATGTTTTAATTCTTTCGCGGAGTTTTAATTCTTTCGTTGGTTCCAGGAAAATTCATTAAGCACTGCATCAAATGAAATTCGCAAGCTTCAGGCTTTCCATTGTTGCTGCAAAATTTCCGGCACACTGACCGGCTTGAAACTGTCTTGGCTGACACACACCAGATGAATTTCTGCCTGCAGCAAAATTTCCTCGCCGCGCATCACCGACTGCAACAAGGCTACCCGGCTGCGCCCCACATCCTTCAG
Source organism: Gallionellaceae bacterium (assembly GCA_031400735.1). Classification (GTDB taxonomy): domain Bacteria; phylum Pseudomonadota; class Gammaproteobacteria; order Burkholderiales; family Gallionellaceae; genus Nitrotoga. Next base: position 6,645 of record JANNQM010000025.1, read on the forward strand.
TCGCGCAGTTACCGAAAGCATGTCATCCAGCAGCGCCGGCCTCAGGTAATCCAGTTTGAGTGAGCGCACCACAAACACCACGCCGAATTCCTTCATCAATCCGGCGTTACTGTAACCATAACATTCCCGGAGCCATTCTGTCCGTGCGCGCTCCAGAAAGTTCACATAACTGGCGTGATACACCACCCCACCGGCATCGGTATCCTGGAAATACACCCGCACCGGCAAGGAATAAACTTTTGCTTGTTCAACCATTTGTCAGCACCACTTATCCTTTACTCCCGGATTCATCCCACAATTCTCCGGTATTGTGGTTGCGCGGTTGTGCCAGGCCAAAATGTTTATAGGCATTGGCCGTGGCAATGCGTCCGCGGGTGGTGCGCTGCAAATAGCCCTGCTGAATCAGGTAAGGTTCCAGTATGTCTTCTATGGTATCGCGCTCTTCGCCTATCGCTGCCGCCAGGTTATCAATACCGACTGGCCCGCCAATAAATTTTTCGATCACGGTCAACAGTAATTTCCGGTCCATCACGTCCAGACCTTGCGCGTCTACATCCAGCAAGGTCAATGCCGCATCGGCTACTTCAAGTGTTGCTTCACCCTGTGCCCGAACATCGGCATAATCGCGCACCCGGCGCAACAAGCGATTGGCAATGCGCGGTGTGCCGCGCGCACGCCGGGCTATTTCCAGTGCGCCATCGGGCGAGATCGGCATGTCCAGCAAACCGGAGGAACGGGTCACGATGCGCTGCAATTCAGGGGTGGTATAAAACTCCAGCCGCGCCACAATGCCGAAACGGTCGCGCAGCGGATTGGTCAACATGCCGGCGCGTGTGGTCGCGCCTATCAGCGTGAATGGCGGCAGGTCCAGCTTGACCGAACGTGCCGCCGGGCCTTCGCCTATCATGATGTCGATTTGATAATCTTCCAGCGCGGGGTACAGAATTTCTTCGACTACCGGAGACAGGCGATGTATCTCGTCAATGAACAGCACATCATTTGGTTCAAGGTTGGTCAACAACGCCGCAAGATCACCCGCCCGTTCCAGCACTGGCCCGGAAGTGTGGCGCAAGTTGACGCCCATCTCCCGCGCGATGATGTGCGCCAGCGTGGTCTTGCCCAGCCCCGGCGGGCCAAACAGCAACACATGGTCAAGCGGCTCTTTGCGTTTGCGCGCAGCCTCTATGAATATTTCCAGTTGCTCGCGTATCTTTTCCTGACCGACGTATTCATCCAGTTGTTTGGGGCGCAGCGCGCGTTCCAGCGCCTCTTCCTGCGGGGAAACCGCTGCCGCTGAAATGATGCGCGGCGCACTGAGGTCGTCGTGTTGGATCATGCTTTGGATAATAGCTTAAGTGGCTTCACGCTTTGGATAATAACTTAAGAGCCTGACGAATGCCGTCGGATACGTTGATGCCCTTTGGCAATTGTTTGGCTGCCCAATCGGCTTCTTTTTGATTGTATTCCAGTGCCAGCAGTGCATTTACAATGTCGTTACTGGTTGATTCAACTGTCTCACCTTGCGCAGCACCCCCTACCACAAACTTGCCCTGCAACTCCAGCAGCAAGCGCTCGGCAGTTTTCTTGCCTACACCCGGAATTTTGGTCAGCCGTCCGGCTTCCTTGTTCGCTACTGCATGAGCCAGGTCATGCAAGCTGAGGCCTGACAGCACAGACAACGCCAGCTTCGGCCCCACACCACTGATTTTTAGCAATTGCCGGAATGCCACGCGCTCTTCATTGCTCAAAAAACCATACAGCAAATGCGCGTCCTCGCGCACGATCATCTGGGTAAGCAGTACCACTTTTTCATGCAGCGCAGGCAAGTTGTAGAACGTGCTCATTGGCACATTCAACTCATACCCGACACCTTGCACGTCCAGCAAAATCTGTGGAGGATTTTTTTCCAGGATGATTCCGGACAGTCTGCCTATCATATTAATCTGCCCTTTTTCACACGGTATCCCGCTGTAGCCAATGCGCCCAATCCCTGCCCGCCATGCGCATGGCAGATCGCGCAAGCCAGCGCATCTGCCGCATCCGGGCTAGGCATGCCGCTTAGCTTCAACAGGCGTTGCACCATTTCCTGCACCTGCTCTTTCTTCGCATGGCCGTTGCCGACCACTGCCTGTTTCACTTGCAGCGCGGTGTATTCCGCGACCGGCAACCCGGTCAGCACCGCGGCGCAAATGGCAGCACCCCTGGCTTGCCCCAGCATCAGCGTAGATTGTGGGTTCACATTCACGAATACTTTTTCCACCGCCACTTGCTGCGGCTGGTGCAGCGCGATCACTTCACGCAGCGAATCGAGTATGGTCTTCAGACGTTGCGGCAACTCGCCATCCGGTATCTTGATGCAGCCACTGGCAATATAGCTTAACTGTCGCCCACTTATTTCCAGCACTCCAAACCCGGTCACTCGCAGGCCGGGGTCTATGCCAAGAATGCGCACCGGGGGGGAAGAGGAAAGGGGAAAGGGAGAAGGGTGGCTCATGATAGTGTCCGTGGGTTCTACCCTTTCCCCTTAGCCCTTATCCCTTTACAGATCATTCATCCATCACCGCGTTGCTATATACCTCTTGCACGTCATCCAGATTTTCCAGCGCATCCAGCAGCTTTTGCATCTGCGCGGCGTCATCACCGGTGAACACTACTTCGTTTTCAGGCTTCATCGTCACCTCGGCCATTTCCGGCTTGAAACCCGCCGCTTCCAAGCGTTGCTTAATGGCCATGAAATCATACGCTGTAGTGATCACTTCGATGCTGCCGTCTTCGTTATTGACTATGTCTTCTGCACCGGCGTCCAGTGCCACTTCCATCAGTGCATTTTCATCTGTGCCGGGGGCGAATATCATCTGGCCGCAATGTTTGAACATAAACGCCACCGAACCATCGGTGCCCAGATTACCGCCATTTTTGGCGAAAGCATGGCGCACTTCGCCCACGGTGCGGGTCTTGTTGTCGGTCATGCAATCCACAATCACTGCCGCGCCGTTGATGCCATATCCTTCGTAGCGCAATTCCTGATAATCCACGCCTTCCAGTTCGCCGCTACCGCGCTTGATCGCGCGCTCTACGTTATCCTTGGGCATGTTGTGTTCGTAGGCTTTTTCCATCGCCAGGCGCAGGCGTGGGTTTCCTGCCGGGTCACTCTCGCCCAGGCGCGCTGCGACGGTAATTTCCTTGATCAAACGCGTGAAGATTTTGCCACGCTTGGCATCCTGCTTGCCTTTGCGGTGTTGAATATTTGCCCACTTACTATGCCCCGCCATAAATTTTCCTCAGTCCAAAGCAACCGGCAGCTAACGATTTCGATAAAAAAATGTGCCGCAATGTTATCATTTTTAGACGCATAGCCCAAAACATCAAGCTCATGGCGGCCTGCGGCCCTGACGAGGGACACAAAAATAAACTCTATCCACGTCAGTAATTGTGTGAGAATGACGGCTGTAGAATTGACCAACCACCATTACTCAAGGGCAACCAATTGGCAAAACCTAATTTTCAATTCGAAAAACGTCAAAAAGAATTAGCAAAGAAAAAGAAAAAAGAGGAAAAAAAGCAGCGCAAACTGGAGGAAAAAAATCCTGCTTCTCCGGACCAACCTGACCAGCCTGCAGGGGAAGAAATTACCGGATAGACCTTCAATCAGGTGTGGCGCGGGTTGCCCCACAATCAACTGGCGCACATATCAGGCGGTATTTTCAGCTCTACCCGCTCTACCATTACGCTCTCGTTGCCATCGCCCAGCCATACCTGGCCATCCTGTATTGTGCATTGCAGCTGCATCGTACGCTGCGCCAGCTTGGCCATCGCGCGCGTACTTTCCGATGGCAGGTTGATCACGGTGAGATTTTTAAGTCGCTCAAACTGGCTGCTGTTTTGCGTGTACCACATCTCGGCAGTGCGCCCGCCATAGGTGTACACCATCACCTGCTTGGAGCGCCCGCAGGCTTTGCGTATCAGTTTTTCATCCGGTAGCCCGACATCTATCCATAGATCAATCGCGCCAGTCAGATCCTTCTGCCACAGGTCCGCTTCGTCGTCAGCTGTCATGCCCTGGCCGAATTCCAGATATGGGTCGGCATGCAAGGCAAAGGCCAGCAGGCGCACCATCATGCGCTCATCGGTTTCCGAAGGATGGCGGGCCAGGGTCAGCGCATGGTCGCCATAGTAGTGGCGTTCCATGTCGGCGATTTGCAGATTAACTTTGAAGATTGTGGATTTGATGGCCATATATTTCCCGATCCATACTTTGTAGGAGCGGGCCATGCCCGCGAAACCATTTTCGCGGGCAGCACCCGCAAGGGGTACGCCGTGGTTGTAAGGGGCTAAAGCCCCAACAACACACGCAGGGCCCGCTCCTACATATTATTCCAGGACCTTGCCGCGCAATGCTTTTACCGAACCGCGCATTGCCTTGCTGTCCATGCGCCTTTTTTGCGAACTGCGCGTTGGTTTGGTTGCGCGGCGCACTGCAGGCAGCACGGCAATACTTTGCACCAACTCCTTCAAGCGCCGCAACGCTTCGCCGCGATTCATTTCCTGGCTGCGAAATTCCTGCGCCTTGATAATCACCACGCCATCCTTGGTGATACGCTGATCGCGCAGTTCAAGCAATCGCGCCTTGAATTCCTCTGGCAGCGATGACGCCGCAATATTAAAACGCAAATGCATCGCGCTGGAAACCTTGTTCACGTTCTGCCCGCCCGCGCCTTGCGCGCGCATCGCGGTCAATTCGACCTCGTGATCGTAGATGTTCACATTATGCGCAATATAGAGCATGGACTTTACCCGCTCACAGTGATGCGCACATCACCCAGCGTCACTACCGATCCCGCACGTATCTTGCAGGTCTTGCGCAGCTCTACCTGGCCATCCACCCCCACCCCACCTTCTGCGACCAGCGCCTTGCCCGCACCACCGCTATCGCACACACCGGTCAGTTTGAGCAACTGGTTCAACTCAATGAATTCACCACGCAGCTTGAATTCAAGTTGCTGCATCATAATTTGACCGCATGCTCGCGCGTAGTATGGAACACCACTTTGGGCCAGCGTTCCTGGGTCAGTTTCAAATTGACGCTATTGGGTGCCAGGTAGGCCATATTGCCCGCAGCATCATAGGCCACGTTATGCGACAGCGTTTTTTCGAAATCCTGCAGCATTTTCTTGTCGTCGCAGGTCACCCAGCGCGCACTGGTGGTGCTGGTTCCATCAAATACCGCATCTACACCGTACTCGCCTTGCAGGCGGCTGGCAACCACGTCAAATTGGAGCACACCGACCGCGCCCAGAATCAAATCGCCGCCACTAACCGGTTTGAATACTTGCACTGCCCCTTCTTCGCCCAGTTGCTGCAAGCCTTTGTGCAATTGCTTGACCTTGATCGGGTTGCGGATGCGCACCGAGCGGAAAAAATCCGGCGCGAAATAAGGAATGCCAGTGAACTGCAGCAGATCACCTTCGGAAAAACTGTCACCTATCTGCATATTGCCATGATTGGGCAAGCCGATGATGTCGCCAGCATAAGCCTCTTCGACTTGCTCGCGCGAAGAAGCCATAAAGGTCACGACATTGGATACGCGAATCTCGCGGTTGATGCGCAGATGTTTTATTTTCATACCGCGCTCGAAATGGCCGGAGCACACGCGCAAAAAGGCAATGCGGTCGCGGTGATTGGCGTCCATATTGGCCTGAATCTTGAAAACAAATCCGGAAAATTGCGCTTCGGTCGGCGCAACCACGCGCACCGTGGCATCACGCTCGCGTGGCGCAGGCGCCCAATCCAGCAGCGCAGTCAGAATTTCACGCACGCCGAAATTATTGATAGCCGAACCAAAAAATACCGGTGTCTGGGTCCCGGCCAGAAAATCTTCAAGATTGAAAGGGTGCGATGCGCCATGCACCAGCTCCACTTCCATCTTCAGCCGTTCTATTTCCAGCGGGAACATTTGCGCAAGACGCGGATTATTGATGCCCTTGATAATCTCAAATTCCTGGTCAGCACGTTCTGCGCCCGCTTCGAACAGCATGATCTCGTCGCGCAGCAAGTGGTACACGCCGCGAAACGTCTTGCCCATGCCCAGCGGCCAGGTTACCGGCGCGCATTGTATTTGCAGCACGGATTCGACTTCATCCAGCAACTCCAGCGGGTCGCGCGTCTCTCTATCCATCTTGTTCATGAACGTGACTATCGGCGTGCTGCGCATCCGGCAAACATTGAGCAATTTGATGGTCTGCGTTTCCACGCCCTTGGCCGCGTCTATCACCATCAATGCGGAATCTACAGCAGTCAATACGCGATAAGTGTCTTCGGAAAAATCCTGGTGCCCGGGGGTGTCGAGCAAATTCACCACATGGTCACGATACTCGAATTGCATCACCGAGCTGGCCACCGAAATGCCGCGCTGCTTCTCAATGTCCATCCAGTCTGACGTGGCATGACGGCTGCTCTTGCGCCCTTTGACCGTGCCGGCCAATTGAATTGCGCCAGAGAACAACAAAAGCTTTTCAGTAAGCGTAGTCTTGCCCGCATCCGGGTGGGAGATAATGCCGAACGTGCGCCGCCGCGCCACCTCGCGCGCAATCAATTCGCGCGGCACGGCAACAGGTTCATTCAACACCTGGTTAATATCAACGGACATGCTTGCGCCTGTAAAAAAATGCGGAGTCTAAAGGCTATGATGGGGAAAGTCTAACTGCAAGCAGTCAGGACAGGAAGCTAACTAAAGCAGGGTTGCAATAAAAAGTTGGTCAGGCAGTTTTAATAGGAGGCTCTGCATACCTCCTATTACATTATAACGAACCCGTTTTGGGCTCAACTTCACTATCTCTATGGCAGGCACCACACAGGAACGGATTACTGGCATTTCCGTTATTTTGATCCTTGGCTTGGTGTACCTGGCCAGCGGGAGGGGACAGTTTGCTATCCAGGCTCTGCTTTTCCATTGCAGCCTGAGTGCTTAGCTCGGCATTACTAGCCAGAGACAATAAGCAAAGCCCCAAGCTGGCAAACAGGGATATCAACGATTTTTTAGTCATTTTCTTTCCTTACAATTTAAGATTTCCCTAATGATAAAGCAATAATCGATCCAGGTCTAATTATCCCATATAAACCATCGATTACCGCCTATTTTACATAGATTAAACCTGAGACTCAGAAATATTGATGGCCACTTCGAGAATTTTATTCTCAAAATTGGGATTCCATCAAAACGGAGAGTTGCAGTTGACAAGTTGCTTAACCAAGCATATTTTACCATTTAGTTAATTAACTATTGGGTTATCATGCTTAGAGATCACCTCAGCACTACCTTCTCCGCCCTCGCTGACCCTACCCGGCGCGCGATTCTGGCGCGCCTGACCTCGGGCGAAACGTCTGTGTCAGAGCTTGCCGCACCGTTCGAGATGACTGCACCGGCCATTACCAAACACCTTAAAGTGCTGGAGCAAGCCGGCCTGATCACGCGCAGCCGCCAGGCGCAGTGGCGGCCATGCCAACTCAATGCCGCACCGCTGCATGAGGCAGCCGATTTTATAGAGCACTACCGTCAGTTCTGGGAACAAAGTTTCGACCGGCTGGATGCCTACCTGAAAACAATGCAGCCTCCGCCTATCACGCAAAAAATCCCAATCGCGAAAAAAATTTCACCCGCATATAAGGAGAAAAAAAATGGACGCAAAAAACGCTAATCTCGCTGCCGAGCAGGAATTTATTATCACGCGTACGTTCAATGCACTACGCCTGAAGGTGTGGCAGGCATGGACGGAACGCGAGCAACTGATGCAGTGGTTTGGTCCTAAAGGTTTTACCATGTCTTATGCCAAGCTGGACCTACGTCCGGGCGGCGTGTTTCATTACGGTCTGCGCTCAGCTAATGGTCAGGAGATGTGGGGTAAATGGGCGTTCCGCGAGATCGTCGCGCCGAAAAAACTGGTGTTGGTTTCCTCTTTCTCGGACGCACAAGGCGGCACCATTCCTGCGACAATAATAGACAACTGGCCGCTGGAAATACTTTCTACCACGACGTTTGAAGAGCGTGACGGTAAAACTACCGTCACCTTGCGTTGGGCTCCGTTGAATGCGACCGAAGTACAGTACCAGACCTTTACCAAAATGCACGATAGTATGCGGCAAGGCTGGGGCGGAACGTTTGAGCAGTTGGAAGCGTACCTGGGGAAGTCTTAGCACTCTACATGTTGCGCGCCTTGATGTGGATGAAACCTATTCCCCAAAAGCATCCACATGATCAGGATGGACATATCTTGAAATTATTATATGGAACCGGTACAGACCGGGTTAGCTCTCATTAAAGTCGTAGCGTGCGCTGTGCGCACGAACACCCCGTACGGCGTGTTATGCCACAATCGTGCGCATAGCGCACGCTACGGAATATACATGCAATAATCACAAGGGGAATTGATTGTCTAAGAACATAGCTGACAACAGGCGCTGGCTGGCGCTGATGGTGCTCTGCCTTGGGGTGCTGATGATCGTGCTGGATACCACTATTGTGAATGTCGCACTGCCGTCTATTCGCACCGACCTTAATTTTTCCGAAACTTCGCTGGTGTGGGTAGTCAATGCCTACATGCTGACGTTTGGTGGCTTTCTGCTGCTGGGCGGACGGCTCGGTGATTTGTTCGGGCACCGTAAACTTTTCCTGCTGGGCCTTACGCTATTCACGATTGCATCTGCCGCCTGCGGCCTGGCGAATACCCAAACGCTGCTAATTGCAGCACGCGCGGTGCAGGGCTTGGGCGGTGCTGTGGTGTCTGCCGTGGCATTGTCGTTGATCATGAATCTGTTTACCGAACCCGCTGACCGCGCCAAGGCGATGGGGGTGTATGGTTTTGTCTGTGCCGGTGGCGGCAGCATAGGCGTGCTGCTCGGCGGCCTACTGACTAATGCACTCAGTTGGCACTGGATATTTCTGGTCAATCTTCCCATCGGTGTAGCGGTGTATGCATTGTGTGTCGCTTTGTTACCGAATGACCGTGGCCAGGCACATGGCGAGCGTCTGGATATCGCCGGTGCCATAACGGTCACAACCTCTTTGATGCTGGCTGTTTATGCGATTGTAAATGGCAACGAGTCAGGCTGGACTTCGGCCCAGACATTAGTGATGCTGGCGGTTGCTGCTGCGTTGCTGGCAATTTTTATCGGCATCGAAGCGCGCGTGCGCGACCCGTTGATGCCGCTAGCGTTGTTTCGGCTGCGCAATGTCGCCACTGCCAATGTGGTCGGCGTATTGTGGGCAGCGGCGATGTTTGCCTGGTTCTTCATCTCCGCGCTGTATATGCAATTCGTGCTGGGCTACAGCCCGTTGCAAGTCGGCCTCGCCTTTTTACCGGCCAATTTAATCATGGCGGCATTCTCGCTGGGTCTGTCTGCCCGAATTGTGATGCGTTTCGGCATCAAGTTGCCACTCGCCGTTGGGTTGCTGCTGGCATCAGCCGGACTGCTATTATTTGCGATGGCTCCGGCCCAAGGAAATTTCGTCGCACACATCCTTCCCGGTATGTTGCTGCTCGGCCTGGGTGCCGGCATGGCTCTGAACCCGGTGTTGCTGGCGGCGATGAGCGACGTTGAGCAAAGCCAATCCGGCCTGGCCTCGGGCGTAGTCAATACCTCGTTCATGATGGGCGGCGCGTTAGGGTTGGCGGTACTGGCCAGCATGGCTGCTGCGCGGACAAATAGCTCGCTGATATCAGGTGTCGATCCGGTCATTGCACTTAACAGCGGTTACCGCTGGGCATTTTTTAGCGGCGCGGTGTTTGCAGCAAGCGCAGCAGTAATCGGTGCAATATTTCTTCGTATTCAAATGAAATCGGCAACGTAAGGAAACCCAGCGTGCGCTGGCGCACAACCGTTGCGCATAGCGTACATTATGATATGGCGCTGGATTCGTGCGCATGGCGCACGCTACATGTCTCAATCAACCACTGCAGGAATCTATGTTGAAAAATTATTTCCGATGCGGGTACGGCATAGCATTGCTCATGCTCGCGTACCCGGCATGGGCCGACGAAATCCGGATTAAAAATGGCGACCAGCTAACTGGAGAAATTATCCGGATGGAAAAAGAGATACTTATTTTCAAGTCGGACTATGCGATGGAGCGGTTGGGTATTTCCTGGGAAGAAGTGGAATGCATCCGGTCTGACGGCTATTTGCCGATGGAATTCGCCGGGCAGGATTTCCTGATTGGCCGGCTTGATTGCCCGGAGAGTGGAAAGGTACAGATAGAAAATTATCTGCTGGGCAAATCCACTGCCATGCCATTGAGTAATTTGTTATCCGTCAACCCATCTACCTATTCCGGTATTTTCAACCTGGGCGGCACATACAATAGTGGCAATACCGATACCCAGGCATTGAACGTGGCCACCCGATTCCAGGTTAAAACGCGTAAACATCGTTTCACTGTCGACGCAAAATACAATTTTGGCGAAGCTAATGGTGTGTCCACTGCGCGCAATTCTTCCGCCAGCTTGAAGTATGATTTTTTTGCCCGGGAAAAAATTTATTCTTATGCACAATCCCTGAACGAGCAGGATCGCTTTGCCAACCTGAATCTGCGCAACACCGAAGGCTTGGGCATGGGATATCAGTTTTTCGATACCCGCTTGCGCAGCCTGTTTGCTGAAGCCGGGGTGTCCTATTTTAACGAGGACATGATAGTGGGTGAGGATAAAAGCAGCGCCGCCGGACGCTGGGCGGTAGGGCTTGATTGGGAGGCCATCCCCAAGCGACTCAAGCTGTTCCACCGGCAGGAAGGGTACTACAGCTTTAATGAAGGTTCGGTTGTTCTGCGGTCGGAACAAGGTCTCCGTGTTCCGCTGGTGGACAACATCGCCGCCAATCTGGAGTTGGATTACCGCTACAACAGTTCGCCCGAAGCCGGCAAGAAAAATTCTGACCTGAACGTTATCTTTGGCTTTACCTACGCCTATGCCTACTGGTAAAAAATTCAAACTCCGTCGCGATACGGCGTTGCTCACAAAAAATTTCTCCTTACATACCAATCGTATGCGGCGTCGCAATTTTTTGCTCGCGCCTTGTCTCGCTTAGGATTTTGAATTTTTAGCGGCCTACCATCACGCCAGCCACAACGGCGGCTCCTGCATCAGCGCGATCTGTTCGCGTAATTCCAGAATGCGATCCTGCCAATATCGCTGGGTATTGAACCACGGGAAGGCCTGCTTGAACGCGGGATCTTCCCAGCGTTGCGCCAGCCACGCAGCATAATGAATCAAGCGCAGCGTGCGTAATGCTTCAATCAAGTGCAATTCGCGCGCATCAAACTCGCAAAAATCTTCATACCCTGCCAGCACATCGCTTAGCTGCCGTACCATATCGACCCGTTCGCCGGACAACAACATCCACAAGTCCTGCACCGCAGGGCCCATGCGGCTATCGTCAAAATCCACAAAATGCGGGCCACCCTCTGTCCACAACACATTGCCAGCATGGCAATCCCCGTGCAGGCGCAAGGCGTGTACTGCTCCCGCACGGTCAAAGCAATGGCGAGCGCCGTCCAGCGCCTGATCGACCACACTGCGATAGGCCGCATCAAGATCCGCCGGAATAAAATCATGCGCCAGCAGATAATCGCGCGGCGCGAGGCCAAATGTTTGAATATTTAATTCGGGCCGGTGCTGAAACGGCTTAAGCGCCCCGATAGCGTGGATACGACCAAGAAATCGCCCCATCCATTCCAGTGTGTTGCGGTCTTCCAGCTCCGGCGCGCGACCGCCATGCTTTGGAAAAACAGCGAAGCGAAATCCCTCAAAACCATGCAGCGTTTTACTATCCAGCACCATCGCAGGCACAACCGGAATTTCGCGTTCGACCAATTCCTGCACAAAGGCGTGTTCCTCCAGTATCGCAACATCGCTCCAACGTTCGGGGCGATAGAATTTTGCCACCAGCGGCGATCCTTCCTCGATACCAATTTGATAAACGCGATTTTCGTAACTGTTAAGCGCCAGCAAGCGACCATCGCATCGAAACCCGAGGCTTTCCAGCGCATTCAGCACGCAATCCGGGGTGAGCGTGGCGTAGGTTTGCGGAGTCACAGAAATTGCCTAATCAATTTAAAGTGCATGGGTAGCGTGCGCTGTGCGCACGTCGTCTTGATATTTTTTTGGTCGTGCGCATAGCGCACACTACTATTTGGTAAGCAACCCCAACTCATCCCAACCTGCACGACCCAGCTTGCGCAGCGTCTCGATATTTTTATCGAATATTTTGCTGGCCTCGGGATAGACCGACACGGCATGTACCACACTGCTTTCACGCAGCAATTGCAGCATCGGATAGGGCGAGCGGTTGGTAAAATTTTCGATATCGTCGGGCTGGGTATCGGCAAATTGATAGCGCGGATGGAACGTCGCTACCTGAATCTCTCCTTCCAGGTCCATGTCTTCCAGCGCCGCATCGACCACATCCAGGAAGTCGTTGTAGTCAAGAAAGTCTTGCAGCACATCGGGATGGATCAATAGCGTTGTATCGGTTTTTTCTGCGGGTGTTTCCGCCAGAAATTCCAGCTCGCGCATCAGGTCGCTGAGCAGCGTTTCCTGCGTTGCCGCGCGGCTTACCACATAACGTATCTGATTTTTTACATGCACCGCTTTAGCGAACGGGCACAGGTTCAGCCCAATAACCGCGCGTTCCACCCATGTCTGGGTGGCGGCAATCACCGCTTCATTTGTTACTTCATCCATTAGCGGCCTCGCCCACCCGAGCGATGCAAAGGCGCTGTGCGCGCTGCGGGCTTGGCCGCGACATTTCCGCGCCCTGCCCCACCACCTGCACGCGAACCCGGCTGACTACGACTCTGGCCTTGGCCTCGACCCGCTCCCTGACCCCGCCCACCTTGGCCACGGTTCTGGCCATTCAAAATGGGCTCGGCGCGGATGCGCGGGTCAGGTTCAAAGCCTGCTATCTGCACCACAGGAATTTCATTTTTGGTTAACCGCTCAATGTCGTTCAGCAATTTGTGTTCGTCCACGCACACCAGCGAGCTGGCTTCCCCTTCGCTGCCGGCGCGGCCGGTGCGGCCTATGCGATGTACATAATCTTCCGGCACATTGGGCAATTCAAAATTGACCACATGCGGCAATTCAATGATATCTATGCCGCGTGCGGCGATATCCGTTGCCACCAGCACCTGCAATTTTCCGGTCTTGAATTCAGCCAGCGCACGGGTACGCGCGGCCTGGCTTTTGTTACCGTGGATCGCCAGTGAGCTGATACCGTCCTTGCCCAATTGTTCGGCCAGCCGATTGGCGCCATGCTTGGTGCGCGTGAACACCAGCACCTGAAACCAGTTATGTTCCTTGATCAGATGCGCCAGCAGTTCGCGCTTTCTCTCACGGTCCACCGGATATATTTTTTGCGTGATCAATTCCGCTGTGGCGGCTTGGCGCGCCACTTCTATCATGGTCGGTTTGTTGAGCAAACCATCGGCCAGTAATTTTATTTCCGCAGAAAAGGTTGCGGAGAACAGCAGGTTCTGCCGTTTCTTCGGCAATACCGCCAGAATTTTTTTGATGTCGCGAATGAAACCCATGTCCAGCATACGGTCCGCTTCGTCCAGCACCAGAATTTCCACATGCGACAGGTCCACTGTTTTTTGTTGCAAGTGGTCGAGCAAGCGGCCGGGAGTAGCCACCAGAATGTCCACCCGGCTTTTCAGCCGGTTGATCTGGGGGTTGATATTCACCCCGCCTATCATGGTCATCGAATTGAATTTCAGGTATTTGCCATAATCACGCACGCTCTCTTCCACTTGCGCCGCCAGCTCGCGCGTTGGAATCAGCACCAGCGCGCGGATCGGCGCCTTGCCGCTGCCAGGCTTGGCGGATGCAGCCAGCCGTTGCAGTATAGGCAGTGTAAAACCGGCAGTTTTGCCGGTACCGGTTTGCGCCCCGGCCAGCAGATCGCCGCCGGACAATACCGCCGGAATAGCCTGGGCCTGTATCGGAGTGGGTTCAGTGTAACCGCGTTCAGTAACGGCGCGGACGAGTTCATCGGACAGGCCGAGAGCTGCAAAAGTCATATTATTCCTGTGAGTAAAAAAATCGGCCTGTCGCTTTATGGGCGCCAGTCTAAGGCAGATGGGGTTGTGAAGTTGTATGGGAACCCAAGCGTGCGGCCCCCCACATGCGGCACCTAGACTGGAACAAAATGCCGCAGGCGAGCATTGTAACAGAGCATACTGTATTGCGCATATTCACTCCCATTCACGTACTTGTAGCGTGCGCTGTGCGCACGACGCAATTCGATTACCGTGCGCAGAGCGCACGCTACAGTACTGTATCTCCTCTGTGTGGGGTAACGAACAGAGCTAACCAGGGTCAGCGCGTACAGTGCAAATCCATAGCGGGGTATTTTTCGCTATGGGGAGTTCACAACCGGCTCATTCAACATTCCGAGCAACTACAATGGAGATACCATGTTTACAAAACGATTATCACTGCTTGCGATGCTTTTAACTTTTTTTGCTGCTCCGGCATTCTCCGAGCCAGCAGTAACAGAGGAAGTAAAGGTGAATATAACCTCACCTGCTGACGGATCAACAATAGAAGCAGGGGAAAAAAACAGGATTCAATATGAGGTCGCCGGACCCGATGTATTCCATGGCCGCCTTGAAATAGACGGCAAGGAAACAAAGCTGTTGCGTAAACGTATCGGTACCTACAAGTTGCCGAAACTGGCCGCAGGCGTACATGAATTATGCTTGATGGCTCTCAACAAAAGTCATCAACCTATCGGTGCAGCTAGCTGCATCAATGTGACCGCCCAATAATAGACGTGCAAGTGCAAGGGCTGCCTGCCGGGATTAATTTTGTTTACCCGGCAGGCTGGCTGACTTAAATGTTCTCGGTCTTATAAACCACCTGCAATGAGTGTGCTTGACCCGGTTCGACGCGAACCACGTTACTAGCCGCATTGCCGCTCTCCACGCACACCATTCCTCGATAACCCTCAGCGCTACCGAAATCGCCCATCTTGGCCGATTTTTCTATCCACGGATTCCACACAATATTGGAGCGGCTGCCCTGCTTCGAAATGCGTATGCGGCGCTTCCAGCCGCTGTCTGCTATCAGGCAATCGGCTTCGGTATCCAGATAAATCCTGTCCACTTCGGAAGAAATTTTAATAGCGCCTTGCTGTACCCTGCTTTGCGTAGCACCAACCTTATCCAGATACGTACATCCTTCCATACCGCTTATCGCCAAATTGTCCACGTCGCTGATAGCAAAATAGGTATGTAATGCTTCGCCTATTTCAAACGCAGTCTGGCCGGTATTTTCGGTAGTCAATTCCACGCTCAGCGACTTGCCGACTGTCGCGGTCAAGCGCGCGCGACAAGCATGCGGCCATTGCGCGGACGGAATGGAGCTTTGCGGCAATTCGAAGGTAATGCGCGTACTGCCATCCGGAAAAGCAGCGCTGGCGCTAACCTGCCACGGCACCGTGCGCGCAAATCCGTGCCCCGGAAAACTGCTGTCGCTGGCATGCGGCCCAAACCAGGGCCAGCAAATCGGCACGCCGCCGCGTATCGACTTTCCCGGTACCAGTTTGGCTGCCGGGCTGAGCCAGATCACCGGCTGCTCGCCCTTGGGCTGAAAGGTCATGATGTGCGCGCCCTGCAATGCGATGTCAGCCTGCGCATGCGGGTTGTTGATACGCGCGATGATCAGGCCACTTGCATCCTGGATAAACTCAAGATGTCCGCTAACGGCAAATTTTTCGTTAAGCGTAGCGCTATTCGGTTGGGTCATAATTTGTGTCCTTGTAGTAATTTATACATTGAAGCGGAAGTGCATCACATCTCCGTCATGCACTATGTATTCTTTTCCTTCCAGCCGCATTTTGCCTTTTTCTTTTGCCCCTGACTCGCCTTTGCAGGCAATGTAATCCGGGTAGCTGATCACTTCGGCGCGGATGAAACCATGTTCGAAATCGTTGTGGATGACCCCTGCCGCCTGCGGTGCGGTATCGCCGACATGTATGGTCCAGGCGCGCACCTCTTTTACCCCGGCTGTGAAATAGGTTTGCAGGCCTAACAACTTATAGGCCGCCCGGATCAAACGATCCAGACCCGGCTCTTCCAGTCCGGCATCGGCCAGGAATTCTTTTTTGTCGGCGTCGGAAAGGTCGGCGATTTCCGCTTCCAGCGCGGCACAAATCGCCACCACCGGCGCACCTTCAGCCGCAGCGAATTGTTCCAGCCGCGCCAGCAGCGGATTGTCCTTGAATCCTTTTTCCGCCACATTGGCGACATACATGGCCGGCTTGATCGTCAGCAGGCACAGCGGTTTCAGCAGCTCGCGCTGCTCCTTATCCAGCTTCATCATGCGCGCCGGTTTGCCCTGATTCAGGTGCGCCGCCACGCGGACCAACAGCTCGCTCAATTTGGCTGCTTCCTTGTCGCCGGAACGGCCGAGCTTGTTGTTGCGCAACTGCGCCTTTTCTACAGTCGCCAGATCAGCCAGCGCAAGTTCCGTGACTATCGTTTCCACATCAGAAACCGGATCCACCTTGCCCGCTACATGGATGATGTTGTCGTCTTCAAAGCAGCGCACCACATTCACAATCCCATCTGTTTCGCGGATGTTGGCCAGAAACTGGTTGCCCAATCCCTCACCTTTCGATGCCCCCGCCACCAACCCTGCGATATCTACAAACTCGGTGATGGCATATTGCATTTTCTGCGGCTTGACGATATCGGCCAGCGCCTGCATACGCGCATCCGGCACTTCCACAATGCCGACGTTGGGTTCAATCGTGCAAAACGGATAATTTTCGGCCGCAATGCCAGCCTTGGTCAACGCATTGAACAGCGTGGATTTACCGACATTGGGCAAGCCAACGATGCCACATTTCAAAGACATAATTTTCGTTTTTGTGATTCAAGAATGGCATGCATTGTATCACCCCAGAATAACTTGGCCTTGGCGAGCAGACGACACTTTTGGGAATGTCTTAGAACACATGCGAGTTGCTATGTATAACAAATGAGCTGCATTTTCGCCGGCTTGGCAATTTTGCATAACTATGTTCTACTTGAAGGCAGGGAGAAAGCATGAAGCACAAGCAAAATGAAAGCACAAGCCGCGCTCACGCACATCCGCCAACTCTGCTGCCTTGGTCTGGGCGGCGAAGCCATTATGCCTGCGCTGATACAGGCCATGCACGATTACATCCCAGCTATCAATACATTTCTTTTGGGTAAGTGACGATGGTCAGCTAAACAACATCTATGATGAGAACATACAGAACAATTTAAAAGGTAGCGCAGCTTCATTTTGAGGAATTCAACGGCAAACCCAAGACTAGGTGGTTGCGCTTCAGGTATTTTTCATGGCCATGCCTGCTTGAATTCGGCCAGACCGGTTGATTATATTTATACAAAGGGGGGTGGTGTCATGAGTAATCACGCGCATCGTAATATCTATCAGAAAATTCGCTTCGCACTCGGCACATCAAAGAAATATCTGATTACGACGCTGCTGCCGTCCCTCACCTTCGCCAGCCTCATGATAAGTGCGACACCGGTTTCGGCGGCGACTCTCACTTCCATCGCCGTCACACCAGACACCCTCACCATCACCGTCGGCCAGACGCAGCAATTCACGGCCATGGGTACACTTAGCGATGGCTCAAGCAGGGTTTTAACATCGGGTGGCGGGACCTGGGCCGCCAAGGCTGCCATGCAGACGGCGCGGCACAGCCTGGCTGTTGGCGAGATCAATGGCGTTCTCTATGCCGTGGGGGGGCGCTACATTAACAGCTTCTTCTCCACGGTAGAAGCATATGAACCCGCAACCAACACCTGGACACCCATGATCTCAATGCCGACTGCGCGGTCTGCTTTGGCCGTTGGCGTAATCGGCAATAAGCTTTACGCTGTGGGAGGGCAAAACAGCAGTGGCACACTTGCTACGGTAGAAGTCTATAACCAGGCAGACAACACTTGGTCCACTGTGGCTCCCATGTCAGTTGCACGGTATGGACTGGGCCTCAGCGTGGTTGACGGCAAACTCTATGCGATAGGAGGGCGCAAAACCAATGGCGATCCTGTTGATACAGTAGAGGTTTATGATCCGCTGAACAACTTGTGGTCAACCTTGACTGCCATGCCGACAGCGCGGTCTTATCTGACCACCAGTGCAATCAACGGCTACATTTATGCGTTGGGGGGCTGGGATATCAGCGGCAATGCGGTCGCCACAGTAGAAATCTTCAATCCACTTTCCAACTCCTGGGACAGCACCAAGGCGGCCATGCCAACGGCGCGGCTAGGCTTGGCTAGTGGCGTGGTCAATGGCATCCTCTATGCAGTGGGAGGAGGCTCTACCGCCAGCATCTATCTCACGACAGTTGAAGCCTACAACCCACTGACCAACCTCTGGACAACTATGACCCCCATGGCTAGCACCCGCGGGATTACCGCCGTGGGCGTGGTAAACGATGCGCTTTATGCGGTGGGGGGCTATGGCACAGCTAGCATTTATAGCAGCAATGGCGCGCTTGCAACGATGGAGGTCTATACCCCTTCAGATGGAATAATCTGGAGCAGCAATACCAGTGCTGCGACGATAGATGCACCGGGCTTGGCTTACGCCAACAGCCCCGGCTCCACCACCATTACCGCCACCTCCGGTAGTGTAAGTGGCAGCACCACATTGACTATTAATGCCAATCAACCACCCGTCGCCAACGCCGGCCCCGACCAGACGGCAGAAGCCACTGGGCCAACTGGCGCTGCGATCACCCTTGACGGCAGCGGCTCCACTGACCCGGATGGCGATGCCTTGAGCTATCTGTGGTCCGGGCTATTCGGAGCAATCGGCGATGTCAGTCCGACGCTGACCTTGCCATTGGGCACTCACACTGTCACCTTGAGCGTGAGCGACGGCTATTCTAGCGCCACGGACGAACTGGTTGTCACAGTACAAGACACCACCGCCCCTGTGATTGCCGCCCAAGCCAATATCATTGTCGCAGCCAGCCCGGTGGGGAACATCGTCAACTATACCCTCCCCAGCACGATGGATGCAGTGGATGGTGCGGGGGTTGCCGAGTGTTCCCCTGTGTCAGGCGATTATTTTGCCATGGGTGTAACCACTGTTGATTGCTATGCCTGGGACGGTGCAGGCAATAGCAGCCATACATCTTTTACCGTGACCGTGAAGGACAGCACTCCCCCGGCTTGGGCCGAGGTGACTGGCAAGACCGCGAATCTTGGTTGGCCTAATGCTTTTAACCCAGTGACCAATAAAATTTATGCACCCGTGAGCGGCGGCATTGAGGTGATAGATGGCAACGACTACAGCCGTCTCGCAGAAATTCCGGTGTACGGCTACTTCAATGACATCGCGGTCAATCCTGTCACTAATGAAATCTATGTGGCAAGCTATGATACAAATACCAACACTGGCACCGTTACGGTGATAGATGGCAACACCTACAGCCGACTCGCAGAAATTCCGGTGTACGGCAATGCATCCGACATCACCGTAAATGCGGTGACCAACAAAATCTACGTGGCTAGCCCCGGCACTACCGTGACCGTGATAGACGGCAATAATCACAGCACCACCGAGCTGGGTTGGTCGGCCCGGAACGTTGTGGTCAACCCTGTGACCAATCAAATCTACCTGACTACCGGCGGCTACCCGAATGGCAACATCACTGTAATAGACAGTTTTAATCACACTTTTGTTGATTATATCAATGTGCCTGTCTCTATATCGTGTGTAGGTGACGCACTTGCGGTGAATCCGGTTACCGGAAAAATCTATGCCCTGGGTGACGGTACTGACTTCAATTCCGGATTTGTTACGGTGATTGATGGCAGCAATATCAGCACGATCCCGTTGCCGGGCCGCGGCGGATCTATTGCGGTTAATCCGTCAACTAATCAGGTATTTGTGACCACTTCTGCTAATGATTTGAACGGTACTCAGTACCATACCCTTGCAGTGATAGCTGGCGACAATAACAGCGTCCGCGCGATTACGATGGAGGGCTACCCGTTCTACTTGGCAGTGAATCCGCTAACCAACGAGGTCTATTTGCAGGCTTCCCCCAACAATGTAATTGTCCCGCGCTACAGCAACCTGTGGGTGGATATGTCTTATCCCAGGGAAGGCATCTACACCCCGCCCATGGCGGTAGACAAAGTAGATGGCGTGGTGCCTGTCTACTGCAATCCCGATCCATACAGTTATTTTGGGAGCGATAGCACCACGGTCGAATGTTCTGCCACCGATGCGGCGGGCAATGCCATCTACACGTCCTTTACTGTCACGGTGGGCGACTTTACGCCGCCGGTTATCGCCAGCCATGCCAATATCACTGCCAGGACTGATGATCCATCTGGTGGCCGCACGATTTTCTATACCAACCCCGGCGTAACGGACATGGTAAGCAGTTATTTGTACGCGGATTGTTACCCGGCCTCAGGCGAGTTTTTTTACTTGGGTGAAACCACCGTCACCTGCATTGCCAGCGATTGGGCGGGCAACATTGCCAGCTCTCGCTTTACCGTATCCATGGAATATATTCTGCCACCGGAATTCATTACGGTTGAACCCAACGACCCTATCATCAATGTCGGCCAAACACAGCAGTTTACCGCCACGGCCACATTCAGCGATGGCAGCAGCCGGGTTTTTAATACACCTTGGGAATCCCGGGCATCCATGTACATACCGCGCGCGAGTCCCGCTGTAGGGATGGTGAACGGCACATTCTATGTGGTAGGGGGCTACGACAATCCTGGAACAGTTGAGAACTATGATCCGGTGGCCGATTGCTGGTTCTACTGGGCGCCCATGCTCACACCGCGCGGTGGATTAGCTGTAGGCGTACTAGATGGCCTGCTATATGCAGTGGGGGGCTTCGGTGGTAGCGATGGCTCTCTTGGAATAGTTGAGGTCTATGATCCGGTGCGCAAGTACTGGAACTACGGGGTGTCCATGCCCACACCGCGCGGTGGATTAGCTGTAGGTGTGGTGAACGGCGTGCTATATGCGGTGGGCGGTGTAAATTCCACAGGGACTCTTGCAACGGTAGAAGCCTACGATCCGCTGAGGCATACCTGGACATCCCGTACCCCCATGCCCACACCGCGCGCTGGATTCGCTGTAGGCGTGGTGAACGGCATACTGTATGCGGTGGG
>JANNQM010000026.1:0-60436 GCA_031400735.1 Gallionellaceae bacterium
GGCCCGCTCCTACAGCAGAGGTGCGTTCACCGCCACCTTGAATATCACCTTATGGATGTGGCCGCTACTCACCAGCGGCGCGTGTGCATCCTCCGGGAAAAAAATACAGAAGGCATTGGGCGGCGTAACAATCCAGCTGGACGGGGCATCATAAAAAAACTGAATGTCCTTCTCCGCGCTGTACTCGGCAACCGGCTCGCGGCAATCCGGCAATGGTTTCCACCCCATTTCATCCACCCCTTTCAACACCAGCTGAATGTCAATGTATTTGCGATGACATTCCAGTTGCGCCTGCGTGCGGCTGCGCCCAGTTACATTTTCCACGATGGCGAACAGCTCTTCCCCAATAATGTTATGAACACCCGGAGCCAGTGCAAACAGATTGGTGCTGCGCATGAATTCAAAAGCGCGTGGGAATAATGAATGTAGTGTAACGTAGCGGTTGGCATTGGTCAGAGTAGAAAGAATCATGCGGCCTTCTTCAACCGCATCTCAATCCGGATTTCTGCTGTCGCCAGCATATTGACCAGCGTATCAATGGAAAACACATCCACCTTGCCGCGCATCAAGTCGGAGATTCTAGGCTGTGTAACACCCAACATTTTTGCGGCTTCAGCCTGAGTCATGTCGCTGTTGTGGACATATTTGGCAATCGCGCGCATCAGTTCAGCGCGTGCTTTCATGTTGGCTGCTTCGCCGGGGGTATCCTCGATGGCATCCCATACACTCTTGAATCGTTGCTTGCTCATTTCGCACCTCTCATGAGTTCGTGATACCGTTTGCTTGCCAGTGTTATGTCTTGCGTAGAAGTCTTGGGTGTTTTCTTCTGGAAGCAGTGCAGCACATAAACCGCATCCTTCAGTTTTGCGATGTAAATCACCCGAAACGCACCGGCCTCGTCCTGAATCCTGATTTCCTGCACGCCTGCCCCGATAGTTTTCATCGGTTTCCAGTCGTCCGGCTCCTCGCCATGTTGCACCTTGTCAATCTGATAACCGGCTTCACGCCGCGCAGAAAGGGGGAAGTTACGCAGCTCGTCTAGCGAGCTGCCAAGAAATTCCACTGCTTTGATCCGTTCTTGCATGAGCGGATTATACACAATATTGTATAATTAGGGGAGAGATTTAAAGCCCAAGCCGCTGCCAGATTGCCAGACTAGGCGCGGCTTGATTCAGTGTATAAAAATGCAGACCCGGTGCGCCGCCAGCCAATAGTCGTTCGCATAGATGTGTCACCGCATCCAGGCCAAAAGCCTGTACCGCGACGCTGTCATCGCCATAGCTTTCCAGTTTTTTGCGCATCCAGCGCGGGATTTCTGCGCCGCAGGCGTCGGAGAATCTTGCAAGCTGTGTGAATTTCACAATGGGCATGATGCCGGGCACAATCGGGGCAGTGACGCCCAGTTTGTGACACTCCTCCACGAAACGGAAATAGCCATCAGGGTTATAGAAATATTGCGTGATGGCAGAATTCGCTCCGGCTTCGATTTTACGCTTGAAGTTGAGTAGGTCATCGCGCGGTGATTTGGCTTGCGGATGAAATTCTGGATAGGCTGCCACTTCGATGTGGAAGTGCGTGCCGGTTTCGGCGCGTATGAACGATACCAGTTCATTGGCATACTGGAATTCCCCGGTCGTCGCCATGCCGGACGGCAGGTCGCCGCGCAGCGCGACGATGCGCTGAATGCCCATATCCTTGTAGGTGTTCAACATTGCGCGGATATTGGCGCGCGTGGAGCCAACGCAGGACAGATGCGGCGCGGCATTGTGGCCTTCGGCTTTGATCTGGCGTATGGTGTCCAGCGTGCGTTCTTGCGTGGACCCGCCCGCGCCGAAGGTTACCGAAAAAAATTCCGGCTTGAGTGCCGCCAGCTGTTTGCGCGTAACGGCGAGTTTCGCAACCCCTTCCGGTGTTTGCGGCGGAAAAAATTCGAAGCTGAACGACTTAGAGTTTGTCATGGTCTATTGTGACCGGCCCCGGTCGTGATCCAGTACCGGATCCTGGCGGAGGTGGACGGCGATCTTGTTTTGGAATGATCCACGAAAAGACATACGCGATAATGCTGTACAGCAACGCACCCATCACGCCGACCCAGAAGCCGCTGACTTCAAAGCCGCGCAACACCGATCCGGCCAACCAGAACAACAGCCCATTAATAACCAGCATGAACAGGCCCAACGTCAAAATGGTGATGGGCAGGGTAAGCAAAACCAATAACGGACGGATCAGTGCGTTGATCAGCCCCAGTAACAGCGCGGCGATCAGCGCCGAGCCAAAGCCATCCACCTGAATGCCGGGCAGCAGATAAGCTACCGCCAGCAGCGCCAACGCATTAAGAATCCAGACCAGTATGAGTTGCATGATATGTCCCTCGTCGAAGTGGCTAGATTAAAGTTATCACATCAATAACGATAATGGTCCGCTTTGTATGGGCCTTGCTTGGGCACACCGATATAGGCGGCCTGCTGGTCGGTCAGCGTAGTGAGTTGTGCATTGAGTTTTTTCAATTGCAACCGTGCCACTTTTTCGTCTAGATGTTTGGGCAAAGTGTACACGCCAACCGGATATTTGCCGGAATTTTTCTGTGCCTCGGTCCACAACTCGATCTGCGCAATGGTCTGGTTGGCGAATGACGAGCTCATCACATAAGACGGATGGCCGGTGCCGCAACCCAGGTTCACCAGACGGCCTTCGGCCAGCAAAATGATGCGCTTGCCATCCGGGAAAACAATGTGGTCGACTTGCGGCTTGATGTTGTCCCAAGTGTATTTCTTGAGTGACGCGACATCAATCTCGTTGTCGAAATGCCCGATGTTGCACACGATGGCCTGATTCTTCATTTTTTTCATGTGCTCGTGCGTAATCACATGATAGTTGCCGGTACAGGTCACGAATATGTCGCCGTGTTCCGCCGCATAATCCATTGTCACGACGCGATAACCTTCCATCGCGGCCTGCAACGCGCAGATCGGATCAATCTCGGTCACCCACACTTGTGCCGACAGCGCGCGCATCGCTTGCGCCGAGCCTTTGCCGACATCGCCATAACCGGCGATCACGGCAATCTTGCCCGCTATCATCACGTCAGTGGCGCGTTTAATCGCATCCACCAGAGACTCGCGGCAGCCATACAGATTGTCGAATTTGGATTTGGTGACCGAGTCATTGACGTTGATCGCCGGGAATTTCAGCTCGCCACGCTGATGCATCTGATACAAACGATGCACGCCGGTGGTGGTTTCTTCAGTCACGCCTTTGATCGTGGCCAGGCGTTTGGAATACCAGCCGGGATGGGAAGCCAGACGTTGCTTGATTGAGGCAAACAGAAAAGTTTCTTCTTCCGACGTGGGTTTGCTGATCAATGATGCATCCTTTTCGGCGCGCGCACCTAAGTGCAGCAACAACGTGGCATCACCGCCATCATCCAGGATCATGTTGGCATGATTATCATTGGCCCACTCGAATATGCGGTGCGTGTAATCCCAATATTCCGCCAGCGTTTCACCCTTGTAGGCAAATACCGGCGTGCCGCCTTGGGCAATCGCCGCTGCCGCATGATCCTGCGTGGAATAAATGTTGCACGAAGCCCAGCGCACTTCCGCGCCCAATGCCTTCAGCGTTTCTATTAACACAGCAGTCTGAATAGTCATGTGCAGCGAACCGGCGATGCGGGCGCCGCGCAACGGTTGGGTGGTGGCGTGTTCTTCGCGTATGGCCATCAGGCCGGGCATTTCAGTTTCGGCGATGGCAATTTCCTTGCGGCCAAAAGCGGCCAGGCCGATGTCGGCAATTTTGAAATCAGAAAAGCCGGGGGTGGTGATTGCATTCATGATAGATCGTGCTCCATTCAAGTTAATGAATGGGCGCCGTTGCTACGTTGATTCCACCACGCCAAGCCTGACAGCCTGATTACGGCTGCTGCAGCGCCCCTCGGCACAGTGGTAAAACTTAATGCTGAAATTACAGCCCGGCATCGGCCCGCAATATAGCGGCCTTGTCGGTTGCTTCCCAGGTGAACTCCGGCTCTTCGCGGCCAAAGTGACCATAGGCTGCGGTCTTCAGGTAGATCGGACGCAACAGGTCGAGCATCTGCACAATGCCCTTGGGGCGCAAATCGAAATGGCGCAACACCAGTTCGGTCATTTTTTCATTGGATATTTTACCGCTGCCAAAGGTATCCACCATCACGCTGGTCGGTTTCGATACGCCAATCGCATACGAAACTTGTACCAGACATTGACTGGCCAGTCCCGCTGCAACAATATTTTTTGCCACGTAGCGCCCGGCATACGCCGCCGAGCGATCGACCTTGGAAGGATCCTTGCCGGAGAACGCGCCTCCGCCATGCGGCGCCGCGCCGCCATAGGTATCGACAATAATCTTGCGCCCGGTCAGGCCGCAATCGCCTTGCGGGCCGCCGATCACGAAACGCCCGGTCGGATTAACCAGAAAATTGATTTTTCCTTTGATTAACTCTTTGGGCAAAACCGGCTTGATGATTTCTTCGATCACCGCTTCGCGGATTTTTTCCAGCGTCATTTCCGGCGCGTGCTGCGTGGACAGCACTACGGTGTCTATGGAATGCGGTTGGCCATCCACATAGCGGATGGTCACTTGCGATTTGGCATCAGGACGCAGCCAAGGCAAGCGGCCATCGCGGCGCAATTGCGCCTGACGTTCCACTGCGCGATGCGCCAGATAAATCGGCAGCGGCATCAGTGTCGGCGTTTCATCGCAAGCATAACCAAACATCAGACCCTGGTCACCTGCCCCTTGGTCCAGGTCGTCGTCATAGGCCTTGTTCACGCCTTGCGCAATGTCCGGGCTTTGCTTGTCGTATGCCACCAGCACCGCGCAGCCCTTGTAATCTATGCCATATTCGGTGTTGTCGTAACCAATGCGCCTGATCGTATCGCGCGCCACCTGGATGTAATCGACGTTAGCGGATGTGGTAATCTCGCCCGCCAATACCACTAGCCCGGTATTGCACAACGTCTCAGCGGCAATGCGCGAATGCTTGTCCTGCGCTAGAATGGCATCGACGATAGCATCTGAAATTTGATCGGCCACCTTGTCCGGGTGGCCTTCAGATACCGATTCGGACGTAAACAGAAAATCACTCATGGCGCTCCACAAATCTAAGGATGGCTAAAAAAGGTGCGCATTATAACAAAACTCGGCCACTCCACCCATGCGTTCTTCCCTGGTAGTTGGGCTTTTTAAATTGGCGGCAAGCCTGCCGCTGGGTGTGTTACACCATATCGGCGCGATGCTAAGCTGGGTGACCTATGGGTTGTCGGCCAGCTATGCCGGTCGCTTGCGCGAAAATCTGGCCAGCGCTTATCCTGACCTTACACCAAAAGAATTTCGCCAGATGCTGCACGCCAACATTGCCGAAACAGGCAAGGGAGGCAGTGAGTTACCGTGGGTATGGCGGCGTCCGTTGGACCAGGTATTAAGCAAGGTGCAAAGTTGCCATGGCCTGGAACATCTGCAAGCGGCACGTCAGCGTGGACAAGGTGTCATCATGCTGACCCCCCATATGGGTTGTTTTGAAGTCATAGGCCTCTATGTTGCGGCGCGCATATCCATGACCAGCATGTATAGACCGCCTCGGCAGACTTGGCTGGATGGCGTGATGCGCGGCGGACGGGAGCGCGGGCAAATGCGGCTGGCGCGCACCGACATTGGCGGCGTGCGCGCGATGTTCAAGGCACTGAAGCGTGGCGAAGTAATAGGCTTGTTGCCGGACCAGGTGCCGGGCAATGGCGAGGGCGAATGGGCGGAATTTTTTGGACGGCCTGCGTATACGATGACACTGGTCGGGCGTCTGATGGAAGCCAGCGGCGCCACGGTGTTGATGTCATACAGCCAGCGTTTGCCGCATGGGGCAGGCTATGCCATCCATATTTTGCCGTTGGAGTTTTCATCGGGAGAAACGGTCACACGCCAGATTAATGCGGCGATGGAAAAAGTAATACGCAGCTGTCCCACCCAATATTTGTGGAGCTATAACCGTTACAAGATACCTGCCGGTGTGCTGCCGCCGCAAAAGGTTCAATCTGAGGAGAGAAAGCACAGCGCGTCCGGAGTGAACAAATTATGATGGCCCGCTTCGGAGTTTTGCTGTTGTGGTTGCTGCATTTTCTGCCATTCCGGCTGCAAGCGTGGATAGGTAATGGCTTGGGGACATTGCTCTATCTGGTGGCAGCTGAACGTCGCCGCGTTGCCACCATTAACCTGCGCTTGTGTTTCCCTGAGCAGAGCGAGGCTGCACGAGCGCTGCTGGTAAGGCAGAATTTCCGCGCCTTTACGCGCAGCTTCATCGAGCGCGGGATCATGTGGTGGTCTGGCCCCGAGCGCATAAAAAAACTGGTACGGGTTGAGGGGATGGAGTATTTTCAGGCCGCCCAGGGCAGCCCGATCATTCTGCTGACGGCGCATTTTGTGGCACTGGATGTCGGCGGCACCTGGCTTTCGATGCACATTAATTTTGTAGACATCTATACCAACCAGAAAAATAAATACATCAATGACCTGGTGTTGAAGAAGCGCGCGCGGTTTGGTCAGCAACTTTTGTATTCGCGTCAACAGGGCATGCGGCCCGTGCTGAAGGCGATGCGCGAGGGCCATCCACTGTGCTATTTCATGGATCAGGATTTATCCACCAAGGATGCAATGTTTATCCCGTTTTTCGGTGTGCCTGCCGCTACGCTGACAACCTTGCCACGACTGGTGCAAACGACCCAGGCCAAGGTGGTGCCGTGCATCATTCGAGTGTTGCCTGATTACCAGGGTTATGAAGTGCGTTTTTATCCGGCATGGGAAAATTATCCCACCGGTGATATTGAGGCGGACACCCGCCGCGTCAATGAATTCATCGAGCAGCGCGTGCTGGAAATGCCGGAACAATATTTCTGGCTGCATAAAAGGTTCAAAACACGTCCACCCGGCGAAGAAAG
Source organism: Gallionellaceae bacterium (assembly GCA_031400735.1). GTDB lineage: Bacteria > Pseudomonadota > Gammaproteobacteria > Burkholderiales > Gallionellaceae > Nitrotoga. The sequence goes on from JANNQM010000026.1 coordinate 6,963, forward strand.
GTTTTACTGATGCGCTATAAAGACCTGCGCGATTTCATCGCCCAACTGGAAAAGCTGGGCGAGCTCAAGCGTATCGCTGCGCCCGTTTCCCCGCGCCTGGAAATGACTGAAATTTGCGACCGCGTATTGCGTGCGCAAGGCCCCGCCATACTGTTCGAAAATCCTGCCGGCCATACGATGCCAGTTTTGGCCAATCTGTTTGGCACACCGCAGCGTGTCGCATTGGGCATGGGTGAGCAAAGCGCGCAGGCGCTACGCGAAGTAGGCAAACTGCTGGCCTACTTGAAAGAACCGGAACCGCCCAAAGGATTGAAAGATGCCTGGGACAAATGGCCGGTGTTGAAGCAGGTGCTGAACATGGCGCCCAAGGTGGTGTCCAGTGCGCCGTGCCAGGAAATTGTGTGGGAGGGTAGTGCGGTAGATTTGGGCCGACTGCCGATACAAACGTGCTGGCCGGGTGATGTTGCGCCATTGATCAGCTGGGGGCTGGTGGTGACGCGCGGGCCCAACAAGCCGCGCCAGAACCTGGGCATCTATCGCCAGCAAGTGATCGCACCGAACAAAGTCATCATGCGCTGGCTGGCGCAACGCGGTGGTGCGCTGGATTATCAGGAATGGTGCCAGACCCATCCCGGCCAGCCATTCCCGCTGGCGGTGGTAATCGGCGCCGACCCCGCCACAATATTGGGCGCAGTCACGCCGGTGCCGGACAGCCTGTCCGAATACCAGTTCGCCGGACTGTTGCGCGGCAGCAAAACCGAGTTGGTCAAGTGCCTGGGCAGCGATTTGCAAGTGCCGGCCAGTGCCGAGATTGTGCTGGAAGGAGTGATTCATCCCGGCGAAACTGCGCTGGAAGGGCCGTTCGGCGACCATACTGGCTATTACAATGAGCAGGAAAAATTTCCGGTGTTCACGATTGAGCGCATCACGATGCGCCGCGATCCGGTCTATCATTCCACTTACACGGGCAAACCGCCGGACGAACCTTCGATATTGGGCGTGGCATTAAATGAAGTATTCGTGCCGCTGCTGCAAAAACAATTTCCAGAGATTACTGATTTTTATTTGCCGCCTGAGGGCTGCTCATACCGCATGGCGGTAGTGTCCATGAAGAAGCAATATCCCGGCCACGCCAAGCGTGTGATGTTCGGCATCTGGTCTTTTCTGCGCCAATTCATGTACACCAAATTCATCATCGTGGTGGATGATGACATTGACATACGCAACTGGCCGGAAGTGATATGGGCTATCACCACCCGCGTCGACCCGGTACGCGACACCTTGCTGGTAGAAAATACCCCGATTGATTACCTCGATTTTGCCAGCCCCGTTTCCGGGTTGGGCAGCAAAATGGGGTTGGACGCAACCAACAAATGGCCGGGTGAGACCCAACGTGGGTGGGGCAAAATTATTGTAATGGATGAAAAAGTGAAACGGCGGGTGGATGAAATGTGGGCGAGTTTGGGCCTGTAGGAAGTGTATTTTTACAGCCGACTATTAATTGGCAGTTGAACTCAACCGTAACTGATTTGCGAGGTTAGAACTTGATTGTTCCGACAACCGAAAACAAATCGCCTTCAGTGTTGTATAGCAATCCGCCTTCATAGGCATAATGATCCCAACCGAGGCGCAAGCTTAATGATTGGGTAATGTCTGTTTTACCCCCTATACCGTAGGTAGGTCCCAGGCGCGATAATTTTTCGCCAAAAGCGGATTCCGTAGTTTTAGCTATTCCCATCTTACCGACCAGCGCGAATCTGGCTGTAATCGGGAAAAACGCGACTGCGCTGAATTCCAGTGCAGCAAATTCAATGACGCTTTCCAAAGCGCCAAGATTTGAATATCCCAACTCGAGTGCAAAGTCAGGTCCAACCAGGTAGCCGCCGATCAAGCTGTACGCACTGGAATTTCCTGATAAAGAGTGAAAGCTGTTTTTGATTATTCCCGTCTTTGCGCCCAGATAGTACTTTTTGGGTGTTGCAATAGCAGGTTCTACTTCAATGGGTTCCGCCGCTCCAGCTTGTTGAAATATTGATAAAGATAACAGTGTGATTACAGCAAATTTTTTCAATGCACCATCCATAAAAGTTTAATTGTGCAGCCTTGCGCAATATCTGTGGTACTTTACCTGCCCCGGTACGAGCTGGTCAAGCACACATTGCACGCCGACTGGAGGTTTCCTTCGGTGCGAGAGGTCAGTGAAGAAACTGCTGCACATGCAGCAATGCCTTCTCAGTTGCGCCGCGATGGGCATTTGCGAAACGCCCGCCCGCCCGGCCCATTTCCGCAAGTTGGCTGGCATCCGCCAGTAAATTTCGTACGTTTGAAGCCAGCTCCGCTGCATCCCGCACGCGTTTTGCTGCGCCACTGGCCACCGCAAGCTGGCTGGCTTGCGCGAAATTGTAGGTGTGCGGACCGATCAGTACGGGCTTGCCAGCGGCACAAGCTTCGATCAGATTTTGTCCGCCGTATGGCAGCAGGCTTCCGCCAATAAAAGCCAGGTCGCAAGCAGCATAATAGGCAAACATTTCCCCCATGCTGTCACCCAGCACGACCTGAGTGTCGGAAGCAATAACCTCATTATCGCTTCTGCGCTGAAAGCGCATTCCATGCCGACCGAGCAACCCGGCAACTTCTGCAAAACGTTGTGGGTGGCGCGGCACTATGACCGTGAGCAGATCGGGAATGTTGATTTGCTTGAGCGCTGCCAGCAAAATTTCTTCTTCGCCCGCGCGGGTGCTGGCTGCCAGAAAGATCTTCCGTTCCCCAAGCCGAGCACGCAGCTGCCTGCCTAAATCCAGCATTTTTTCTGGGGGCTGTATGTCAAATTTCAGGTTACCCATAACCGGTACATTTTCTGCGCCCAAGGTTTCCAGGCGCGCGGCGTCAGCGGCACTTTGCGCAGCAACCATGCTTAATTCGTGCAAGCCCGAGCGAGTCAGGTTGGGATAGCGCGCATAGCGCGCCGCAGATTTTTCCGACAGGCGCGCATTAAGCAACAGCAAGGGGATTTTTTCTACATGGCAAAAATGAATCAGGTTAAACCAGATTTCCGTTTCCAGCAGAATGCCGACTTGCGGGCGAAAGTGGCGCAGAAAACGGTTAACTGCAAAAGGATAATCGTAAGGCAAATAAACCCGCAGCACATCCTTGCCGTAGAGTTGCTCACTGGCGGCGCGTCCGGTGGGCGTAGTATGCGTAAGCAATAACTGATGGCCCGGATAAGTTTGCTGCAAACGCCGGATCAGGCTGGCCGCCGCATGAGTTTCACCTACCGATACGGTGTGCAACCAGATGACCGGCCTGGCGCTGAACGGGATAAAAAATCCGAAGCGTTCGGCAACGTGTTTCAAGTATTCCGGCTGCTTGCGCGCGCGCCACAGCAGATGAAAAAAAACATAAGGCAGCAGCAGCCACAATAAAATTGTATAAATCCAGCGTGGATGATTGCCCGAGGCCATCATTTAGTCGCCAAAACCCGTGCTAATTGCTTCACCACATCCGCGGCCTGGATAAGCGCCATGGCCTCGGGGTGGTGTACGCGAGTGTTCCATTTTATATGCTGCGGGTCTTTGTTCAGAAATTTTCGCACCGCTTCCGGGTAACGGTTCACGATAAACTCTTGTCTGCCATAAGGGCCGCTCAAGCTGGGCGGCGCAACTGCATACAAACCTACCACGGGGGTTTGCATGGCAGTGGCAATATGCACCGGGCCGGTATCCGGTGCCAGCAACACATCGGCCTGAGCCAGCAAAGCAGCCAGTTGTTTGGGGGTAGTTCTACCGCACAAATTGAGTGGGTTGGGCGGGGCGTTGCTGGCCAGACGTGCACAAAAATCCATTTCGGACGGGGCGTTGCCTCCGGTCAGCACAAAACCCCCATGCCATTTCTGCACTGCGGTTTGCATAACTTCGGCATAACGCTCAAACAGCCATGTGCGTTCCATTTTGCTGGCGACGGGATGAATAGCAATTAGCGGACGCGGCAAATGTTTCAGTTGTTCCTGTGCCCAGGACTTTTCTGCTCCGCCTATGGGCAAATCCCAAGTCACTGGAGCAGACGCTGCGCCTAGCTGTTCGGCAAAAGATAGAAAACTGTCGAGCAAATGTCCGTTGGCAAACGGAATGGCGCGATTGCAAAACAACCACTGCCCTTCGCGCGCGCGGATGCGGTCAAAACCAATCTTGATCGGTGCATGCAATGCCGGATAAAGCAGGTTAATGCGCAGATTGGCTTGCATCGCCAGCACCACATCAAAAGTACGCTGGCTAAATGCCCGGTAAAAAGCGCGGTAATCCGCCAAAGTTTTAGGCTTTTCGAATACCTCGAAATGCACCCCCGGTAAACCTTGCAGTAACGAATAAGCCAACGGGCTGGTAATCCAGGTAATCGTTGCGTCGGGGAAGACGCGCTGCAGATTGCGCACGGCGGGCACGACCAATGTCACATCACCGAGCGCGGAAAACCGGACCAGTACAATATTATTCACACTCAGTTACCGTGAATTTAGAAGACGAGTCCAAGGCAAGTAAGGTCTGCATAATTTAATCATACCACTGTCTCCTGCCTTGTTTAGCAGGAGCGTCTGAGAAGCTGCGGCGCGAAATGTAGTGGCCAGAGGCGTGTGGCGTGGGAATGGCTGGCAAGATACAATTAAGCAGACATGTCCAAATTGAGGGGGCGATTTTGAAAGATCAGGATATCCGATGGCAACAACGCCTGAATCACTTTCAGCAGGCGTTGGCACAATTGGACAGCGCGGTCGAACTAAGCCGGCAGAGACCGCTTTCCCGCCTTGAGCAGCAGGGACTCATCAAGGCCTTTGAGTTCACGCATGAACTGGCGTGGAATGTGATGAAGGACTTTTTCGAGTTCCAGGGCGAGCAGGCAATTATGGGCTCGCGCGACGCGACCCGGCTGGCCTTTGCCAGAGGGCTGATTGCGGATGGCGAGGGCTGGATGGAAATGATTAAAAGCCGCAACCAAACTGCGCACACCTACAATATCAGCACCGCCAACGAAATTATTTTGAGCGTCACCTCGACTTACCATGCGCTGCTGCTTTCGTTTGCCGACAAAAAGGAAACTCTAAAAAATGCTGGCCAAAACGCATAGCTTGCGTTTTGGCCTCAAGCCGGAAGCCATAGAAAAAATCTGCAATGTGTTTTCCGCCTACCCTCAAATTCAGCAAGTCATTCTTTACGGTTCGCGCGCCAAAGGCACGCAACGCGAGGGTTCAGATATAGACTTGGCAATACAAGGCGACCTCACGCTTCCGCAATTGCTGAAAATAGAAAATACCCTGGACGATTTATTATTGCCTTACCACATTGACCTAGCGCTAATGCACCACATTTATAACCCTAAATTGCTTGAACATATTGGGCGGGTGGGTGAGGTTTTTTATGCTAAATAAACTGATTGTCAATCTGACTAATCTGATGCTTACGCAACACGTGAAAACGTGGGGTCAGGCCATAATTCGAACCAGTTTTTTAGGAAGCATTTTTTTTATTTTTGGATGTGCCTCTGCTGAAAATACTGCCAAAAGTTGGGTCGGCCAGCCCATACAAACTTTAGTGAATGTGCCGGATTCAAATGTAAAAAAAGCATATTCACTTGAAAATGGCAATTCGATTTATGTGTCCAGTGATCGGTCACAAAGTGAATGTAAAACCTATTGGGAGGTGAATGATAAGGGCCTTATTGTTGGCTATCGTCGGGAAAGGAGAAGTTGGAAGTGCGATTAGAGTCTGTCGATATTAGCAACTTTAATGGCATTAGCCCAATGTTTTGGGGCGAAAGTGCTCAAAGTTTTTGGCGTCTACCTGCCGCTACTATGACAACTATTGCAATAATGCCAGCACCAGTAACGGTATCGCTAGCGGTGAGAAAAAATTGATGAAGATGGTAACCAGACGCCCCCTAATATTTTTTTTACTGGCAACGTTAGCACCCAGTACGTCTTGCTCATCTCGAACCTATGAGGATGCAATGCGGAGATTTGTATCTCATAAGGATACCTCGGTTATGCGAAAAGATAATGTATCCGGTTATCTCAGGCCGCAGTCAGGGGTGAACTTGGAGGATGTGAAAGAAGTCCAGCCGGGTATTTTGGAGTATTCGTTTATAGATAAGGTGAAAATATTTATTCCGGTAGAAAAGAAATGCCGATTTATTTTGGTGGTGCAGAAGGATACCGGTACTATCACAGGCTGGAGATATAACGGCAATCCGGAATACTGCACTGCCAACCCATAAAATATATCAATGGCCTATCATTGAATTTGCAGACTACACCCACTGCAAGTAGCGCAACATTTTCCACATCACGGGATGTCAGGCAGCTAACGCGGACGGTTTTACCATTCATAGGCCAAGTCTGCATATATCCCGTAACACTGCAACCTGTAAGACGAACCATCGAATTGTGCTGGATGTCGAGCGAATAAGCTTTGTATAGGCTTGGCATGTTGTTTGTGTCCACCCGTAGTTGATTCTGAAAGTTTTCATCCGCGTAGCAAAGAACCTAGCGTTATAAAATTTCAAAACCAACTATTCATGAATTGCGGAGCCACATTCTGCTTGACAGCCATTGGCAGCCCCTGTTTAAATGCCCACTGTTCAATGCATGAACGCACCCATGTTCGACGATAATACCAGTTACGGCTTGCTCAAAACACTGGAAAACAATCCCAGCCTTTCGCAGAGAGATCTGGCGAAGCGCTTGGGCATTAGTCTTGGCAAGGTCAATTTCTGCCTGAATGCGCTGGTCGAAAAAGGTTGTGTGAAGGTCAATAATTTCCGCAACAGCGATAACAAACTGGCCTATGCTTATCTGCTTACTCCACGCGGCGTCGAGCAAAAAGCGCGGATGACGGTGGAGTTTTTGCAAATCAAGTTGCAGGAATATCAACGCTTGCACAAGGAGATCGAGGAATTGAAGATAGAAGCCAGGCAGACAGGGCTGCGAGTGAATGGCAATGAATGACAATAAAGTGACTGCAGTTATTCTGGCGGGCGGCAGCGGCAGCCGGTTATGGCCATTGTCGCGGCAAAATTTCCCGAAACAGTTCCTGGCGCTGCAAGGCGATGCGTCGTTGCTGCAAGCCACGATCAACCGCTTGTTACCGGTTATTGATGCGAAGAATGTGCTGATTGTCACGCAGGAAGCACACGCCAAAGGCGAGGCTTATCATGCCTTGCTTCCCTATCAAACATTATTTGAACCGGTAGCGCGTAATACTGCTCCGGCTATTGCGCTGGCTGCGGCTTATCTTACAGCGAATGGTGATGATCCGATCATGGTGGTGTTACCTGCGGATCACATCATTAAAGATGAAGCGTGTTTCCAGAAACATTTGCATACCGCAATTGAAGCAGCAAAAGACGGCGGCCTGATTACTTTCGGCATCAAGCCGACCCGACCCGATACCGGGTTTGGTTATATAAAAACGCTTGCAACCCCTTCCCATGGAGTATGGCCAGTAGACCGGTTTACGGAAAAGCCGGACTACTCCACTGCTGAAAATTTTCTAAGTGAGGGGAATTATTACTGGAATTCAGGCATGTTCGTGTGGCGCGCGTCGGTGATACTGGCAGAAATTAAACAGCATTTGCCCGCAGTGCATCAAGTGGTCCAAAAAATCATTGCGGGTGGCAAGGCTGCAGGAACATTCCAGCAAGCGGTGGAAAAAAATTTCGCCAGCATGCCCAGCATTTCCATCGATTACGGCGTGCTGGAAAAATCCAGCCACGTTTCTCTTATTCCTTGCGATATAGGGTGGAATGATGTCGGCAGCTGGCAGGCGGTGCAGGAGATCGGCGCCAAGGATAGCAATGGCAATGTGATTCATGGCAACGTCATCGCAGTGGATTGCAAAAATAATTTGATCCGCGCTGAAAAAAGGTTAGTGGCCGCGATCGGCGTGGAAAATCTGTGCGTGATCGAAACAGCCGATGCGGTGCTGATTTCAAATAGCGACCAGACTCAACGCGTGCGCGAGGTGGTGGACAGCCTGCAGCAGCGCGGCTCAACCGAACACGTCTTTCATGCCAAGGTCAACCGTCCGTGGGGCAGTTACACCGTGCTGGAAGAAGACCCGGACGGTTTCAAGATCAAGCGCATAGAAGTCGCTCCCGGCGGGCGGCTCAGCCTGCAAAGCCATCGCCAGCGGTCTGAACATTGGGTGGTGGTATCGGGCACTGCAACCGTTACCAACGGCGAAGAAATCATTACCGTGCAGAAAAACCAAAGCACCTATATACCGATAGGCACCAAGCACCGTCTGGAAAATCGCGGTACCGAACCGCTGCATATTGTGGAAATCCAGGTCGGAAATTATCTCGGTGAAGATGATATTCAACGATACGAAGATAACTACGGTCGATCGCCGTAATTGCAGGGTGCCCAAATGACCTCCACAAAAAAAGTTGCGTTAATCACCGGTGTTACCGGCCAGGATGGTGCTTATCTATCCGAATTTTTGCTTAACAAGGGTTATATCGTGCACGGTGTCAAACGCCGCGCGTCATCCTTTAACACCGCACGAATTGATCATCTATACAGGGATCCCCATGAAGATGACGTGCGCTTTTTTTTGCATCACGGTGATCTAACTGATTCCAGCAGCTTGATCAGAATCATTCAACAGGTGCAGCCGGATGAAATTTATAACTTGGCTGCTCAAAGCCACGTGGCTGTGTCCTTCGAAGAGCCAGAATATACGGCTAATTCCGACGCGTTGGGCACATTGCGTGTTCTGGAGGCTATGCGCATTCTGGGCTTGGAGAAAAAAACACGTTTTTATCAAGCATCTACATCCGAACTGTATGGGCTTGTCCAAGAAACCCCTCAAAGAGAAACGACTCCATTCTATCCGCGCTCGCCGTATGCGGTGGCCAAGCTTTATGCCTACTGGATCACCATTAATTACCGTGAGGCATATGGCATGTATGCCTGTAATGGCATTCTGTTCAATCATGAGTCACCGGTTCGTGGAGAGAATTTTGTAACGCGGAAAATTACTCGTGCATTGACCCGTATTAAGCTGGGCTTACAGAAACGACTCTATCTAGGGAACTTGGACGCGCAGAGAGATTGGGGACACGCACGGGACTACGTTGAAGTCCAGTGGTTGATGTTGCAACAAGAAAAGCCAGAAGATTTTGTAATTGCGAGCGGAGTGCAATATAGCGTGCGGGATTTTGTTAACGTGGCCGCAAAAGAGCTAGGAATTTATATTCGTTGGGAGGGCAAGGGGGTAGATGAAAAAGGTTTCGATCCCCAGGGGAATTGTATTGTATCGGTCGACCCACGATATTTTCGTCCAACTGAGGTAGAAACGCTACTCGGCGATGCTTCTAAAGCGAAAGCAAAACTGGGCTGGCAACCAAAAACCACATTCCAGGAACTGGTCTCTGAAATGGTACAGGAAGATCTCAAAACGGCTCAGCGCGATGAGCTGGTTAAAAGACACGGTTATTACACGAATACCTATCATGAGTAAATTCGCTTGAGGTTACACCGTAATCTATTGGCAGGTTTCGCTAATTCAATATTGTCGGCACTTGTTGGATTGGCAGTTGTTCCTTACTACATCAAATATCTGGGAATAGAAGCCTATGGTTTGATCGGTTTCTTTGTGACAACTCAAGCTGTACTTAGTCTATTGGATATGGGATTGTCCCCAACGATTAACCGTGAAACGGCTCGTTGCTCGGCGTCTGGAAATTTGCAAGAAGTAGGCAAACTGCTGCATACCCTCGCGGTTGTTTACTGGGGCGTGGCTCTAATGATTGGCCTATTGATGTTGGCACTTGCGCCATTGATTGCAGAATACTGGCTGCAATCCAAACAACTTTCACCGCAAACAATTTCGCACGCCGTGATGATGATGGGATTAGTGGTGGCTTGCCGCTGGCCAATCAGTTTGTATCAAGGGGCATTGATTGGGGCGCAACGCTTGACGGTATCAAGCGGAATCAATATGGTCATGGTAACGACCGGAAGTTTGGGCGCGGTGGCGGTGCTCGCGCTTGTCTCGCCAACGATAGAGGCATTCTTCATCTGGCAAGCCTGCGTAGGGCTTGTTTATGCGATCACCATACGCTGGGCCGCCTGGCGAGTTATAGGGCGACTGCTGGATGCTCGGTTTGATGTTAATAAACTGAAAAGCATATGGCGCTTTTCAGTGGGCATGAGTGGCGTAGCTTTGTCCGCGACTGCATTCAGCCAGCTGGATAAAGTGATTCTGAGTAAGACTCTTGGATTAGAGGAATTTGGGCGTTACATGCTTGCTACGGTTGTAGCGAGCGGATTGTATATCCTGATCATGCCGATGTTCAACGCAATCTATCCTCGCTTATCTGCGCTTGTTGTTATTGGCGAGACCGAGAAATTAACTGATTTATATCGATGGGGAACACGTCTTCTTGCAACTGCGCTTTTCCCGATTGCGATGGTGCTTACCGTTTTTCCTGAGGACTTGGTATATATCTGGACAGGTAATACAGATATAGCGCTAAGAGTTGCCCCAGTTATTTCGGTACTGGTAATAGGCTCAGCTCTGCACGGGGTCATGTTTTTCCCGTATGCCCTGCAATTGGCTTATGGAATGACACGATTACCTTTAATAATTAATGCCATATTGATGGTTGTTTTAGTTCCGCTAACTATTTTTTTATCACTGAAATTTGGCGCATTAGGCGGGGCTATGGCATGGCTTGTACTGCATGTACTTTATATATTGCTTGGGACATGGCTTACGCATCAGAAATTACTAAAAGGGATTGGCATGATTTGGCTCTTGCAGGATGTCGCTATTCCGCTTGGTTTGTCGATCGTGGTGGGGTTTATTGGACTTTACGTAATTCAGGATTCAGGGTATCCGTCTAGCTTGAAATTAATATATGCGGGTCTTCTGGCTCTGATAGCAGCCATACTTTCATTTGTGGCAATGCCCAAAGCACTTCAGGCTGTCTTGCTTCATAAGGTTGGTTGGAAAAATTAATGGGGGAGCGCGACAGTACTTTTAGGGTAGAAAAATAAGGGGTAACGAAATGTACTATTCCCAGTTTGGAGAAGACAAGATTCTTGCTGAAATTTTCAATCGAAAAACCGAGGGGTTGTGTATCGAAGTTGGTGCCAATGATGGCATCAATGACAGCAACACAATGTACTTTGAAAATATCGGCTGGAATTGTATTTTGATAGAGCCAAATCCTGATTTATGCAGAATGATTCGAGCTGCACGAAGTTCGACATTAATAGAAGTTGCAGCATCAGATAAAAATGGAGAGACTTCGCTCTTTGTAGCAGAGGGTGCTGAGAGAGCTCACGGGGTATCCACGATCAACTCAGCAGAAGAGGCGTTAAATAAAATCAAGTCATATGGTTTTACCTACAGTGAAGTACAAGTCAAAACGAGGCCATTAAACGAAATTTTGGATAGCTTGAAGATTGGCCGTGCGATTGATTTTATTTCTGTAGACGTCGAAGGGCACGAACTTGAAGTACTCAAAGGCTTTTCCCTCGAACGATGGAAGCCCACGGTTATTCTGGTTGAAGATAACTCAAATTTTGACAATGCTGATGTAAGTAATTATTTAAAGAGGTTTGGATACCTCCGCTTTATGCGTACCGGAGTAAACGATTGGTATGCGCATAAAACAAACGCAAATCTAGTAAATTCGTACAGTAGAAGCAAATATTACTGGGTCGCGTTTAAAACAAGGGCAAAAAATAACATTAGAAAAATACCGGGGGTGCTGAGAGTTAAACGCTTTCTGTCAAATAGCTTCACGAAATCTAAATGAGCAGAGCTTTTGATATTGGCTGGCTCTACCGGGTAACAGTACACCCTGATCTTTTCTAAATCAATTTATTGACTAATGATTACCCTATCAATTTGCATCCCAACTTACAACTTCGGCAAATTTATTGGCCAAACACTGGATAGCCTGTTGCCACAGGTTACCTCAGAAGTTGAGGTGATCGTTCTGGATGGCGGCTCAACAGATGATACTGCCGATGTAGTAGCAACCAGGCAGCGTGATTACAAACAGCTAACCTATCATTGCCAAAGTTTCCGTGGCGGAATTGATAGAGATATTGAGAGAGTTGTTAGCTTGGCGCAGGGACAATACTGCTGGTTGTTTTCTGCTGATGACATCATGTTGCCAGGTGCGATAGACAAGGTACTTGAGGCCATTAAAACAAACGAAGATGTTTATCTTTGCGAGCATGTCTTGTGTACTTTAGAGATGAAGCCTATGAAAGAACACCCGCCATTTAACAATATTTCTTATCCTAGGCTATTCAACCTTGGCGATGATTCGCAAAGAAGAGAGTATTTTCGTTTGGCAAGAACCAGTGAGGCATTCTTTAGCTTTTTAGCTGGGCCGATATTTAAGAAGGAAATCTGGGATAGCGCAGACATACCCGAATCATTTCGTAGTACCTGCTGGATTGTTGCTGGGCGGCTGTTGAGCATGTTTTCTAAGGGAATTACAATAAAATACTTGGGGGAGACACTTCTTTACAAGCGAGAGGGAAACGACTCGTTCTCTAACGGTAGTACAGTTAATCGCTGCAGAATTGGCATAGAGAATTTTCAACATATTAGTGAAGCTGTTTTTGGAAAGCATTCCGAAGAAGCTTTCCATATTAGACGGGTTCTACAGCGCGACACCCCTTTGCATACTTTGTTGTTCGCAAAGCTAAGGACTACCCTATATCCAGAGAAAGAAAATATTGAAACGCTAAAGTCTCTTGTCAGGATGCATTATGCCGATCCGACGCTTGGGAATTGGATGAAGCATACTCTTTTCAATCTGGCCCAACCTTCTGTACTCAAGGCGCTATATTTTTTAAAAAAATCGCTGCGAAAGATTACGGAATGAGATTGTTAGTGGTAATGGGCCACCCCTGCCCTTTCCCTCCTCGGACGGGTAGCGCGATACTTGCTTATAATAATATTAAGGAACTATCTAAAAACCATTCGATTCATTTAATTTTCCTTGGCGCCCCAAATGAAAATCATAATCTTGCTGAATTCGTTGATCAAGTAGACCTTGTTACTCGGAAGACCAAATCGCGGTTTGTCACACTTCTGCATTATATTATTGGCATGTTACAAGGAGTACCTGCGTTTGTTACTGCGCACATGTCACATGAAATGAATAAACGAGTAAGCACATTGTGTGAAAGTGGGAAATTCGATGCGGTTATATTGTACGCGATGAGTTCAATTCAATATTGTCCGGCGTCCTGCTATAAAAAGGCGCTCGTCAATATCGAAGACCCCCAATCAATACAACTGTATCGTATGGCCAAGCTGAATGTGCCTTTTTGGCAAAAATTAAAATTTATTATTTATGCACGACTGACAGCTCGATATGAACATTTGTTTCTCCCGAAGATGGCAAAGGTGCTTTTATTGTCAGAAGCTGACTTGAGGGATATGCACAAGCAGGGGGGATATGACAATCTTGGTTATGTGCCCTACGGAATTTGCCAGAGAAATCAGGAGGAAATTTGGCCCTACGAAGATCGTACTAACGGGATGGTTGTTTTTACTGGGAATATGTTCCATCCTCCAAATATTGACGGTGCTCTATTTTTTCTAAGAAATGTTTTTCCGCTAATATTGAAAGAATATTCGTTGGCAACACTGTGGATAGTTGGTGATAAACCTGATGCTCGAATTCGTAAGGCTGCAGCCAAATTTGGGAAGCACGTTATTCTTACAGGTAGAGTAGATGATATGTCAGTGTATTTACAGCGCGCAAAAGTAAGTATTTGTCCTGTCAGGTTAAAAATTGGTGTTCAGACAAAAATTCTCGAGGCTTTATCATGGGGTACGCCCATAGTAACTACACACGTGGGAAGTAGTGGTATTGGTGGTGGTTCTGGGCGAGGTATGTGGATAGAAGATGAACCAGTTCAGTTTGCCAATCGAGTAGTTTCGCTTTTGAACGGTAAGGATTGGCGTCAATTTTCTGATGAAGGAAGAAAATTTGTAGCCGAGCACTTCTCATGGAGGCGCAGTGCAATCGAACTGGAACATCATATTGAACGTATTCGGACAGCAACTCGATGAAATCAGCGCTCATTACCGGCTTGGCTGGTCAGGATGGCACCTATTTGGCTGAGCTGTTGCTGACTAAAGATTATCGTATTATCGGTGCTGTACGGGATGTGAAGAGAGCAGCAGGTTTGCTTCCTCCTGCCTTGGAAAATAAGGTCGAATTAGTCGAATGGAACATGCTCGACCAACATAGTATGGTGATGGCCTTGAGGCACTGCCAGCCTACGGAACTGTACAATTTCGCTGCCTATTCTACCGGGACAGGAATGTATGACGATCCAGTTGGAATCGGCGAGGTGAATGGCTTGGCGGTGGCGCGTATGCTGGAAGCCATACGCGAGGTGGACATCCCAATAAGATTCTGTCAGGCATCGAGCAGAGAGATTTTTGGCGAGTCTGTTGAAAGTCCTCAGACAGAATGTACACCGACTAACCCGCGCAGTCCCTATGGCGCGGCCAAGCTCTATGCAGATTCCATGATTCGGATTTATCGTCAGCGTTATGGGTTTTTTGCATGTTCGGCCATTTTGTTTAACCATGAAAGCCCGCGCCGAGGCCTGAGCTTTGTGACGAGGAAAATTACTCATGAAGCTGCAAAGATTAAGCTTGGGCTAACTCAAGAGCTTAATCTTGGCAATCTTGATACGAGACGGGATTGGGGATTTGCCGGCGATTATGTACGTGCCATGTGGCTGATGCTGCAACAACCCCGACCAGATGATTATGTAATAGCAACTGGAGAAACGCATACTGTACGTGAATTCTGTGAGTGTGCATTTGGCTATTTGGGGCTGGACTACCGGAAGTATGTGCAGGAGGATTCATCCATCTTCCGTCCTTCAGAGCCAGTATTGTTGGTAGGAAACGCCCAGAAAGCAAAGCAGGCTTTGGGCTGGGAGCCGCAAGTAAGTTTTGCTAAGTTGGTAAATATGATGGTTGAAGCCGATTTGCAAATGCTCGGCAATAATATCAAGTGAATTATAAAAGGCTACTATGACATATAAAAAAGTTGAACAGTGCAGGATTTGCGGCAATAAACACTTGGAATGTGTGCTGGATTTAGGTGAGCAAATGTTGACCGGGGTATTCCTCCGCAAGAAGGGCGCGAAAGTAACGGCCGGCCCTTTGCGGTTGGTGAAGTGCGTGGGTGGCGATAAGGTATGTGGGTTGTTGCAACTGGAGCATTCCTACGACTTGGAGGAAATGTATGGTGTGAATTATGGCTATCGCTCCGGCCTGAATGCCAGCATGGTGGCGCATCTAAACGACAAGGTGAAGAAAATTCTTGGGCTGGTTACGCTGAAGGACGGCGATCTGGTGGTGGATATCGGCAGCAATGACAGTACGACGTTGCAGGCATATCCTATTGCGGGACCAGTGCTAGTCGGGATTGATCCGACCGGTGTTAAATTTCACAAATATTACCCTTCGCATATTCAACTGATTCCAGAATTTTTTTCGTCAAAGTTGTTACAAGACAAATTCCCTGGAAAAAAAGCAAAGATCGTTACTTCATTTTCAATGTTCTACGATCTAGAAGCTCCGATGGCCTTCATGCAGGAAATTTATGATGTGCTGGCAGATGACGGGATATGGATATTCGAACAAAGCTATATGCCAACCATGCTTGAAATGAATTCCTACGATACGGCCTGCCACGAGCACCTTGAATATTATGCACTGCGGCAAATTAAATGGATGGCGGACCGCGTTGGATTCAAAATTATTGACGTGGAATTCAACGAAATAAATGGTGGAAGCTTCTCAATTACCGTGGCAAAGGCCCTTGGAAATGAAAGCGTGCTTCCTGAAGTGCAAAAAATCTTGAATAAAGAGCACGCCTTGGGATTAGACTCACTTGCCCCTTATCACGCCTTTGCAAAACGTGTTGCTACCACAAAGCGCGATTTGTTGGATTTCATTAAAGCTGCTCATGCTGAGGGTAAAGTGATAGCGGCGTTGGGTGCTTCAACGAAGGGAAATGTACTGTTGCAATATTGCGGGGTAACTGAAAATGAGATTACTTTTGTCGGTGAAGTAAATGCCGAAAAATATGGATGCTTTACTCCGGGGACATGGATACCTATTGTCCCAGAAAATGATTTACTAACAAATGAACCAGATTATTTGATTGTCCTTCCTTGGCATTTTAAAAAGTTTTTTTTGGCCAACCGGCAGTGGAAGCACGCAAAACTAGTATTTCCATTGCCTAATTTGGAAATTGTGTGAGGATGATAAGGGTGTTTTAGGGGCTAAGCGCATTAAATGATGACGATCAGGTCCGAATATGGGATAGCTTCTATTAATCAACCAATAAGCTTCTTTTTGATGGCGATGACTGTTATCGTTTCTGTGCGCCTCCAATGATCTCTATCTGTATGGCGACCTATAATGGCTCTATTTATATTGAACGTCAGCTTCGAAGCATTCTGTGCCAAATTGCTTCTACCGACGAAGTCATTCTGGTAGATGACCACTCCACTGATGCAACTCTTGGCATTGTGGGTGCTATGGGCGATCAACGCATAAAGGTTTACCGCAATCAGTCCAACCAGGGGATAGTTCGAACATTTGAACGGGCTATAAGCCTGGCTTCCGGGGAGGTTATATTTCTAAGTGACCAGGACGATATATGGCACCCGGAAAAGGTGGCCAGGTTCCTGGAGGCTTTTAACCGTCACCCGGAAGTGACCCTTGTTTTGAGTGATGCCACCATAATCGATGAAGGTGACGAAGTGATGGCCAAATCTTTTCTAGAGAGCCGCGGGGGCTTTTCCTCCGGCCTCTGGCATAACATCATTAAAAATAAATATCTGGGTTGTACAATGGCCTTTCGGCGATCACTCGTAGATAAAATTTTGCCGTTCCCCAAAAATATTCCCATGCATGATGTGTGGATTGGATGTGTTAACTCGATTTATGGAACCTGCGCTTTCCTGGACATTCCTTTAATGGGATATCGCAGGCACACGAACAATGCAACCCCAACTTACAGACGTGGTTTTATTAAAATTCTGATTGGCCGCTGGCACTTGGTGAACAGTCTAGGTCTGCGATTAATAAAAAATAAAGCGGCATAAAATAACCGAAATACGGCTCCAAAATTCACCGCCCTTTGCTATCGTTCAAACCATGCTAATAAAAAAATATACTGTTAATATCAAACTCGCAACTTTCAATTTCAACTTCAGGGTCCGATTAGCAGATAAGCCGGACGGACAGCGAAGTGAATAGGCAGTTGCGGATATTACAGGTTTATCGCACCTACTTTCCGGACCAGCCTGGCGGGCTGCAGGAGGCTATCCGGCAAATTGCGTACTCGGCCCGCGCCCGCGATATTCAGACTAAAATTTTTACGTTATCGCCCAACCCGGTGCCTCCACTAATCACCAGGCCAGAAGGGCAGGTGATGCGAGTACGCTCTTGGGCAGCACCCGCGTCATGTGATTTGGGGGGCGTGGATGCCTTCAGGGAGTTTGCCCGGGCGTGCGAAGATTCCAATGTTGTTCACTATCATTTCCCCTGGCCATTTGTTGATGTTCTCCACGCAATCGCCCAGCCTCGGATTCCGGCTATGATGACGTATCACTCGGATGTCATCCGACAAAAATTTCTCGGTGCGATTTACGCACCGTTAATGTGGCGAACATTGAAAGCAATGAAGATCATAGTCGCATCATCACCCGCCTATGCACGCACCAGCCCGGTCCTTTCCCATCCTGCTATTCGTGACCACGTGCGTGTGATTCCGTTTGGAATAGTGGAGGAGTCATATTCCATGGAAAGGGATGAGGAGGTATTTAATCGTTTGGGAATAGAACGTAATGAACCGTATTTTTTATTCATCGGTGTCTTACGCTATTACAAGGGATTGCATACGCTAATACGTGCCGCGTCCGAAGTAAATGCCAAGGTGGTCATTGCCGGCTCGGGTCCGGAAGATAGAAAGTTGAAAGAGCTGACTGCCCAGCTGGGCACAAAAAATGTTATTTTTGCCGGACAAATATCGGACAAAGAAAAAGTTGCCTTATTGCAATCATGCCGAGCCTTGATATTGCCATCCCATCTACGATCTGAAGCATTCGGTATGGTTTTAGTGGAGGCCGGCATGTTCAAGCGGCCTCAGATCTCGTGTGAAATTGGCACCGGCACTTCATTCGTGAACTTTCATGAGGAAAGCGGCATCGTCATTCCTCCGGAAAACGCTGCGGCTCTGGCCCATGCGATGACGGTTTTATTAAAGGACCAAGTCTTGGCAGACAGTATGGGGCTGGCCGCACGTGCCAGGTATGAACGGCTATTTTCGGGCGATGCACTGGGAAATGCATATGCAAATATATATCGTGAAATTGCGGGCGATATGTGATCGAAGGAAATAACAGCGTTACGGCATTAACAGATCCGCTGCGAACCATGGTCACCGGAGCCAACGGATTTGTCGGCCAACCGTTGTGTGCTGCGATACTGAAGCAAGGATGGCATACGCGGGGGGTACTGCGTTCTGTCCGTCAAGCGCAAGCGGGCATGGACGATATAATTATCGGTGACATCAATAATGAAACAGATTGGTCACATGCGTTAACAGGAGTCAGCGTAATAATCCACCTTGCTGCCCGCGTTCATGTAATGAAAGACGCCGCTGCCGACCCCCTGACGGAATTCCGCCGCGTCAATCGCGATGGAACTGCAAACCTGGCACAGCAAGCAGCGCACGCCGGAGTAAAGCGGCTGGTGTATGTCAGTTCGGTCAAAGTGAATGGCGAAAACACCCCATCCCGTGGCGAGAGCAATGCTAAATATTTTTCCGAAACAGCCACCCCCAACCCGCAAGATCCCTACGGCCAGTCAAAGCGGGAAGCGGAGCAGGCTCTCCACCGCATCGCGCAACAAACCGGTCTGGAAGTGGTGATAGTACGGCCGCCACTGGTTTATGGGGCCGGGGTAAAAGGCAATTTCCTGCAACTGCTGAAAGTGGTTGGCAAGGGCATTCCGTTGCCACTCGCTTCTGTGAATAACCGGCGCAGTTTATTGTATGTGGGTAATTTGGTGGATGCGCTGATTACCTGCGCCACCCACCCTGCCGCAGCGGGGCAAACTTATCTGGTGAGTGACGGGGAAGATATATCCACGCCTGATTTGTTGCGCCGCCTGGCGGCTGCTTTGGGTGTGCCTGCGCGGCTGTTTCCTTGCCCATCGTCGCTGCTAAGGTTGGCTGCAACAATGGCCGGAAAATCTGCACAGGCCGAACGCGTGCTGGGTTCGCTGCAGGTCGATAGTGATAAAATGCGGCGCGATTTGAATTGGCGACCGCCGTATTCATTGCAACAAGGCTTGCAAGCCACCGCAGACTGGTATAGCGCCACCCACTTATGAGCCATTACTCCCCGATGATTGCCGCGCTGGTTACCTTGTTGATCGCAACGATTCTGGTATATGGCAAAACCGGCAAGCAAATTCAGGACGTACCCAATGACCGCTCGCTGCACACCGAGCCTGTCCCGCGCATAGGCGGTGTGGCACTGCTGGCAGGTATCTTATCGGCCTGGGCATTGATGATTTTATCGTTGGCGTGGTGGGTGGTAGTGCCGCTGCTGATGCTATTTGCTGTTTCGCTGGTGGATGACATGCGCGGCCTGCCGGTAAAGCAGCGTCTACTGGCGCATACCGTTGCAGCAGTTATTCTGGTAACGGGTTCTGGCTTGCTGGCCCAAGGCATAGTGCTGGCCTTGATGGCTGTAGTGTGCGTAATCTGGATGACCAATTTATATAATTTTATGGATGGATCAGATGGTCTGGCCGGTGGAATGGCATTCTTCGGCTTCACGATGTATGGCCTGGCTGCGTTAATGCATGGCGATGATACGCAGGCGATGTTGAATTTTTCGATAGGCGCGGCAGCGTTAGGATTTTTATATTACAACTTTCATCCCGCCAAAGTATTCATGGGGGATGCCGGCTCGATACCATTGGGCTTTTTGGCCGCGGCAATGGGGATATGGGGCTGGCAACAGGCACACTGGCCGGGCTGGTTTCCACTGCTGGTATTTTCGCCGTTCATTGCCGATGCCAGCGTTACGCTGATCAAGCGCACGCTCAGGCGCGAAAAAATCCAGACGGCGCACCGCGAGCATTATTACCAGCGCTTGGTGCGCATTGGATGGGGACACCGCAACACCGCAGTGCTGGGCTATGTCTTGATGTTTGCATCGGGTGCATCCGCTATCTGGGGCTTGCGCCAATCTGAACAATTCCCTTGGCCACTATTTTTGATATGGTCGGGCATCTATGCGGTGCTCATGCTGTGGCTGGACCGCCGTTGGGCGATATTTCAGCGGGGGCAACATGGCTAGGCAGGATTTGCGCAAACCACTGGCCATGCTGCATGATTTTTTAGCGGCGATGTTTGCCTGGAGCATGGCTTACCTGTTGCGCTTCAATTTTGAACCCCCGCCCCATTTCATTGATGAGATGTTGCGCACGCTGGTGTGGGTCGCGCCTTTGCAAAGCCTGGTGTTCTGGAGCTTTGGTTTATATCGGGGGTTGTGGCGTTATGCCAGCGTGGCCGATCTGCGCCGGATTTTTCTGGCGGTGCTGACCGCCGCTGCGCTTATTCCATTGGTATTGTGGATGTTCCGTGTCAACGCGGTGGTCCCAAGATCAGTGATGGTGATCAACCCACTACTGTTGATGCTGATTATGGGCGGCAGTCGCTTGATTTACCGGCTGCGAAAAGAGCAAGGCTTATATCGAGACATAAAATTGCTAGGGGAGCCAGTATTGGTTTTAGGTGCCGGAGATGCGGCCGTGGGCTTATCCAAAGAATTAGCGCGCAGCCGAGAATGGCGTCTGGTAGGTTTTCTCGATGATGCGCCCGATAAACGCGGGCTTATCATTAATGGCATCCGCATATTGGGCGCGCTCGATTCATTGCCGCACTGGGCGCAACAGCTGAATGTGGGCCAGGCGATTATTGCAATGCCGTCGGCTACCCATCAGGTGCGCAAACGCACAATTGATTTATGCAACCAGGCCGGAGTCAAGGTGCTGACTGTGCCCTCGTTCGACGACCTGCTCAGCGGACGTGTCGCCATTTCGCAATTGCGCGCGGTCGAGCTGGACGACTTGCTGGGCCGTGACCCGGTGCAACTGGATAATGCCGGGTTGCATACTCTGCTCAGCGGAAAAACGGTACTGGTAACGGGCGCTGGTGGCTCAATCGGCTCCGAGCTGTGCCGCCAGATAGCGCGCTTCCAGCCGCGCACACTGGTGCTGTTCGAATTAAGTGAATTTTCGCTATACAGCATGGAACAGGAACTTTCGGAAAAGTATCCCGGCCTTGAAATAGCGTGCCTGATAGGCAATGTGCGCGATGATGCGCGGCTGGACGAGGTGTTCGCGGCATATAAACCTGCTGTGGTTTTTCACGCGGCGGCATACAAGCATGTTCCATTGATGGAACAGCAAAATGTCTGGCAGGCAATTTGCAATAACGTGCTGGGTACGTGGTCGGTCGCCAGTGCAGCGCAACGCCATGGCGGTGCGCAGTTTGTATTTATTTCCACTGACAAGGCAGTCAACCCGACCAATGTCATGGGGGCCAGCAAGCGCCTGGCCGAGATGGTGTGCCAGGGCCTGCAACAGACTACTGGCACGCGTTTTGTGATTGTGCGCTTTGGCAATGTGCTGGGCAGCACCGGCAGTGTCATCCCGAAATTTCGCGAACAGATCGCCAAGGGGGGGCCGATCACTGTCACGCATCCGGACATCACGCGCTATTTCATGTCCATTCCCGAAGCAGTGCAACTGGTATTGCAGGCCGGGTTGATGAGCACAGGCGGCGAAATATTTGTACTCGACATGGGCGACCCGGTAAAAATTGTGGATCTGGCGAAAGACCTGATCCGGCTTTCCGGATTAAGCGAGGAAGAAATAAAAATAGAATTTACCGGACTCCGGCCAGGCGAGAAACTGTATGAAGAATTACTCGCCGATAGTGAAAGCACGTTGCCTACTCCCCATCCCAAGCTGCGCATCGCGCAGGCGCGCAATGTGGATGAAGCCTGGCTCAAGGATTTGCTAGTTTGGGTTAACGCCGATGGTATGCCCAGCGACGCAGAGGTCAAGGACGCGTTAAGGAAATGGCTGCCGGAATATGTTTCCTCCAAGGTGTCCGCATGAAGCTTTCGGTAATCATCATCGCTAAAAACGAGGCGACGATGATAGCGCGCTGTCTGAAATCTGTAGCATGGGCTGATGAAATCGTCGTGCTGGATTCGGGCAGCGAAGATGATACGGTCAACATTTGTCGCACACTGGGTGCGCGGGTCGAAGTGGCCACCGACTGGCCGGGCTTTGGCCCGCAAAAAAATCGGGTGCTGGCGCTGGCCCAGGGAGAATGGATACTGTCGCTGGATGCGGATGAATGGGTGACTGCTGAATTGCGCCAGGAAATCGAGAGCGTGCTGAACACGGCCAACAGTCATGTTGCCTATCGCCTCCCCCGTTTATCCAGCTATTGTGGACGGTTCATGCACCACTCGGGCTGGTCGCCCGATTATGTGACGCGCTTGTTCAAGCGTGGCGCCGCACATTTTTCCGATGATCTGGTGCACGAGCGGTTAATAGTGGATGGCCCACTGGGAAGTTTGCGACTACCGTTGCTGCATGAGACCTTGCGTAACCTCGATCAGCTGCTGAAAAAAATCAACAGCTATTCCAGTGCAGGCGCCGAGATGATGGCGGCACGCGGAAAGCGTGCCACGCTGGCCACTGCAATCGGCCATGGCGCCTGGACATTTTTCCGCACTTACTTTATTCGCGCAGGATTTCTGGATGGGCGGGAGGGATTCATGCTGGCTGTTTCCAACGCTGAAGAAACCTATTACCGCTATTTAAAGCTGATGCTGCTTACCCGAAAGAGCTAATTGCAGGAAACCGGCTTGATTGCACGCATTCTATTCAGCGAAAGCTCCGTCAATCTTGGCGGCCAGGAATTGCAATTGTTGCAGCAAATGCAGGCCTTAAATGCACGCGGAATAACCACCCAACTGTTGTGCCGGTCGCACGCCAGAATTGCAGTCAAAGCCCAGCAACTGCAACTGCCGATGACGACAGTCCCATTCCGCAACAGCCTGCATCTTCCCAGCATTTGGCAGGTGAGAAAATGCCTGCTCAATTTTCAGCCCGATGCCATTATTTGCCATAGCGGCCATGACAGCAATGTCTGCGCGCTGGCTGGAAGGCTGCTGCGGAAGCGCCCGGTGATCTTGCGCTCGCGGACTTACCAGCCGGATACTCCGGGGTCATTTCCCTATAACCACATGGTTGATTTGACCATGGTGCCCAGCGCTGCGCTGCGCCGGAAAATTTTGGCCAATCCGGCAATTGCAGCTGAGCGTATCCATATCGTTTACCCCGGCATTGCTTTTGATACGATAAAAAGCGATGCAAAAAAGCCACTCCCTGCAGATCTTGCGGCATGGCTTTCCACTCATCCCGGCCCGCTGCTGGTACAGGCTGCAATGATGCGGCCAGAGAAAGGCCATTTGTTCATGCTGCAAGTGATAGCCGGCTTGCGGGTGCGCTATCCCCACATTCGTTGCGTAATGGCAGGGGAGGGCGAGTTGCGCTCTGACATTGAAGCACAGATCCGCCAGCTGGATTTGTCCGAGCATGTGTATCTGGCCGGAATGCTGAACAATATTGCGCCTTTGCTGGGCCATGCTGATGCCGTGGTGTTACCTTCTACCGCAGAGCCTTTGGGTATGGCACAGATAGAAGCGTTGGCCTTGCAAGTGCCGGTCGTGGCGAATGATGTTGATGGCATTCCGGAAACCATAGAGCATGGTGTAACCGGCTGGCTGGTGCAGCCGGGGAATATCCTGGCGTGGCAAAACGCGCTGGCAGAAATATTGGAAAACCCTGAACTGGCACGCCAGCGTGCCGCTGCGGGTCGGCTCGCAGTAACATCACGCTTTGCAGTGAACAGGAATACCGAGCAAATTTTATCGTTAATTGTGCAGGCACGGGTAGGTTGACTTGGATATGTATCGTAATGCCAGTTTAAGGATCGCCAGGTGGTCAGTGGTAGGCATCGGAGTGTCGCTGCCGATATCCACAGCAATGGACAATTTGCTGATGCTAATTTTATTGCTGGCCGTGGTGTTTGGCGGTCATCTGAAGGAGGTCGCACGGATTGCCTGGCAAGCCCCGGTTGCCCGCGCTGCGATGTTTCTTTTCCTGGCTTTGGTGTGCGGAAATTTTTATGGTGAAGGTCGGGAGTCGCTTAAATATCTGGGTAAATATACTGACCTAGCTTTTGTGCCGATTTTTATCTGGGCTTTGTCCGACCCGGTGTGGAAGCGGCACGCCGCGCACGGCTTTCTGTTATCCATGGGTTTGGTGCTGGTGTTGTCCGTGGGATTATTTGCGGGCGTGGTGCCGGGATCATGGTTTCCTTCGGCTAGCGCAGCCTATCCGGTCGTGTTCAAACTTTCCATTACCCATAATTATTTCATGGCGATACTGGTGTTGTTCGCTGTGGTTAATGCCACAAAAGCTATACAGCCATCTGCCGCAAGACTTTGGCTGGCGCTGGCATTATTGGGGGCGGCAAATGTGCTATTTATGGTGCCCGGACGGACCGGGCAAATGGTTCTGGTATTGATGCTGATCTATCTGGCCGCAGGCCAAGTGAAATGGCGTTATATGATGATCGGCATGGCGGCCATGATAGCCGCAGGGCTCGCTTTGTTCTACTTTGTTGATCACTTTAGCACCCGTTGGGAAATGGCGTATGCCGAGATGCGCGCATGGCAATCAGGAGTGCGCGGCGACACTGGTTCATCGGTCGGCACGCGACTGGATTATTATTTAAATACCTTGGCTATTATCGCGGGACATCCCTTGTGGGGTGTCGGTACCGAAGGATTTCCTGCGGCCTATGACGCCATCGTCGCAGGATCAGGGATGCCCACATCAAATAATCCGCACAATCAATATTTGTTGTTTACTGCACAACTTGGGATGATGGGGTTAATATTATTCGTTGGACTATTAGGCGTAATGGCAAAGCAAATTGTTTTAATTACTGACCCATCTTCTCGACAACTGGCGTGGGGTATCTGGATTGCCTTGGTGGTTGGAAATTTATTCAATTCATTTTTCCTTGATCATGCCGAAGGCTTGTTTGCTGCATGGGCAATAGGAATGGCTACACACAAATCAAAAATTTACTTTGAGAAAATTAGGAGTACCCGTGGATAATGAAGTGAGTTGGCCGGAACATGCTGCAGCACACAATACACATAATCGAATGTTTGAAATGATTCAGCATCACTTAGGTGCTTTACAGGGGATGGCCATTTTGGATATGCCCTGTGGAGCTGGCCTTTTTTCCAGCCGTCTTGCCCAAGCGGGCATGCAGGTAACAGCGATGGATATTGAGGCGGTTAAACCTTTTCAATTTGAGTCTGCCAGGAGAATTTTGGCTGATGCAAATTTGGGCTTACCCTTCGACTCTGAAAAATTTGATGCTCTTGTAACCATTGAAGGCATTGAACACTTAGAAAACCCACGCGCTTTTTTACGCGAGTGCATGCGCGTAGTGAAGCCGGGGGGTTGGGTTTTTCTTTCCACCCCTAATGTAGATAGTTTTCGTTCTAGAAGATATGTCTTGGCAAGGGGATACCATCGCTTCTTCGGCCCACAAGGAGGCGACTCTAAAGACTCCGGACATTTACTCCCGATTGATATGATTTTTTTTCACGGTGCTGCCAAGCAAGCTGGGCTGGAAATAATTGCAATTGATGTTAACGAATTATCAGGGAAGTCCTGGTTTAAAGAATTGATACGCCCGATGTTGGTTAGTACCCTTCCCCTACACATGCGGGGTGAAATTCCATTCTACGGTGACGTAATCCTCTATGCGATGCGCAAAGTCTAAGGCACCCATATATTAAGATGCATAGCATCAAGCAACTAAAAAAAACATCGCGTATCCTGGTGATCAATACCCGTCGCATCGGCGATGTGTTGCTGGCCACACCGCTGATACGTTCACTGCGCCTGGCATTGCCGGAGGCAAAGATTGACGTGTTGGTGTTTGAATCCACTGCGGGCGTGCTGTCTGCCAACCCGGATATCGATCAGGTACTCGTTGTCGCCGAGCGTCCTGATTGGCGCAGCCACCTGCGCCTGCTACGGCAAATAGCACGGCGCTATGATGTTGCGCTGTCGTCATTGCCGTCCGACCGCGCCACGCTGTACGCCCGAATTGCCGCAAGCCGCAGCATAGGATTGGCAGAAAAAGGCGGCAAGCACCTATGGAAAAAATTAGTGTTATCGCAAACCGTGCTGTTCGACAACATCAACACTCATACCGTATTGATGAACCTGCAGCTGGCCGACGCGCTCGGCATTGCACGCAGCCATGAAGTCGTAGCGGCCTGGGATGCCCAGCATGAGACAGCTGTGCGCAAGGCTTTGCCGTTTGATCCCGATGCGCAATCTTTTGCTGTGCTGCATGTTTATCCGATGTACGCCTATAAAGCCTGGCGCCGCGAAGCCTGGGTAGAGCTGGCTGACTGGCTGGACAAACAAGGAATGCGTATTGTGCTGACCGGTGGAGCCAACGCCGATGAGATAGCCTTTGTCCAGAATTTGCTGGCTTTGCTGCCGCGCCATAGTGTGAATGTGGCAGGCCAGCTTAACCTTGGCAGCGTAGCATTTATGTTGAGCAAGGCACGCATGTATGTCGGCCCCGATACCGTCGTTACCCACTTGGCAGCGGCAACCGGCACACCCACAGTGGCCTTGTTCGGGCCGTCTAATCCAGTAAAGTGGGGACCATGGCCCAAGGGCTACAACCAGGATCGCAACCCTTACCAAATGCTGGGTACGCAACGGGTGAATAATGTGGTGCTGCTGCAAGGCGGCGGCAATTGTGTGCCGTGCATGGAAGAAGGGTGTGAGCGCCACATCGCCAGCCTGAGTGATTGTTTGCAGAACCTGCCGGCAGTGAGCGCAATTAACGCAGTGCGCGAATTATTGAATTTGCCGCTTGATACCAAAATAGCGAGGTAAATTTGGCCACCTACGCGATAGGCGATATCCAGGGATGCTGTTCCGAACTCCGGCAACTATTGGAGTTGATGCGCTTTGATCCGGCGGCGGACCAACTATGGCTGGTAGGCGACCTGGTTAATCGGGGTCCGGATTCGCTGGGCGTATTGCGCCTGGTGAAAGCGTTGGGGAATGCCGCCATCACTGTGCTGGGCAACCACGACTTGCATTTGCTGGCAGTGGCCGAAGGCGTCGCCGAATTGCACCGTGATGATACGTTGCGTGAGATTCTGGATGCGCCGGATCGCGACCAACTGCTGTCCTGGTTGCGTGCGCAGCGCTTATTGCATGTGCAGGATAATTTTGTGCTGGTACACGCCGGATTATTGCCCAGCTGGAGCGTGACGCAGGCGCAACAATTAGCACACGAAGTCGAGGCCGCATTGCGTGGCACGCGCCACCATGACTATCTGGCGCACATGTACGGTAACCATCCCGACCATTGGCGCGATGACTTGAGTGGCTATTCACGCTTGCGCGTGATCACCAATGCCTTTACCCGCATGCGCATCTGCACGTTACAGGGCGAAATGGAATTCAAGTTCAAAGCGGAAGTACAAGCCGTGCCCGCAGGATATTATCCGTGGTTTGAAGTGCCCGGTCGCACCAGCGCCAATGCTACTGTGGTGTGTGGGCACTGGTCCGCATTGGGACTGAAAGTCACGCCACACCTGATTGCGCTGGATACCGGATGCCTTTGGGGCGGAGCGCTTTCGGGGGTTCGGCTGGAAGACAGGAAAATTTTTCAGGTGCCATGTGTAAGCAAACCGGTGACCAAGCCTTGGCAATAAATTTGACGGGGGTGGTTTTTTTGTAGTGAATTTTGAAAAAGAGTACAATCATAGACTATGAAACAATTTTCTATTGCTGATATTCTCGAACTTCCAATTCAGGAACGTATCCGGCTTGTTGAGTTAATCTGGGAAAGCGTCGCAGCAGTTCCTGAAGCCGTGAAAATATCCCCTGCGCTAAAAGTTGAACTCGAAGCACGCTTGAAAGAATTCGAAGCCAACCCGGAGGCGGGCTATTCATGGGAGCAAGTTAGGGCGCACCTTAAAGACGGCACATGGCGTTCCGCCTGAAGTTTTCTTCTAGAGCGGTGCGAGAAATTGGCGAAGCTCAAGAATGGTACGAATTTCAGAGTCCAGGTCTGGGTGAAGAATTCCTTGTCGCCACGGAGTTGCAGCTCAGACGACTTGAGCAAGCGCCGTTACTCTACGCTGAAGTAATTACCGGTGTTCGCCGCGCTTTCCTGCCAAGATTTCCATACGGTTTGTTCTACACAGTGCAAAGAGACCTCGTACATGTTTTGGCGGTGTTGCACGATGCCCGAAATCCGAAACGCTGGCCCAAGAAAACGCTTTAGTTATTAAATTGTCGGCTAGATTTCTCCCAGCAACCGCCGCATCATCCCCTCCGCCTGCCGGGCATAACCTCCGCCAAACAAATTGGCGTGGTTGAGTATGTGGTACAGGTTATATAAAACCTTGCGCGTCGCATAACCTTCATCCAGCGGCCAGGCGGCGCGGTAGGCTGCGTAAAAATCCGGACCAAAGCCGCCAAATAATTCGGTCATCGCCAGGTCGGCTTCGCGGTCGCCGTAATAGGGGGCTGGATCAAACAACACTGGTGTGCCGTCCGCAGTATAGGCATGGTTGCCGCCCCACAAGTCGCCATGCAATAGCGCAGGAACAGGGTGATAACTGGAAAAAAATTCTGGCAACCGTTCCATCAACTGCTTGCCCAGTGTTTGCAACTCGCCGCCGTAACCATTGCTTGCTGCCAGGTCAAGCTGAAAACCCAGCCGCTGTTCGCGCCAGAATGTTATCCAGTCAGCTTCCCATTTATTAGGCTGCGGGGTTTCTCCCAAAGTGTTGTCTTGTGACCAGCCGAATTCTTTTGATTGCGTACGATGCAGCGCGGCCAGTTGTTTGCCCAGCAGAGCCTCATTGCCGCCGCCTTTCAGGTCGAGATACTCCAGCACCAGGTAGGCGTACTCGTCCGCTGTGCCATGGGCGACTGGCTGTGGCACGCGCACGGTATGGGTTGCAGCGATCGCACTTAGCCCGGCGCTTTCGGCGGCGAACATAGGCAGTTTTGCTGCGTCGTTGAGCTTGACGAAATAATGTTGGCCGTTGCGGTTGTTGATGTGCCAAGCCTGGTTGATGCAGCCACCGGTGAGCGGTAACGCATCGGCCAATTCAAAACGGGTTTGAGTAGCGTGGCTGATGCTGGCAGTGATAGGGGTCCAGTTGATCAAGGTAGATACATCACTACAAATTGATCGCAAAACCAAAATGCTGTTTGAATAATGCGGCAAGCTGATCGCGTGTTGGCCGGTGATTTTGCCCGCCACGGCTGGCGATTTTGAGTGCGCCCAGCAAGGAGGCCAGGCGTCCGGTGGTATCCCAATCCCAGCCTTGTTGAATGCCATGCAGCAGGCCAGCGCGATAGGCATCGCCGCAGCCAGTAGGATCGAGTATCGCCTCAGGCTTGGGCGTGGGTATGCTGAATTCTTTTCCGCCGGAGTAAATGACCGAACCTAAAGGCCCTAATGTGATGATGAAGGCACGCTTGTTTATTGCCAGCTTTTCTATTGTTTTGCCGGTTTTGTTTTGCAGCAGCTTGGCTTCGTAGTCATTTAACGTGACATAGTCAGCCTGTTCGACCAACTGCAGCAATTCTTCCTTACTGAACATCGGCATGCCCTGCCCGGGGTCGAATACGAACGGAATGCCAGCGGCATGGAATTCGTGCGCATGCTGCAACATGCCGTTACGGCCATCGGGCGCGACTATACCCAGCGTAACGTTATTTGCTTCAGCCACATGAATCTGGTCCGAGCAGCCCATCGCACCGGGATGAAAAGCAGTTATCTGGTTATCGTCAAGGTCAGTGGTAATGAATGCCTGGCCGGTAAAAGTGTCCGGCACATGACGGATGTGTTGCCGCGACAAACCCAGCGTGTCCAGGTGGGCCGCATAGGGCGTGAAATCGTCGCCCACAGTGGCCATGATTAACGGATGCCCCCCCAGAAGATTCAGGTTGTAGGCAATATTGCCGGCACATCCACCAAACTCCCGGCGCATTTCCGGCACCAGAAAGGCGACATTCAGGATATGGATTTGCTCAGGCAGGATGTGTTTTTTAAAATGATCCTGAAACACCATGATGGTGTCATAAGCCAGCGAACCGCAGATTAGTGTATGCATATTGTCGTAAAAATAAGGTTAAATAAATTATCGTTTAAGTTGCAGCCATTCGACCAGTGCATCTTGCGCCCGTTGACCGGCTGCGGCATTAGGGTGGTTAATAAAGAACACCATGATCCATTGCTTCCCCTTGCGCGACTGGACATAACCGGCGGCCGCCTTGACCCCGCTGATCGAACCCGTTTTAAGATGGGCATGGCGCGCGGCAGGGCTGTCGACAAAACGTTTTTTCAACGTGCCATCTATACCAGCAATAGGTAGCGATGCTTCGAATTCTGCCGATAACGGGCTGTTTTGCGCAACTTGCAGCAACCTGGCCAGATTGTGCGGGCTGATGCGTTCGTACCGGGACAGACCGGCACCATTTTCCAGCACCAGCTCGGGAAAGTTCAAGTCGTTACTTGCCAGCCAATTGCGAATGGCATGCTCGCTGCGGGCAATACTGGCCGGCGGCGATTTCTCACACGGCAGCGGATCATTACACAGCTGCATATTTTCTTCCAGTGACGGTTCAGCGCTGTAGCTCAGGCTGAGAAAAAGCTGACGTGCCATGACGTTATTGCTGAACTTATTGATGTCGCGTATCAGCTCACTGAGTTGCGCTGAATGGTGGGTGGCAAACAGCACGGCATCTCCGGGCAACTGGGCTTCGCGCAACTCGCCGGTAAGCGTCCCGCCCATTTCTTCCCATAGTGCGCGGAATACTCCATATAAATATTGCGGGTGTGGCCACAGGCAGACATAGTTCTCACATTCACCGCAACCCGCCGGAAAGGCGCCTTGCAACATCATTGTTTTTCCGCTGAGTTGGGTAGAAATATCCGCATCCCAGTTGCCGCAGTTGCCGCCCTCGGCCATGACCAGGCGGTTATCCAGCGTAAGGCCGGCCAACTCAGGTTCGCTAATGATATTAATTTTATCCCCATCGGGGATAAAGCGCAGCCGTACCGCATTGAAATTAAGCAATAGCGCATCCGGCCCCATGTTGTACGGTTGCAGCGGGTCGTTATCGAACGCGGATAGATCATGCTGCGTGCTTGCAAATGCGCTGCGATCCAGCACCAGATTGCCGCGAATTTCACGCAGACCACGGCTGCGCAATTCGCGCAACCACAGCCAGAACTGCTCTATGGTCAGCTTGGGATTGCCATATCCTTTCAAAATCAGGTCACCGTCCAGAACACCCTGCTCCAGTGTGCCGCTAAGATAAGCCTCGGTTTTCCAGGTGTAGGACGGGCCCAGCATTTCCAGTGCGGCATAAGTAGTCAGCAGCTTCATCGTCGATGCCGGGTTCATGGATTTTTGCGCATTCACACTGATCAGCGGTGTGCGCGCCCCCACTTCGCGCACCTCTATACCGACACTGCTGAGCGGAATACGAGCTTGCTTGAGCGCATTCAATACCGATGGCGGCAGCGAAGCGGCCTGTGCGCCACTGGCCAATCCGGTAATCAACAGCAGGGAATGCAACAGTTTCATAGGTACCATTTCATCATGCAGGTGCTCAACTTCAATCCCTTAAACCAGTGACTCAATAACAGACAGCGTGCTCGCAACCAGCTGGTCCATTTCCGCTGCGCTGATAATATACGGCGGCATGAAGTACACGGTATGGCCGATCGGACGCAACAATAATTGCTGTTGCAAGCCAAGCGTAAAACAGCGCTGGGCAAAATCAGCATGTCGGCTATCCACTTCAAACGCCCAGATCATGCCGCAGTTGCGGAAATTTTTTATCGCCGCATGGCTGCGCAATGACTGCGCAATGCGGTTCAGGTAAGCAGCCTTGGTGCGGTTGGCCACTAAAGTATCATCACTGGCAAAAATATCCAGCGTAGCCAGCGCCGCGCGACAAGCCAAAGGATTGCCGGTATAGGAATGGGAATGCAAAAATCCGCGCGCCATGTCGTCAGCATAAAACATCTGGTAAATGGGGTCTGTGGTCAACACCACGGATAATGGCAAATAGCCGCCGCTCAGGCCTTTGGACAGGCACAGGAAATCGGGCGTGATGTGCGCTTGCTCGCAGGCAAACATCGTTCCGGTGCGGCCCATGCCGACCGCAATTTCATCGGCGATCAAGTGCACCTGGTAGCGGTCGCACAGTTCGCGCGCGCGCGTTAAGTAAACCGGGTCATACATTGCCATACCGGCTGCGCCTTGTACCAGCGGCTCCACAATAAATGCCGCAATGCTGGTGTGATGTTGCTGCAAATGTTGTTGCAGATTCCCAATGCAGCGTTCGGCGCAGGCATGTGCGCTCTCTCCTGGCTGCGCAAGGCGGCTGTCCGGGCTGGGTACGGTAGCATTATGTTTTACCAATGTGCGATAGGCTGTGTTAAATAATGGCACATCCGTTACCGCGAGCGCGCCCAGCGTCTCACCGTGGTAGCTGTTTGCCAGGCTGATGAAATTATTTTTTTCCGGTTGGCCGTTGTTGCGCCAATAATGCACGCTCATTTTTAATGCGATTTCGACAGCAGATGCGCCATCGGAAGCGTAGAAGCAGTGCCCTAATCCGGGAGGGGCAAGTCGTGCCAGACGTTCGGATAGCTGCACTACCGGCTCATGGGTAAAACCAGCCAACATGACGTGTTCCAGTTTGCCCAGCTGGTCAGTAATCGCCGCGTTAATACGCGGATTGCAGTGGCCGAACAGATTCACCCACCATGAACTTACTGCATCCAGATAACGCTTGCCGTCGAAATCATATAGCCAGGCGCCTTCCCCGCGCTGTATTGGCACCAGCGGCAAAGCCTCATGGCGCTTCATCTGCGTGCAAGGATGCCATACGGCAGTTCGCGAACGGATCAGCAAATCGGCATTAGGCATAAGGAAGCGGGTTAAATGATTTGCAGGGATTTTAGGTTAAGTTTACGATGCCTGCCATGATTTATAGTGTTAGCGGAGATAAAACTTTGGAACCCAACGAAACCGGCCCTACCGTCAAGGTAAATGCAGATGGCACGATGTCGATTTCCACCAACGCAGGCGATGTGATTGAAATTGGTGAAAAAGGAACAGCCAGTATCAATCTCAAAAAGATTTCAGCAGTCGGAGTACACAACCTGGCGGATGTGGAAAGCCACACCATTAATACCATTGTCGGATCGGTTTCGCACTATGTGCGCTTTGTCGGTGGCGGTGAGGTCAGGTTTGTCTATAACACCAGCGGCCAGCTGATTGAGCTATCAGCCAGGAATGTCATTACTTCGGTTACGCATAACAATGAAATTATTTTCATGCGCAAGGGTTGGCAGGTCGGCGGGGTCGTTGCTAAAGAGGCATGACCGATACCTGCACCGGCCAATCGTAACTACCAGGGCGCGCGTGATCGGCCAGCATAAAACGGAATCCTATTGTGAGCGTGGATTCAGTTTCCACAGGCGCAGCAAAAGGCTGGGTAATGACCCCGCCTTTGCCGTCCAGCCGGATGTCAGTGCCCAATCCTTTTATGTAGATATGGTGCACAAAGTCCCCGTCATTTTCGAACACCAGCATATAACCGCTGAGGCTGCTGTTTTTGATTTCTGCCAATAACCGGGACGGAATATCCACATAGCCACGGTTGATGTCTTCTGCGGTGATGGTTACCTGATCGGGCTGCGCCAGTACCTTGAGGGTTGCCTGCTTGGCAGTTGCAGCGGCCACAGTGGGAGCCGCCAGGCGCGAACTGCCGGTCCGGCCCGTGGCTGATGCGGTAAATGAACCCAGCGTAAGTGCCGTGGCCAGCGCCGCTGAGACCAGCTTTTGCTGGAATTGCAGGGTATGGGCGATTTGATGAGGTCGAACGAGACCTTCTGCAACCAGATCCTCGCCCAGCTTCTTGCCCGTTAGTTTCTGGCGTAACAGGCTGGCTGCCATTTGTTCACGGGTGATCAGGCCGGTAGCGACCATCAGTTCGCCAAACCGCAATAACCCGAATGAAGGTTCCTTGGTGGCTTGGCGTTGCTGGAATTCCAGCGCAACATCCAGCTCGCCCAGATCGAGTCCCATCTTGATCAGTACCCGACCCAGTTTTTCGCCATTGCTGCGTTGCTCGGCAATAGCGGCTTCCAGCTTGTCGTGGGTAATGCGCCCCGCTTGCAACAGCATTTCACCCAGGCGATAACGAATACCGGCAGCCAGTTTCAGTTCATCATCCAGGCGCGTGAGATTGGACGGTGAAGCTGTGTTGCTGCTTGTGCTGCTCCTGTTATTTTTATTTTTTCCCCGGCGCATTGCTGTCCCTATCGCATGTTAGTTGACTGGCCAACTTATTCGATCTGTATGCAACACCGGGATAATCTCCGGAAAAACTATGTGCTAGGTTTTGGGTGCAAAGGTAAACGCATCCGAAAAAAATTCTTCATTGGGCAGGCCGCGCAATGTCGTGAAATCACGATGAGCCAATTCTACAACGACTGGCGCTCCGCAAGTATAAACCTGGTAAGCCGACAAATCACTGTAATCATCCAGCACCGCCTGATGCACAAAACCGCGGCGGCCTTTCCAGTTGTCGGTCGGCAATGCCTCTGATAATACTGGCGTAAACTGGATATTCTGGTTTTCCCACGCTTTGGCCTTATCCAGCATATACAGGTCAGCCAGTTTACGACCGCCCCAATAGAAATGCATAGGACGTTTTGTTCCCACATGCAACGCGTGGTCAATAATGGATTTAATCGGCGCAAAACCCGTACCACTGGCTACAAACACAATGGGCTTGTTGCTGTCTTCGCGCAGGAAGAAGGTTCCCAGCGGTCCTTTGAAGCGCAGGATGTCGCGCTCCTTTAGCTGCGTAAAAATATGCTGGGTGAACGCGCCGCCCAGAATGTTGCGCACATGCAGCTGCAAAAATTCATCATCATGCGGTGCATTGGCCAGTGAGAAACTGCGTGACTGGCCATCTTTGGTCAAAATATCAATGTATTGCCCGGCGAAAAATTGCAGGCGCTCACTGGCGGGCAGCTTCAGGTAGAGCACCATTACATCCTGCGCGTATTTTTCCAGCTTATGTACACGGCAGGGCAAGGTTCGCACCGGGATGTCGTTAGCCACATTCACTTCGCGGCATTCGATAATCAAATCCGAGCGCGGCTGGGCCTGGCAAAACAAAGCCATCCCGGCGGATTTTTCGGCTTCGGTCAACGTGCTTTTTTGGTAATTCCCGTAATTAACCGTACCTTCCAGCACCTTGCCCTTGCACGTTCCGCATACCCCATCCCGACAACTATAGGGCAACGTAAAACCATGTTTCAGGCCCGCTTCCAGAATGGATTCATCGGCTTCCATTTGGAAGCTGTGGTTGCTGGGTTTGATGGTGACGTTAAATGCCATGGAATGTCAGCTGTATGCGCTAAAGTGGCGATTTTAACGCATAATTGCGAAATGAAACGGATTCTCATTATCGGTTGCGGCGACATTGCCATGCGGGTTGCATCGATACTACAGAAGAAGCCTGGACATTATCGGCTGCTGGGATTAACCCGCAATTCGGCCCGTGATGACTCTTTACGCAAGGCAGGCATCACGCCCGTGCCCGGAAATCTGGATAGCAGGATCAGCTTGAATCGTCTGGCCGGGTTGGCGCAAACGGTGCTGCATTTTGCGCCACCACCTAACACGGCAAGGTCAGATACCCGTACCCGCAACCTTCTATCTGCGCTATCGCGAAGTACGCTGCCGCGGCATTTTATCTATATCAGCACCAGTGGCGTATATGGGGATTGCGCGGGCGCTGCGGTCAGCGAAACCCGCCCGCTTAACCCGCAAACTTCCCGCGCCCAATTGCGGGCAGACGCCGAACAGCAAATACGCAACTGGGCCAGGCTGAATGGTGTGCATGCCAGCATTTTGCGGGTGCCCGGGATTTATGCGCAGGATCGATTGCCGCTGGAGCGGCTACGTGCAGGCACCTCGGTTATCGCGCATGAGGAAGACAGCTATACCAACCATATTCACGCCGATGATCTGGCACGTTGCGTAATCGCCGCATTGCGCTACGCCAAACCAAACCGTGTCGTGCATACATCTGATGACAGCGGCATGAAAATGGGAGAATACTTTGATGCCGTGGCGGACGCCTTTAACTTGCCGCATTCCGTACGCTTGCCACGAATAGAAGTGCAGCGGCAAGTATCGCCCATGCTGTGGTCGTTCATGAACGAGTCGCGGCGGCTGACCAATACACGGATGAAGCGCGAGCTGAAAATAAAACTTCGTTACCCAAAGGTAACAGATGGCTTGTTATGAAGAAATGCTCCGCTCCGATGAGCTGGGCGGAGCTGGCTGAAAAACTACATGGCGGTAAAAGTTAACACTTCAGCGGGTGTGGTATTGGATTGAATCTCTATGGATACCGGGGTTAACGTTCCATCAGCAGCAATCCTCGATCTCTCTTTACGCGTGGCGGCCAGATAATAATTGCCTGGAGAACCGGGGTCGGCCTTGTAAACCTGAACTGTCTCGGTGATGATTGCGGTAGTGGCGGTATCCGCAGTTACAGCGTAGCTTCCTTCGGTATATCCCAGATGTAGCGTTTTGGTATCGTCGGTATCAATGTTTTCCTTACCCAGAACGCCGCTCTGCCCCACGGTGACTGATGTTGGCACCGCAACCAGCGGCAGATCCATGTAACTGTAATAACTGGATTCAGTCGATCCCAGATAGTTATAGTTGGTGTCGTAATATAACTCTGTTGTATTTGAACCCGGATCAGGATTTATGCTGTTACTACAAGCAGAGGAATAACTGATGTTGCTGGTTGATGTTACCTGAAGTGCTGGCACAACTCCCTCAAAACCAGCCGGCTGACTGGTTGCCGGTGACCTGAGATAAGTCGCATTTCCGGTACAACTGCCGGTAATCACGTAATTTACGGTCTGGCCATTAGCCACATTATTTTTATAACCCGTCTGTAATGGGAATGACTGCGTTGAGGTCACTGGAGTGTTATCGCCTCCGCCACCCCCGCCGCCACATCCCGCCAGCAAGACCATCAAAACAGCCGTAGTAAAATTAGAAAAATTAAGTTTCATGTCAAACCTCCAAATAATTTCCGGTCGTCCGCTGACAGGAAGTTAAGGTACAAGGCATGACAATTACTTAATCAATCTCCCAGTGCCTGCCTGCTTCAGCAGAAGCAGCACAAACATTACTGCAAGAAAATTGGAATGTATGTACGGTGACGAACGCTAATTCGTTTTAAACGAAAAGTTTTTTTCGCAGCAGGATATTTCCCCGAAATTAAAGAGAAAGGAGACAGCAGAAGTGGTACTAAAGTACTATTTTTGTCTGTGACACCAACTGATGCAGTTTATCTTTTGCAGCGCCGCTGGCAATAACCTGGCCAGCACGCACCACACCTTCGGGTAAAGAATTGACTAGTCCTGCAACATAAATCGCCGCCCCTGCATTCAGTTGCACGATGTCGCGCGCTGCGCCCGGCTGGTTGTCCAGCACGGCCAGCAGCATGGCCTGGGCTTGATCCGCCGTCGCCACACGAATTGCGTCCAGGGGCGCAGGCTTTAAGCCAAAATCCTGGGGCTGCACCGCGTATTCGCTGATGTTGCTGTCTTTCAGCTCTGCGATATGGGTTGGCCCGCTGATCGAAATTTCATCCATGCCATCCGCGCCGTGCACTACCAGTACGTGGCGGCTACCGAGTTGTTGTAATACCTGGGCCAGCTTGGCCGTTAAATCGCGATGGAACACGCCCATCACCTGGTTTTTTGCGCCCGCCGGATTGGTCAGCGGGCCCAATAAATTAAATAATGTGCGCACGCCCAGTTCGCGCCGCACCGGTGCGGCGTGTTTCATTGCGCTATGGTGGTTGGGGGCAAACATGAAACCTATGCCTATGCTGTCCACACACTGCGCAACTTGATCAGGACTCAGGTTTACGTTCACCCCCAGTTTTTCCAAAACGTCCGCACTGCCGCAAGTGCTGGAAACCGAGCGCCCGCCATGCTTGGCGACATGCGCCCCGGCCGCTGCCGCGACCAGTGCGCTGGCGGTGGAAATGTTGAAAGTTTGCGCGCCATCGCCGCCGGTGCCGCAGGTATCTATCAGGTGCCCGGTATTTTTGACATGGACCTTGGTGGATAACTCGCGCATCACTTCCGCCGCTGCCGCGATTTCGGTGACGGTCTCGCCCTTGATGCGCAGCGCAACCAACAAGGCGGCAATTTGTGCTGGCGTAAGTTGCCCGCCCATGATTTGTTGCATCAGCGTGAGCATGTCACCGTGCGGCAGGTCGTGACGCTCGATCAGCTTGGTCAGTATTTGTGAGTAATTCATAAAAATATCTCACCACAGAGACACAGAGGCACAGAGAAAATTGAAAAGACAGGAACAGGGGTATTTTTTCTCTGTGTCTCTGTGCCTCTGTGGTGAAGTCCTGTTTGTTTATGCCTCATCGTTTTTCTCCTGCCAGAAAATTCTTCAGCATGTCATGCCCATGCTCGGTCAGGATGGATTCAGGGTGGAACTGTACGCCTTCCACCGCCAGCGTCTTGTGGCGCACACCCATGATTTCGTTATCCTCGGTCCAGGCAGTGATCTCCAGGCACTCCGGCAGGGTTTCGCGTTCAATCACCAGTGAATGATAGCGCGTAGCAGTGAATGGGTTAGGCAGCCCGCGAAACACGCTGGTGTTGTTGTGATGGATAAGAGAAGTTTTGCCGTGCATCAATTGTTTGGCGTGAATTATTTTTCCGCCAAAGGCCTGGCCGATACTCTGGTGGCCCAAGCACACGCCCAGAATGGGAATTTTTCCGGCCAAAGTTTTGATCAACGGTACCGATATGCCAGCCTCATTGGGTGTGCATGGGCCAGGAGAAATCACGATATGTTGCGGATTCAACGCCGCGATTTGTTGCACGGTAATTTCATCATTGCGATGCACCAACACATCTGCGCCCAGCTCCGCGAAATACTGCACTAGGTTGTAGGTGAAAGAATCGTAGTTGTCTATCATTAACAGCATGAAACCCCTCCACCACAGAGACACAGAGACACAGAGAAAGTCAACTTCATAACTTCATCCTTTTCAGGCCATCTTTAAGTGCCGGAGTGTTGAAATTGATTATGAGGCCCGTGGAAAACCCTCCCAGTTTAAGATAAGTTAATAGCTGCGCTTCATGAATGGGGAGAATTTTTTCGACTGCTTTTAGTTCCAACACTAGCTGGTTTTCTACTACGATGTCTATCCTATAGGCGCAATCGAAGCAAATAGATTTGTACTGAACGGGTAGTTCAGCCTGTCGCCTGAAATTAAGCATGAGACATTTCAACTCATGGCAAAGGCACTCTTCATACACGGATTCCAGTAGTCCAGCTCCAAGAGTGCGATGTACTTCAATCGCAGCGCCAATCACAGCATCTGATAAAGGGTCTCTCTGTGTCTCTGTGTCTCTGTGGTGAAGTAATTTATTCATTATCCAACCCGGCCAACACCATCTCCGCCGCACGCAACACGGCACGAGCCTTGTTCTGGGTCTCGATCCATTCGCTGGCAGGTACCGAATCTGCCACGATGCCAGCGCCGGCCTGCACATACAATGTAGTGTCTTTTACTACTGCCGTGCGCAATGCAATGGCCAGGTCCATGTCGCCGTTAAAACCCAGATAACCAACCGCACCGGCATAAATCCCGCGCTTGGAGGGTTCCAGTTCGTCTATGATTTCCATCGCGCGCACTTTGGGCGCGCCGCTGACGGTGCCGGCCGGAAAAGTGGCGCGCAACACATCTATCGCATCTAATCCTGGTTTGAGCGTCGCTTCGACATTGGACACAATGTGCATCACATGAGAGTAGCGTTCGATGACCATTTTATCAGTGAGCTTGACCGTGCCGTGTTGCGCCACGCGGCCAATATCGTTGCGACCCAGGTCAATCAACATCAAATGTTCGGCCAGCTCTTTGGGATCGGCCAGCAACTCTTGCGCCAGCGCGGCATCCTGCTGCGGCGTCTTGCCGCGCGGGCGGGTACCGGCGATCGGGCGCACGGTGACATTGTCGCCTTCCAGCCGCACCAGAATTTCCGGTGAGGCGCCGACCACATGGTGGTCGCCCATGTCGTAATAGAACATATAAGGCGACGGATTCAGGCCGCGCAGCGCACGGTATAACGACAGCGGCGAAGCGGGGAATGGTTGCGTAATGCGTTGCGACAATACCACCTGCATGATGTCGCCCTCGACGATATAGCGTTTGGCTTTTTCCACCGCCCGCTTGAATGCAGCTTCGCCGAATTCGGATTTTGCTTCACCGCCATGCATGGGCGGCGCGTGCGGAATTGTTACCGGGCGGCGCAACAATTGCGTCAGTTCATGCAGGCGTTGGCGCGCCAGCAAATAGGCATCGGCCTGTTCCGGATTGGCGTACACAATAAAAGTTAGTGTGCCGGAAAGATTGTCCACCACGGCCAGCTGTTCGGTCAGCATCAGCAAAATGTCCGGCGTGCCCAACACATCCGGCTTTTGCATCGCAGCCAGACGCGGTTCGATATAGCGCACCGCATCATAGCCAAAATAACCGGCCAGCCCGCCAGTAAACCGCGGCAGGCCAGGCAACGGCGCGACCTTGAAGCGCGATTGGTATTCCTTGATGAAATCCAGCGGATTGTCGGCGTCGTGCGTGGTTTCAGATGTGGGGTGGGTGAGCGTGACGCGGCTGCCGTGCACCGTGATGCGCGTGTCGGCAGGCAGGCCGATGAACGAATAGCGCCCGAAGCGCTCGCCACCCTGCACCGATTCCAGCAGGTAGGAATACGGTTTGTTGGCCAGTTTGAGATAGAGCGATAGCGGCGTATCGAGATCAGCAAACGTTTCGACAACCAGCGGAATGCGGCTATACCCTTGCCGGGCAAGCGCATTGAATTCTGATTCAGTGATAGGGTGTGACATGGAAATACCTCCTGTAGCCATGATTATGATGTAGCGTGCGCTGCGCGCACGACATTGCCTGGAAACGTGCGCACAGCGCACGCTACGGCTAGCACCATCGCCAACTGGCTGGGTCTTTCAGGTGGAGGAGGTTATTCGTTTTCATGTTTTAAGGAATTTTTAGTGGTCGCTTACGCGCGTTTGATTAAAGGCAAGACTGCGGGCAGATCGGCGATAACTGCATCCAGGTCCAAACCATCCACCGGCTCGCCATGATTGTAACCGTATGGCACGCACACCACAGGACAACCGGCCGCGCGCGCGGCTATGGTGTCGTTAAGCGAATCGCCGATCAGCAAGATTTGTTCCACTGGCACGCCAAAAAATTTCGCAGCATGCAGCAGCGGCATGGGGTGTGGTTTTTTTTCCGGCAGGCTGTCACCGGACAGCACGATCTCGAAATAATGTGCCATGCCCAGGCCTTTTAGCAACGGTTCGGTATAGCGCGCCACTTTGTTGGTGATGCAGCCCAGCCGGAAACCTGCCGCCCGCATCGCGTCCAGCCCGGCGATCACGCCATCGAATGGCTTGCTTTGCAGCAACAGCGCAGAATAATGTTTTTCAAAAATCGGCAGCGCGCGGTCATACAACGCGCCATCCGGCTCGGCATGCATGTCGCCGGTCAGCGCGCGTTTCACCAGCCAGCTGATACCTGTGCCGATATAGCTCATCAGCAAATCCTGCGACACCGGCGGGCGGCCCATGTCGCGCAACATGCGGTTAGCCGCTTCGGCCAGCTCCGGCGCAGTGTGCAGCAGTGTGCCATCAAGGTCAATAAGGATAGCTTTAACGGGGATAGGGAAATTCATATCAATTCAAAATCTACCACAGAGACACAGAGGCACAGAGAAAAGCCAATCTACCAACTCCCGCTTGTTGACTTGATTTTGCTTTTCTCTGTGTCTCTGTGCCTCTGTGGTGAAGGTTTATTTTTTAACTTTCGCCAGTTCGGCACGCATTTCAGCGACGATAGTGTCATAACGATTTTTGTCTTTATCATTACGTTTGCTGAATATCGCGGAACCGGCCACGAAAGTGTCCACGCCTGCTTCGGCCACTTCCTTGATGTTGGCCGGGCCGACACCGCCGTCAATTTCCAGCCGAATCTTGAGGCCGGAAGCGTCGATCATCTTGCGCACTTTGCGGGCCTTGTCCAGCACATGCGGTATGAATTTCTGGCCGCCGAAGCCGGGGTTGACTGACATCAGCAACACCATATCCAGTTTAGGCAGCGTGTATTCCAGTATATCCAGCGGCGTGGCGGGATTGAACACCAGCCCGGCCTTGCAACCACTTTCCTTAATCAAGCCAATAGTGCGGTCAATATGTTCCGATGCTTCCGGATGAAACGTAATGTATGTCGCACCGGCCTTGGCAAAATCCGGGATAATGCGATCCACCGGCTTCACCATAAGGTGTACATCTATCGGAGCGGTTACGCCATGCTTGCGCAACGCT
The DNA here is from genome assembly GCA_031400735.1 of Gallionellaceae bacterium. Classification (GTDB taxonomy): domain Bacteria; phylum Pseudomonadota; class Gammaproteobacteria; order Burkholderiales; family Gallionellaceae; genus Nitrotoga. The sequence goes on from JANNQM010000026.1 coordinate 49,774, forward strand.
TCGCACACTAGCGGACCTATGGTCAGGTTGGGGACATAATGGTTGTCCATTACGTCGAAATGGACGATATCAGTGCCAGCAGCAAGCACGTTGTCCACTTCTTCGCCCAGCTTGGCGAAATTGGCGGAAAGAATACTGGGGGCGATCATGTACATGGCGTTGCCTTTTATAAAGTTGGGGAATTAAACATATATTCTACCCGAAACCGCTTGTTTGAATAATTCCGCTTGTTTGAATATTTCACAGTCGGGGCCTGCTTGCCTCCTTGCCACATCCGGGAAAATGAGGTGAAATGCACAAATGGATAAAGACAACAACAGGCATCAAGTCAATATTGCCGCCCAGGTAAACTATTTGCCCGAGCAATCGGATGAGGCCGACAACCGTTTCGTGTTTGCTTATACCATCACCATCACCAATGCCGGATCCGCCCCGGTCAAACTGGTCAGCCGCCACTGGGTGATTACCGATGCCAACAGCCTGGTGCAGGAAGTGCGCGGACAGGGCGTTGTGGGCGAGCAGCCATTAATCAAGCCCAGCCAGAGTTTTGAATACACCAGTGGCACCGTGTTGACTACCCAGGTCGGTACCATGGCCGGAAGCTACCGCATGGTGACCGAAGATGGCACCGAGTTTGATGCGCCTATTCCCCAGTTCGTTTTGAGCGTGCCGCGCGTGTTGCATTAAGGTGGTGTCAGTCCTTTGTCGTTAAGAACAAGTTATCGTTTTCTTGCTCCCTTCTACGATATATTTCTGCAGCGTACAACACAGGCTGCCCGGCAGCGCAGCCTGTCGCACTTGCCGCAAACTGGCAATGTGCGAGTGTTACTCAGCGGTGCCGGAACCGGGCTGGATTTCCCCCATTTACCGCGATGCCATGCATACACTGCGGTTGACCTGACCCGCGCGATGCTGACCCGCTCGTTGATCAGGGCGAGTGGTTTGAATATGCAATGGGTGCAGGGCGACAGCATGAATCTGCCGTTTGCCGCAGCTACGTTTGATTTTGTGGTGCTGCATTTGATTGTTGCAGTGGTGCCGCAACCGCATCTCTGCCTGGCCGAAGCCGCGCGCGTGCTGAAGCCGGGCGGAAGTATATTATTGTTTGATAAATTCTTGCGGCGTACCGAACGTGCGTGGTTGCGGCGCAGTCTCAGTCCGCTCAGCGGGAAACTGGTCACGCGGCTGGATGTAGTACTCGAACAAGAGTTACAGCGCGTACCGGCTTTACAGGTGCTATCTGACCAGCCTGCGCTGGCGGCAGGATGGTTCCGCCTGATTGAATTGCAAAAGGAAGCGTGAATGTTGGTAATGAAAAAAAATGCATTAATCGGGCTGGGTCTTGTTGCATTAGCGGCTTGCACTACGCCGTTGCGGCTGCCTCCACCCAGCGCGCCACCTCCGGCCCCGGCTTTTGCAGTCAGCAAATGGGAGATGCTGCCCGATTGGTCCACATTGGACCTGGTTCCTGCCAAAGCCGCTTTCCTGCAAAGCTGTGCCGGGCTAAAAGCCAAGCCGCAATGGGACATTGTGTGTGCCCAGGCGGCAACATTGCCCGATGACAACAACGCGTTGCGCGCGTTTTATGAAGAATGGTTTACCCCGTATCAAGTATTCAATCCCGATGGCAGTGAGCAGGGCATGATTACCGGATATTACGAACCACTGCTCAAGGGTAGCCGTATCCGGACCGAGCGCTTTCGCTATCCGCTGTATGGGTTACCGGATGATTTGTTGACCATAGACCTGGGCGAAGCCTATCCGCTGTTGAAAGATCAGCGTCTGCGCGGGCGGTTGCAGGGCAAGCGCGTGGTGCCTTATTACAACCGGGCCGAGATTGATGCCGGAACCCCCTCTCTGATTGGGCGAGAATTGTATTGGGTGGAGAATGCAGTTGAGCTGTTTTTCCTGCAAATCCAGGGTTCCGGGCGCATTGAATTGCCGGATGGCACGCACGTAAAAGTAGGGTATGCCGACCAGAACGGCTACCCTTACGTCTCCATCGGCAGAAAACTGGTTGAAATGGGCGAGCTGCAGCTGGAACAGGCATCGATGCAGGGCATCAAGGAATGGGCCGAAAAAAATCCGGACCGGCTGACGGCGTTGCTGGAACAAAACGCCAGCTATGTTTTTTTCCGCGAGCTACCGAATAGTTTATCCGCACCGCTGGGTGCGCTGGGTGTGCCGCTCACTCCTGAATACAGTCTGGCGATAGACCCGCGAACCATCCCGTTAGGCGCGCCGGTATTTTTATCCACCACTTATCCGAATGACAGCGCGCCGCTTAACCGCCTGATGATGGCGCAGGATACCGGCGGCGCGATCAGAGGCGCGGTGCGCGCGGATTTTTTCTGGGGCTTTGGTGAATGGGCCGGCATGCAGGCGGGCAAGATGAAACAGCCGGGGCGCTTATGGGTATTGTTCCCGCGAGGTGCCGAGCCTGCACTGAATTGAGCATGCCACACAAACTCTCGTTGTCGGTGCAGTACGCGGTAGATGCTGCCAGCTTGCCGACGCGCCAGCAATTCCGCCGCTGGCTGCAATCCGCGCTGCAGCAGGATGTGCATATTGTGCTGCGCATCGTGGGCAAAGCCGAAGGGCGCAAGCTGAACAAGGATTTTCGCGGCAAGGATTACGCCACCAATGTATTGACGTTTGTATATGACACCCGCCCACTGTCCGGCGATATTGTTATTTGCGCACCGGTAGTGGCCACCGAAGCCCGCCAGCAGCGCAAGGAATTATCCGCGCATTATGCCCATCTGGTGATCCACGCGGCCTTGCACCTGCAAGGCCATGACCATCAAAATGAAGCCGATGCGCAAACCATGGAAGCGCTGGAGACTGCATTACTGGCAAAATTAAGGTATGCTGATCCTTACCGCTTAAAACCCCCGAAGTAAAAGATGGACCCAACCGACAGTAAAAAACCCCAGGGAAATAAACCCAGCCTGCTGGAACGGCTTTCCACAATGCTGTTGCGCGAACCGGAAGACCGCGAACAACTGGTCAGCCTGCTGCACTCCGCTTATGAACGCAACCTGCTGGATGCCGACGCGCTGTCGATGATGGAAGGCGTGATTCAGGTAGCCGAGCAGCAAGTGCATGAAATCATGATTCCGCGCGCGCAAATGGATGTCATCGACATCAGCCAGCCGCCGGAACAGTTCATCCCGTTCGTGATTAAAACCGCGCACTCGCGCTTTCCGGTTATTGACGGCAACAAGGACAACATCATCGGCATCCTGCTGGCCAAGGATTTGCTTCGCTATTACGCAGGCGAAGAATTTGATGTGCGCGACATGCTGCGGCCGGCCATTTTCGTGCCGGAATCCAAGCGCCTGAACGTGCTGCTGCGCGATTTTCGCGGCAACCGCAACCATATTGCGCTGGTGGTGGATGAATATGGTGGGGTATGCGGCATGGTCACGATTGAAGACGTGCTGGAACAGATAGTCGGCGACATCGAAGACGAATATGATTTCGATGAAGACGAAGACAATCTGATACAGGATAGCGATGGCAATTGGCGGGTCAAGGCATCCACTGAAATTGCCGATTTTAACGCTGCGCTGGGCACGTCATTCAGCGACGAAGAATATGACACGATAGGCGGCCTGGTACTCAAGGCTTCAGGCCAATTGCCCAAGCGCGGAGATGGTTTTGTGATTGGAGATTACGTCTTTACCGTATTGCGTGCAGATAGCCGCAGGCTGCATTCGTTGCTGGTGGAGCGAAAACCGGCTGAGCAGGAATCCATGGCAGACGCCTGATCCTTGCCCCCAGCTGGGTAGTCGGGATGAATCCCGACCTACAAGACCTTGAACAGCAATCGGGTGGCCAATGCAAACAACAGCACTGCGAACAGTTTGCGCAATAATCCCACCCGCAAATAATGCGTTGCTCTCGCCCCCAGCGGCGCAGTCAACATGCTGGCCAAGGCGACCCACAACAAAGCCGGCAGATAAACGAATCCGAAGTTAGGGGCGGGTAATTCTGCAATGTTGAATCCGGTCGCGATATAGCCCACCGTGCCGCCCACCGCAACCGGGAAGCCGATGGCAGCAGAGGTTCCAATCGCATGCCGCAACGGTACATTGCACCATACCAAAAATGGCACTACTACCGTCCCTCCGCCTATCGACACCAGACTGCTGATCCAGCCCGTGAAAGTGCCAACCAACCCCATGCCCATTTCTCCGGGCAGCTGGCGCGTGGGTTTGGGGCGGCTGCCCAGCAGCATTTGCAGTGCGGCAAGATAGACAAACAGCGTGAAAAAAATTCCCAGCGCGCGCGGCGATATCGCCGCCGCAAACAATGCGCCCAACAAGGTGCCCAGCAAAATGCCCGGCGTCAGCGCGCGCACAATAGGCCAGTTGACCGCGCCATGCTGATGATGCTTGTACATGCTGGATAGTGAAGTGAACAGGATAGTGGCCATCGAAGTACCCAACGCCAGATGCATGCCGTGTTGTACCGAAAAATGTTGCATATCGAACAGCAGCAGCAACACCGGCACCAGCAGCAAGCCACCGCCAATGCCAAATAACCCGGCGAACAGGCCAACAACACTGCCCAGTATCACGTAGGCGAGTGCCCACTCCATCAGCCCTGCGTCCATTTTTTCAGGATAAATTTCCATTCGGCGGGATCAACAGGCGTAATCGACAAACGGTTGCCGCGTTGCAGCGTGCGCATTCTGGACAGCTGTGGGTGTCTGTGTAATTCAGAGAGTGGAATGAGCTCGATTTTTTTTACTAACTGCACATCCACATTAAACCAGCGCGGCATTTCTGGCGTGGCCTTAGGATCGAAATATTTGCTGGTGCGCTTGAATTGTGTGGCGTCAGGATAGGCGCTGCTGGCAACCCGGGCAATACCGGCAATACCCGGCACTTCGCAGTTGGAATGGTAAAACAACACACCGTCGCCAACCTGCATCTGGTCACGCATGAAATTGCGCGCCTGATAATTGCGCACACCATACCAGGCTACGCTTTGCTCGGGCAACTTGGCCAGGTCATCAATGCTGCAATCGCCTGGTTCGGATTTCATCAGCCAGTAGCGCACAATCATCTCACTGAAAAAAAGAAATGCGGCTTTCGCCGCATTCTATACATAGCGACAGAAGTCGTAGCGAGCGAGCCGACATTGGGGGAGCCCGGAGCGCAGGCACCGGAGTGTACATAGAAGTACATGAGGATGCCGAGCACCGCGCTCTCCCGATGCCGGTTTGCGCAGTAGACTTATGCGCTATGTAAAATAGAGTCCCCCGCCTGTGCCGTTGACCCAATATCTTGAACCTGGGTTCAAGTGAGCCGGTTCCCAGTTACATCAGGTACATCCACAAGGGACGCGCACAACAGTAACATAAAGGGATCGCGGCTTAAGTTATGCTTATTGGTTCAAAAGAATTATGAGCCTGACGAACACCGCAGGGGACAAACTAAAACAACTCATCTTGTTCCGCGAGTGTCGCGTTGATGGTTGCCTGCATGGCATCCATTCTACGCTTAAATTCTGCCATGTCAAAACCAGCGCCAAGGCGCGTGGTTAGTAGCTCGTGGGTGATATTCAGAGCGGACATTATGGCGATGCGTTCGATCGAGGCGATCTTGCCTATGTCACGAATTTCGCGCATTTTTTTATCCAGATAAGCAACTGCATCCAGTAGTTCAGCGCGCTCATCCGCCGGGCAGGCCACCCGGAATTCCTGATCAAGGATATTTACATCAAGGGTTTTGACATCCGTGCTATTCATGGCCACCTCATGTTTGATCTTCCGGCAGTTGCGCTAGCAATTGTTCCAAACGGGATGAGGCGTCTTCAATCTTGTCATGATACTGACGGCCCTGGCTCAGAGCTTGCGCCAGCTCTTGCCGCAGCCGTATGTTTTCGGCGCGCAAACGTTGGGTCAATTGCACCAGTTGCGCCAATTTGTTCTCTAAAGTGTCCAATTCTGCCTGCATAGGACGAACTATAGATTAAAAAATCCTGATTGGTCAAATGGTAACGTTGTATTTTGAAAGTTATTTGTAGGTGAGGTTGTCGCCCTGATTTTTCAGGGAATGCTAGACCGCAGGCAAAAACTCGATCGGGTAAAGAATGGTCACGGCCGATACACCTTCTTTCGGGCCGAAATTAAATTTCAGCACCCGCTCCACAATCTCGGCCGACAAGGTGGGCGAAGCCAGATCAGTCGATTTTACCGAGCATGCTGATACATGGCCATCTGTCTCAATCGTGATACGCAATACCATTTTGCCGCGCAATGAAGGATCGCTGCGTAACTCGCGGTTATATATCCGATACAGTGCAGCCTTGTAGCGATCGAACACAATCTGGATTTCTTCGTCAGTGCGCGATGGGCCTATCTCCTTATTAACCGGGCGGTCGACTTCCCTGGCCGTGGCACCAATCGCACTTTCAACCCGGGCAATCTTTACCGCAGGGGCAACGCTACTGCTTGCACTGCCCGTACTTTGACGGCTCAATGAAGAGGTGCTGATTCCGCCACTGCCGCGTTGTGCGACAATAATTGACCGCCGCGCAGCGCCACCCGCCTTCTGGTTGCCGCGTATTGAAATGCGGGTGTCAGCGCCCAGCCCGGCGGTAGTGGATTCCTTCATCAGTTCAGCCAGGCTGTCTTTTAGTGCCAATACTCCCTTGGTTTCGGCGGTGGCCCGCGCTTGTTCAGTTTCGGTCTTTTTGGCGGGAGGGACGGGCTCATCCTTGCCGACTTTTTTTTCGTCCTTATCCAGCGCTTGTTCTTCCTTTTTCTCCAGCGGTTTTGGCTCCGGCGGTTTCTCGCGTTTTTTGATCAGCTGGGCCAAACGTTCCGGCACAATAATTTCCTGGTCCGGGTCAGGAGGCGGCAATTCCCACGTTGAGACCAGCACGCCCAATGCCAATGTGAGCAGAAAAAATACTGCCAGGATCAGATGGAATCGACGCTCATCCTGGCCCTGCCTGGACCACGGCAGCACCACGGGGCGCAGCGGCATTGGCCGCGCAGTGCGTGCTACAACATATTGATTGCGGGGGCGGCTCTTGGTATCGCGCAGTTTGGCCAGCTGGGTCTGCAGTTGACGCAAGCCGGACGTTTTATTTTGAATATCGGCCAGCAGCGAGTTGCGCGATTGCTGAAGGGCAGCAACTTTTTGCTGGAATTCAGCCACTGCGGCTTGCATGCGTGCCAACTTAGGTTCATGGCTGCTGTCCTGAGGTTCGCCCCAAAACAGATCGGCTGCACCCAGATCGTTTAATTTTTTCAGCGAAACACAAAGCTCACCCAGCAGCTGGTATTTTTGCCGTTGCCCGGAAATGCTGGCCAACAGTTCATCCAGGGCGTGCAATTTGGTTTCAAGGCCGGCTATTTTTTCGGTGGCCTCGGTGATCTGCGCCTGCAGTTCCTGTTGTCGTGAAATGGAAGTATTCACGAGACCACGCTAATTCTGATTTTCTTTTTTATTGACAGCGAGCGAAATCTTGCCGTAACCGGCGCTGCTGCTGGTAGACATCAGTTTTTTCAAAACCTTGAAAGGCACGCGCCGGTCAGCCATGATGGTGACTTCGGTGCTGTTTGACATGGCTTCGTCGTTGATGCCGATATAACTTTCCCGGATTCTGTCCAGCCGTTTGGCGACTGCCTCGATGTAATCATCGTTACTCGCCAGCACATCGGCTATCGTGGCCACCCGTTCCCCCTGCACCACGACATCGGTATGGCTTACCGTCATCACAACAGTCTGCCGGGGCGCTGTGTCAACTACAGATTCCGGTAATTTTATGGCCTTGGGCGGGGCTACATCTACTCCCACTGCCTGGTTCATCAGCAGGTAAATCACGATCACGATAAATATATCCATCAGCGATGTCAAAACCAGGCTGGACGATTTTACCTCGCGCCGATCCATGCGTTTTAAACGCCGCGAACTTTTCACGGCGCATCCCCTATGGATACCTGGGGAAACAGGATTACCTTGTTCTTCTTTCCTTGTCCCTGATTGACTTCCGCTACCTTTACCGCGTCCATTACCTGGATCATTGCGTGATATTCGATATCAGGTTCCAGCAGGATAGCGACATCCTGTTTGTCACTATGTTTTTCCTTGAGCCGCAACAAGGCCTCGGACAGTTTATGGATGTCGTATTTGCCGCCCAGCATGGGCAGGGTCGCGGTGACGTTCCTGCCGTCGCTGAGTTCCAGCGCATTATGGCGCACGATGACCTCGATAGTGACTATCGGTTTGTCCGGCGCGGCCGCGCCCTCTCCCTGCGTGGGCAGCGCGATTTCCTGAATGGTGATGCGGGAAAATACCGCAGACAGGATCAGAAAAGCGACCAGTACCACCAGCACGTTAAGTAACGGGGTGATATCCAGGTCTTCTTCTTTATGCTTATGTTTGTAGTAATGTCTTCTGGACATGGCCAATCGATCCAGTTGAATTACTGCTTGCGGTTGGCATGGCGAAAAATGACGTTCAGGGCTTTAAGCGAAATTATTTCCAGGCTGTCAACGATGCGGCTGGATTTGGTGGTCAAAAAAAGATTGATCAGCAGCAGCGGAATAGCGACCATCAGCCCAAACGACGTGCAATTCATTGCTTCGGCAATGCTGGCCGAAAGCAGGTTGGATTTTTCCGCAGGAGCAGCGTTGGCCACCGCATCGAACGCGCTAATCAGCCCCATCACCGTTCCCAGCAACCCAAGCAAAGTCGCGAGATTGGCGTAAAGCGCGGTGTAGGCAATGCGTTTCTCCAACTGCGGCACCAGGGTCATCATTTCTTCCTCCATGACCACTTCGATATCTTCACGATGCTGCACTGTCCCTTGCAGCTCCAGGCTGGATTGCAGCAGCTGGCTGACGGTGGACTGGTCGGCCGCAGTCAGTGCGCGCGCCTTGTCGAAGTCACCCTGGCTTAATACCGGTTGCAGCTTGTCCCACATTTTGCGGTTAGCCCGTTCCACCGAGTTGAGCTTGAGATAGCGCTCGAGGCCGATAGCAAAACCAGTTGCGCCGACTACGAAGATTGGAATCATCCACAGGCCGCCACTTGTAAAAAAACGTACCGCTGCATTTATAAATTCCATTGCTTGTCCTCCCCCACATTAGATAACTGGATAGTTTTGGGCACCTCTAGAAATCCAAACTCCGTCGCGATACGGCGTTGCTCACAAAAAATGGCTCCTTACATATCAATCATATGCGGCGTCGCAATTTTTTGCTCGCGCCTTGTCTCGCTTATAACCAGCCACTTGGTTGGCGTTTTTTGACAACCTAGTGGAATGGCTAGTAGTTCCATCAGGATTTTGAATTTTTATAGGCGCCCTTTTGACTACTCTGGATTGCCTAGTTTATAGAAGTCCAGTTGACGCATGAAAGAATCCTTATCAACCGGGCGCAATTGATCATTCAACGGGCTGGGCGATATTTTGGTTTCCCGGGAAATGCGTGCATTTCTCCAGGGAACAATAATCAGCGACTTGGGCGTTTCGCTGTTGCCCACGATGGAAATGCCCGGCAATATTTTGGTGCCGCCCGCGCTGTCTGCTTCCTGCGCAAGGACAGGAAGTGCGGTCAGCAGGCAGACTATACAAGTTAGCTGTCTGTATCTGGCTGTGGCCATGGTTTCTCCTGGGTGTTTTGCTGGGGCCATCTCTTTTGCAGATCGGCTATCCAGATCTTGACTGCTTTGTCATCCGGCATGGCGTTACTGTATATCTGATAATGCCTCAATGCGCACGCATAGTCTTTCATGTATAAGTCGCACAAAATGCCAAGGTTGCGGTGCGCCAGATTAAAGTCGGGATATTTCGCCAGGGTTTTTTCATATAAATCGCGAGCCTCACTGAACCTGCCGGATTTGCGGTATAGCAATGCATATTCATGGCTGGCCACAGGATTATCGGGGTCAATTTTAAGTGCAGTCTGCAAGTTTTGTTCGGCCAGCTTCAAATTTCCTGCCCTGTGATAAGCCATGGCCAGGTTGATGTAGGGCGGCGAATTATTTTTTGAACGTTCGGTGACCTTGCTCAACAACTCAATTCCCTTGCCGTATTTTTCTGCCTTTATCAGCTTCATCGCAGAGTCAAAATCCTTGCGCACCTGACGCGCGTCGACCGCGGCAGTATTGGGTGCTGGGGTGTCGCCCGTACCCATTTCGCTGGTGCCGGATGTTTCATTCAAGGAGGCTAGCATACTGGTGCAGCCAGTCATCAATATAATCCCCAGCGACAGGCCAATGCCGCTTAGGGCTCGTAAATGAATAAGGTGTGCATTCGGCGGGGAGGATTCGGGTGCAGGGCTAGGCGCAGGCGACGCCATGTGGTTATTCCACATCAGGAGCCTGTAACAACGCCATGCACTCGCATCCGCCTGGGGGCGGGCGGGATCATGCTGCCGAACCACGCGCCGCTGCTGATCGCCGAGCAGTTCGGCACGTTGGCGGCGCTGCATCCCGGGCGCGTCGATCTCGGGCTGGGGCGGGCGCCGGGGTCCGACCAGGTGACAGCGCGGGCGATGCGGCGGAATTTGCATGCGGAGATCGATGATTTTCCGCAGGACGTGATGGAGTTGATGGGCTATTTCCAGCCGGTGGAACCGGGCCAGGCGGTGCAGGCCGTGCCCGGCGGAGGGCTGGAGGTTCCCGTTTGGATATTG
>JANNQM010000027.1:0-4561 GCA_031400735.1 Gallionellaceae bacterium
GAGCTCCGCAGTGGGGCGCGGGGTGTGCGCCCCGCCAGGGCGAGTTGCGCAGCCCCGCTTGCTTGCGGCTGATCGAGGGGACCCGTAGGGCGGCAAACCGGGGTCGCCTTCTTTTTGGATACTTTTTCTTGGCGACGCAAGAAAAAGTATCCAGCTGCCGGGCTGCCCCCGGCGGTTTTTATTTTTTATAAGACCTGCTTCGACAAGCTCAGCACGAACCGCCAGAGCGTGCCGCCACGACGTAGTTGCCTTACCCCATCTTCTTCTGGATAAACTCAATCCTATACCCATCCGGGTCATCGACAAACGCAATCACTGTCTTGCCATGTTTCATCGGCCCGGCATCGCGCACCACTTTGCCGCCTCGCTGTTTCACCAACTCACAGGCAGCGTAGGCATCATCTACTTCAATCGCGATATGGCCATAGCCATTGCCGAGGTCGTATTTTTCCACGCCCCAGTTGTAGGTGAGTTCGATCACTGCGCCGCTGGCTTCGTCGCTGTAGCCGACAAAGGCCAGCGTAAATTTTCCTTCCGGGTAATCATGCCGGCGCAGTAGTTTCATGCCCAGCACTTCGGTGTAGAAGGCCAGCGATTTATCGAGGTTGCCGACGCGCAGCATGGTGTGCAGGATGCGCATCGGTTTTTAGAATTCCACCATTTCAAAATCTTCCTTGCGTGCCCCGCATTCCGGGCAGGTCCAGTTAATCGGCACATCTTCCCAGCGCGTACCGGGGGCTAGGCCGTCTTCGGGGGAGCCGGCGGCTTCGTCGTATAGCCAGCCGCAAATCAGGCACATGTAGGTCTTATATTCAGTCATCTCAAGTAATTTCAGTTAAAATTGCGCTTTAATTGCGTATTTTACAATGAACTCTGTTGCCCTGTCTGATATCCCGCCCGTCGTCCTATGCTTTGGCGCCACCGATCCCACGGGCGGAGCGGGTTTACAGGCGGACATCTTGACTATCGCCAGCATGGGCTGCCATCCGTTGACGGTAGTCACCGCAATTACCGTGCAGGATACCGGCGGCGTGGATGATGTGTTGCCGATAGATGCCGAATGGGTGGCCGATCAGGCGCGCGCGGTGCTGGAGGATATGCCGGTAGCGGCGTTCAAGATTGGGCTGCTCGGCAGCGTGGAAAATATTGCGGCGATTGCCGAGGTCATTTCTGATTATCCTGATATTCCGCTGGTATTCGATCCGGTGCTGACGTCTGGCCGCGGCGATGAACTAGCCAGTGAAGATATGCTGGAAGCCTTGCGCGAACTGTTGTTGCCGCAGACCACTATCCTGACGCCTAACAGTATCGAGGCGAGGCGCTTAATCCAGGATGAAGAAAACGACGAGGACAATCCCGATCTGGCGGAATGCGCCAAACGCATTTTGCTGTTGGGTTCGGAATATGTGCTGGTGACTGGTACGCACGAGCATACGGCCAAAGTGACCAATACCCTGTACGCTGAAAATGGCATGGTACGCAGCGATGACTGGGACCGCCTGCCCGGCATTTATCATGGTTCCGGCTGCACGCTGGCCTCGGCCATTGCGGCTTTGCTGGCGAATGGCTTGACGATGGAAGAAGCCGTCAAAGAGGCGCAGGAATTTACCTGGCAGGCGTTGAAGTTTGGTTTCCGTCCTGGCATGGGGCAGCACATTCCGGATCGTCTGTTCTGGGCGCGCGATGATGAAGATGATGAGCCCACTGACCCACAAGCAATTAAGCATTAATGGCTTGTATGCGATCACGCCAACTTGCGTTGATACGCTAGATTTGCTGCGCCGGGTAAGGTTGGCGCTGAAAGGCGGGGCGCGCGTGGTGCAGTATCGCGACAAAGCCGCCCATGCTGCAATGCGGATAAACCGTGCGCAGGCCTTGCGTGAGCTGACACTGAAATTTGATGCGGCCTTTATTGTCAATGACGATGTCCAACTGGCTTTGGAAAGTGACGCGGATGGCGTACATCTAGGCGCGGGCGACGAAGACATCGGTGAGGCGCGTGCCGTGCTGGGCCCGGACAAAATTATTGGCATCTCTTGTTATAATCGCATGGAGCGGGCGCGTTACGCGGCGCATGCGGGCGCGGATTATGTGGCCTTCGGTGCATTTTTTTCGTCTGTCGTTAAACCGGAAGCGCCGCTAGCCAACATAAATTTATTGCAGCAAGCCAAGGCTGAACTGGATTTGCCGGTAGTGGCGATAGGCGGCATTAATCCCCACAATGGCGCTGCGCTGGTGCAAGCGGGGGCCGATGCGCTGGCGGTGATTTCAGCATTGTTTAGCGCGCCGGACATCACCGCCGCTGCGCAAAAATTTACAAGACTTTTTACCCCGGTTAATTAGCTGAACATTAATTTTAAGGACTACCGCGCCATGAGCTCACGCAATCAGGATTTATTCGAAAAATCACAACGCATCATTCCCGGTGGCGTGAATTCGCCAGTGCGCGCCTTTAAGTCAGTGGGCGGTACACCACTGTTTTTCAAGCGCGGCCAGGGTGCCTACGTATGGGATGCGGATGATAAAAAATACATAGACTACGTTGGCTCATGGGGGCCGATGATAGTCGGCCACAGCCATCCTGTTGTTGTCAAAGCAGTGCAGGATGCGGCTGCGCAAGGCTTGGGTTTTGGCGCGCCGACCGAAGCAGAGCTGGAAATGGCCGAGTTGTTGTGCAAGATTTTGCCCAGCCTGGAAATGGTGCGGCTGGTTAGCTCCGGCACTGAAGCGACGATGACGGCGATCCGGCTGGCGCGCGGTTTTACCGGTCGTTCGCGCATCATCAAATTTGAAGGTTGCTATCACGGCCACTCGGATGGTTTGCTGGTCAAGGCCGGTTCCGGCGCGCTGACATTCGGGCAGCCCAGTTCGTCTGGCGTGCCGGCAGAAATTGCCGCGCTGACGACAGTGCTGGACTACAACGATGTGGCGGGATTGGAGCGCGCGTTTGCTGACAGTGGCAAGGAAATTGCGGCCGTCATCGTTGAGCCAGTGGCCGGCAACATGAATTTGATCACACCCAAACGCGAATTTCTGGATGCATTGCGCGCGCTGTGCACTAAACACGGCGCAGTGCTGATTCTGGATGAGGTGATGACCGGTTTCCGCGTCAGCCTGCAAGGCGCGCATGGCCACTACGGCATCAAGCCGGATTTAATTACGCTGGGCAAAGTGATGGGCGGCGGCTTGCCGGCTGCGGCTTTTGGCGGACGGCGCGACATCATGCAATGTTTGGCGCCGCTGGGCCCGGTATATCAGGCCGGTACGCTATCCGGCAATCCGGTAGCGGTGGCGGCGGGCATGGCGACGTTGAAACTGGTACTGGCGCCCGGTTTCTATGACAGGCTGGCCAAACTGGCCAAACAGTTGACCGACGGTCTGGCTTCCAGCGCCAAAAAACATGGCATTCCATTTTGTGCCCAATCGATTGGCGGCATGTTCGGCGTGTATTTCAGCAAGACCGTACCGACCAGCTATATCGAAGTAATGGCCAGTGATAAAGCGGCGTTCAACCGTTTCTTCCATGCGATGCTGGGTGCAGGGGTTTATCTTGCCCCTTCGGCATTCGAAGCGGGGTTTGTTTCAGCAGCGCACACCGATGCGGACATCGCACAAACGGTCGCAGCGGCAGACAAAATTTTTGCAGCCGGGTAATGGGGTTATTTTCGCGGGCGGCTTTTTTTACCACAGTCAATCATCTACATGATTTACCGTTGCATGGTGGCAAAGAAGTCGCTTTTGCTGGACGCTCAAATGCAGGCAAGTCGAGCGCGATTAACACACTGGCTAACCATGTGCGCCTGGCGTATACCAGCAAAACGCCGGGGCGCACGCAGCACCTGAATTATTTTGATCTGGGTGAATACCGTTATCTGGTGGATTTGCCCGGGTATGGTTATGCCAAGGTGCCGCCGGATGTCAGGGCGCACTGGGAAGGCTTGCTGAGTGAGTATTTGCAAACCCGAGATGCCTTATGTGGCTTGGTGTTGATTATGGATGCGCGCCGTCCGTTGACCGACTTGGATCTGCAGATGCTGGATTGGTTTGTCCCAACCAACAAGCCAGTCCATGTATTATTGACCAAGTCAGACAAGCTCAGCCGCCAACAAGCAACGCTGACGCTGAATCAAGTAAAGTCCCATTGTGCGGAAAACTACCCGAACTGTACCGTGCAATTATTTTCTAGCTTGAAAAAAATCGGCATGGATGAGGCTGAGGCGGTCATTGCCGGTTGGTTTGCGCAGGCACAGTAAAGATAAAAAAATGCCCCTGGCTAAAGGGGGAAGCCAGGGGCTGAAGAGTCTTAACTTTTAGGATTAAGACGACCCGCTCAGGGAGGAGAAACGGGTGATAACTTTCGTCATCTGTTGAATCAGATTAGACGCATTTGCAAGAGTTCCACATGCGGTAAAATAATTCAAGACTAAATTGGGGGCTTAATCATGCACACACTGGGGCAATATCCACACAAACGCATGCGTCGTATGCGCCGTGATGCCTTTTCACGAGACTTGATG
Source organism: Gallionellaceae bacterium (assembly GCA_031400735.1). Taxonomy (GTDB): domain Bacteria; phylum Pseudomonadota; class Gammaproteobacteria; order Burkholderiales; family Gallionellaceae; genus Nitrotoga. The sequence continues at coordinate 4,518 of JANNQM010000027.1, forward strand.
CGAGAGCATACGCTCACTCCGGCAGATTTCATCTACCCGGTTTT
>JANNQM010000028.1:0-10703 GCA_031400735.1 Gallionellaceae bacterium
AACCTGAGCATCGAAAACGGGCTGGATTACGAGCGGGTCAGCTACACCGCCGTTTAACCGGCATCTGCTCCCGGCCGCCCTTAATCCATTTGACAGCAAGGCTTAACTTTGCCATGCTGGCCTCATGCATTATCCAGTCAAAAAATTGTTTGCTTTGTTGCTGGCGGTTTGGCTGCCTTTTTTCAGCGGCCACGCGCTGGCCACTTCCATTACCATGCAAATGATGGCCGGCTCCTGCCCAATGATAGCTGCCATGCACGACCATGCCCAGACTACCCAACAAAGTGCGGATCAGGATCAAGCTGCGGGCCATGGATCAGAAGGAGCCGGACAAAATTCTTCCTGCCATGACAATGGCGTTTGCCATTTTGCTTGCATGGGCTACCTGGCTGCGGTGGATAACGCAGTGAAGCATAATCAACCTGCGGCACAAACCTACCTGCAATTCTCCATTCTGTTCCAATCCATCACTTCCGCCCCGCTTGATCCCCCTCCGCTCGCCCGCGTTTAACGCGGGACGAGCGTTTTTGTTCGCAACTATCTAATCCAACTGGGTAACCCGGCTGGTCCGGAATAATACGCTCGCCCGATATCGTTCGGCATTCGCTTGCGGCTGCCTGTTCGTTATTTATTTTAGGGCTACCACCATGAAAAATTTTGTGAACTGTTTATCAGGCCGGATTTCGGCGATGGCTATAACCATGCTGTGGGTAGCCTGGCCCTTATCGGTCACGGCTGAACAACCCGAATTGGGATCAAACCTGGCGCAGCTGATCGAGTATGCCCGAGAGCACAATCCGGAATTCGCCGCCGTTCGCCATGAGGCGGAAGCGACACGGCAACGCGCAACATCTGCCGCAACACTAGCTGACCCGGTGTTACGCGTGGAATTGATGGATGTCACTAATGAGGGTACTGGCCAAGGTACTGGTCGCAGCACCAGCCTTTTGCCATCGCGGGTGGGCAGTACGCAATATACGTTAATGCAAAGTGTGCCGTGGTTTGGCCAGCGCGGCTTGCAGCGCGGTGTTGCCGAGGCACAGCGGGTCCAGGCAGAGGGACAAATTGCCGCGACATGGGTCGAGCTGACCGGCAAAATAAAAACCGTTTATGCCCAGTATTATTATTTAGCGGCCAGCGAACAGTTGATTCAGGAAACACTGGATTTAATCGGCAATCTTGAGCAGGTAGCACAAATGCGCTATGCCAACGGGCTGGGCGCGCAGCAGGATGTGATCCGCATGCAAATTGAGCAAACCGAGCTACAAACTGAGTTGTTCGATGTGCAAGCAGAACAGCACCACATGCGTACGCAATTGAATAGTTTGTTATCGCGCCCGGCCATGGCGGCGCTGTCTCCGCCCATTTTATTACGCCCGTTACCGGCAGAATCTCAGCTGGAATACACGATGCTGGAGGAGAGGCTGCGCGCCCGCAACCCGCAATTATTGATTGCCGATGCACGCACAGATGAAGCGGGAAAATCCCGCGACATTGCATTCAACAACCGCTATCCCAATTTCACCTTCGGCATAGCACCGACCCAGACTGGCAGTCGCATCAGCGAGTGGGGGTTGATGCTGGAAATGAATATCCCGCTACAGCAAGGTTTACGCCGTTCCGGCCAGCGTGAGGCGGAGGCAATGCTGGCGGCATCTGACGCGCGCAAACAAGCCTTGCTGAACCAAATGCTGGCCGATTTAGCCGAGCGTGTGGTGAGCCTGCAGACCGCACGGCGCAATGAATCGCTGATTGCGACGCAACTGCTTCCACAAGCTGAGCTTACGTATCAATCGGCCATGGCGGGTTACCAAAACGGCAAAGTTGATTTTGCAACCCTGCTGGATGCGCAGCGGCAAATTTTAAAAACTCGCCAACAACACCTTAAGACCCAGTATCAGGCTCAGGTGTTATTAGCGGAACTGGAACAATTGATTGGAGAAGAATTATGAAGCCGCTAACCGGGATTATTGTGGGTGTGGCCGCGTTATTAGGTGCGGCAAGTGTAGGTTACTGGCTGGGAACAGACCCCAAACCGTCGGTGGCCATTATCAATAAGGCTGACCCGCCAGAACGCAAAATTCTCTATTACCGTAATCCTATGGGCCTGCCCGATACTTCGCCGGTCCCCAAAAAAGATTCGATGGAGATGGACTATATCCCGGTTTATGCGGACGAAGATAATGGGGGAACGGAGGCCGGGCAGAAAATCAAAATCAGTGTCGAAAAAGTGCAGAAGCTGGGCGTCAAAACGGCAGCGGCTACGATGCGCAAACTGTCACACACGGTGCGCGCAGTCGGCCGCATTGAGCCGAACGAGCGGCGCATTTACACGATTACGCCAAAATTCGAAGGCTGGGTGGAAACGCTGCATGTCAATGCGGTGGGCGATGTGGTCAAGGCTGGCCAGCCCTTGTTCGAGGCATACAGCCCGGATTTGATCGCCGCGCAGCGGGAATATCTGGTTGCGGCGCAAGGCGTGGCCGCCCTGCAGGAAGCCACACCGCAAGCGCAAAACAGTATGCAGACGCTGAGCCAGGCCAGTCTGGCACGATTAACCAGCTGGGGACTGGGCGAGCAGGAGTTGCAACAGTTGCGCAGCACCGGAGAAGTCAAACGCACGCTGATTTACCGTTCGCCAGCACTCGGCGTGGTATTGGAAAAACCAGCGCTGCAAGGCATGCGCTTTATGCCAGGCGAAATGATGTACAAGATTGCGGATCTTTCCACGGTGTGGGTGATGGCTGATGTATTTGAGCAGGACATCGCGCTGATCAAGACAGGTCAGGCAGCCGTGCTGCGGCTGGATGCTTTTCCCGGACGGGAATTCAAGACCCGCGTAGCCTATATTTATCCGGTGTTGAATGAACAGACTCGGACCATTGCGGTGCGGCTGGAACTGGCTAATCATGAAGGAGCACTACGTCCCGGCATGTATGCCCAGATCGAGCTGCACACAACGGCAGACAAAATATCCACAGTGACCGTGCCGGATTCGGCGGTGATATACAGCGGCCAGCGCACCATTATCCTGGTGGAATTGGGCGAGGGCCGCTACCAAGTGCGCGATGTCAAGCTGGGCCGGCGCAGTGATGATGACATCGAAGTGCTGCAGGGCATTGCCGAGAATGAAAAAGTTGTGGTCAGCGCCAATTTCCTGATTGACGCTGAAAGCAATCTTAAAGCGGTGATTGGCGGATTCAGCACGCCAAAACCAGATTCGGTTGCGCCGGAAAGGGCGCAGTAATCATGTTAGCGAAAATCATCGAATGGTCAGCACGTAATATTTTTCTGGTGTTGCTGGCCACTATTTTCATCATTGGTGGCGGCGTGATTGCGCTGTTCAAGACGCCGCTGGATGCAATTCCTGATTTATCCGACGTACAGGTCATCGTTTATACCGAATATTCCGGCCAGGCGCCGCAAGTGGTGGAAGACCAGGTGACCTATCCGCTGACGACAGCCATGCTGTCGGTGCCTAAATCCAAAGTAGTGCGCGGCTTCTCATTTTTCGGCGCGTCGTTCGTGTATGTCATTTTTGAAGACGGCACTGACATTTACTGGGCTCGTTCGCGCGTATTGGAATATCTCAATTTTGCCGCCTCGCGCTTGCCGCGCGGCGTGACTCCGGCGCTGGGACCGGATGCCACCGGCGTAGGCTGGGTTTATCAATATGTCGTGGTCGGTGCCCAGCATACGCTGGCCGAGCTGCGCACGATCCAGGATTGGTTTGTGCGCTATCAGCTGACCAAGGCGCATGGTGTGGCGGAGGTGGCCAGCATAGGCGGTTTCGTCCAGCAATATCAGGTGGTGGTGGATCCGCGCAAGCTGCAGGCGTACGGCATTCCGTTGGCGCGTATCAGCCAGGTGATACGCGACAGCAACCGCGATGTCGGCGGGCGCGTGATCGAAATGGCCGAAACCGAATACATGGTGCGCGGCCGCGGCTATCTGCGCGGCATCGCCGACCTGGAAACGTTGCTGGTCAAAAGTGAACGCGGCGTGCCGGTATTGTTGCGCGATGTGGCGCGAATCGAATTGGGGCCGGATGAAAGGCGCGGCGTAACCGAACTGGATGGCGAGGGTGAAGTGGTATCCGGTATTGTCATGGCGCGTTATGGACAAAATGCGCTGGAAGTTATCCATAACATTAAAACCAAAATCAGCGAGGTCGCCAGCGGCTTGCCTGCGGGTGTGGAAATCAAGGCGGTATACGACCGTTCCGATTTGATCAAGCGTGCCATAGCCACGTTGCAGCGCACGCTAGCTGAAGAAGCCATTATCGTCGCGCTGGTGTGCATGGTGTTTTTGATGCATGTGCGCAGCGCGCTGGTCGCCATAGTCATGCTGCCGGTGGGCGTGCTGATTGCCTTTATCCTGATGCGGCTGCTCGGCATGAGCTCCAATATCATGAGCCTAGGCGGCATTGCCATAGCGATAGGCGCGATGGTGGATGCGGCGATTGTGATGATAGAAAATGCCCACAAGCATCTGGAGCGTTTGCCGGAAAATGGCTCACGCACTCAGGCCATCATCGACGCCTGCAAGGAAGTCGGCCCGGCATTGTTTTTCTCGCTGCTGATCATCACCGTCTCCTTCCTCCCGGTATTCACACTGGAAGCGCAGGAAGGGCGGCTGTTCTCGCCGCTGGCTTTCACCAAGACTTTTGCTATGGCCGGCGCGGCATTGTTGTCGGTGACGCTGGTGCCGGTGCTGATGCTGCTGTTTGTGCGCGGCAGAATCATGCCGGAAGCGCGTAATCCGCTGAACCGTGCGCTGATCGCGGCTTATCGTCCAGCCATTACCAGTGTCATGCGCTGGAAAAAAACCACGCTCGCCGCCGCATTGCTGATCATGGTCATCACGGCATACCCCGCGCTGCGTTTAGGCAGCGAATTCATGCCGTCATTGAACGAAGGTACGCTGATGTATATGCCGTCGTCGTTGCCGGGCATGTCGGTCACCAAAGCCGCTGAGCTGATGCAAACCCAGAACAAGATCATTAAAAGTTTTCCCGAAGTAGAATCGGTGTTTGGCAAGGCCGGGCGCGCGCAAACCGCAACCGATCCGGCACCCCTGGAAATGTTTGAAACTATCATCAATCTCAAACCCGAATCGGAATGGCGACCAGGCATGACACTGGAACAGCTGACCAAGGAAATGGATCAGGCGCTGCAATTTCCCGGTGTGTCCAATGCGTGGACCATGCCGATCAAGGCGCGCATCGATATGCTGTCCACCGGCATCCGTACACCGATCGGAATCAAGGTGTATGGAAAAAATCTGCAAGGCATTGAGGAGGTAGCGCGCCAGGTAGAAGCGGTGGTGAAACAAGTGCCCGGCACCACCAGCGCTTATGCCGAGCGGGTGACGGGCGGCTACTATCTGAACATCGAACCGGATCGCCTGCAGCTGGCGCGCTACGGCCTGACCATTGGCGATGTGCAGGAAGTGGTCGGCACGGCACTGGGCGGTGAAACTGTGACGACCACAGTAGAAGGATTGGAGCGTTTCAGCGTCAATGTACGTTATCCACGCGAATTGCGCTCCAGCCCGCAGATGATTGCGGCGCAAGTGCTGGTGCCACTCCCGATGTCAAAAGAGGGCGGCAGCGCGATGATTCCGCTGGGGCAACTGGCCAAAATCGAAATCAGCAAGGCTGCGCCGATGATACGCACTGAAAATGCGCTGCTGACGGCCTATATCTATGTGGACATTCGCGACCGCGACATAGGTGGATATGTGCGCGAGGCCCAACAGGCAGTGCACCAGCAGGTGAAATTTCCGCCCGGCTACTACGTCACCTGGAGCGGCCAGTTTGAGTACATGCAGCGCGCCATGGCAAAACTGAAAATCGTCGTGCCGCTGACGCTGGCCATTATTTTCCTGCTGCTATACCTGAATTTCCGGCGCGTTACCGAATCGCTGATCGTGATGCTGTCGGTGCCATTTGCGTTAATCGGTGGCGTGTGGCTGGTGTGGTTGCTGGGTTACAACATGAGTGTGGCGGTGGTGGTTGGATTCATCGCGCTGGCCGGGGTCGCGGCGGAAACGGGAGTAGTGATGCTGATCTACCTCGACCACGCGCTAATCAAATTGCGCCAGCAATGTATCGCTGAAAACAGGCAATTCGGACTTGCTGAATTGTATGCTGCAGTGATGGAAGGTGCAGTGGAACGGGTGCGCCCCAAGATGATGACGGTAGTGGCGATCATGGCCGGGTTGCTGCCTATCATGTGGGGCAGCGGCACTGGCTCCGAAGTGATGCGCCGTATCGCCGCGCCTATGGTCGGCGGCATGATTTCCTCCACCATTTTGACGCTGATTGTCATTCCGGCGATTTATGCGCTGGTCAAGGAGCGGGCGCTATTGCGCAAATAAGCGAGACTGGGCAAGTATTGCGCGCTAGCGCACAGAATATTCAAAATGAAAATGAGATCGTAAAATATTCTCAGCTGAGTTGACAGTTAATTGAATACACCCTATGTTGACATAATGAATTCCTGCCCCAATAAAAAACAGCGTCGCTGTGCCACCCACTTACTCGGGTACTGGGTCGTTTTTGTTTTTTTGTATGCCTGCTTTCAGCCCTGCCCCAGCATGGCGCAAGCCTTTCAGCCGCACGGGAATAGCGGCGACGCTGAACACAATGGAACTCATGATCACGATCAGCATGTGCATGCTGCTGCTGATGAAATCGTGCCGCATGCCTGCACCCACGCTGAATTACCAGAGATTGCTTTCAGTGCGGCACGCTCCGAACTCCAACCCCTGTCCGCAACAGGTACGCTGAAAATTCCGGTTCTGCTTGCGGTTCTTTCCCCTCCCGCACCACAATGGTCCAAGCCGCATTTTGGTTTTTTTGAGTCGCATGCCCCACCCCGACAACGACCTGTTCCCGCTAATACCCGCTTGCTGATATAACCTTCCCGCATTGCTTGCCGGTGCGTCGCTTTCGCCTGCCTGAATTTTGGCATCGCTAGCGGCACCACGGCTATCCCTTGCCCATCCTGTAGCAGAATTACATTATTTTGAAAGATACTTGTCATGCAACGTAAATCTGAATTTATCCCCGAGTTACCCAGTCCGCCCCGGCGGGAATTTCTACACACCCTCGCGATAAGCGGTTTCGCGATGACTGTGTGCCCGTGGAACAATCTGCTGGCCGCGCCCCAGCCGCCTACTGCCAGCGCAATGCTCAGCGGAACAGAATTTGACCTGACTATCTCCAAAACGCCGGTCAATTTTTCCGGCAAGACGCGCATGGCGACCACAGTCAATGGCACATTACCTGGGCCGACTTTACGTTGGCGCGAAGGTGAAGCGGTCACCATCCGCGTCACCAACATGCTGCAACAGCAAACCTCCATACATTGGCACGGCATATTGTTGCCGTATCAAATGGACGGTGTTCCCGGCATCAGCTTCCATGGCATCGAACCGGGCGAAACCTTCACCTATCAGTTCAAGGTGCAGCAAGCCGGAACCTATTGGTACCACTCGCATTCCGGTTTTCAGGAACAGGAGGGATTGTTTGGTGCCATTGTGATTGAACCGGCTGAGAGCCAGGATCTTGCCGCAGCGCGCGACTATGTCATTACATTGGCAGATTGGAGCGACGAATCGCCCAAGCGCGTACTGAACAAACTGAAAACGCAAAGCGACTATTACAATTTCAATCAGCCAACGGTCGGGCAATTTTTCAATGATGTTGCGCAGCAAGGCTGGTCCGCCGCGCTGGCCAAGCGCCGCATGTGGAATCAGATGCGTATGAATCCGACTGACCTGGCTGACGTTTCGGCCTATACCTACACTTACCTGATGAATGGCGCGGCCTCCAGCGATAACTGGACCGGTTTATTCCAGCCCGGCGAGCAGGTGCGGCTGCGCTTGATTAACAGCTCGGCTATGACATTTTTTGATGTGCGCATTCCCGGCCTGAAGATGACTGTAGTCCAGGCCGACGGCCAGAACGTCGTGCCAGTTACCGTAGATGAAATCCGTATGGGGGTCGCCGAAACCTACGATGTGCTGGTTACCCCGACTGCTGAGGCGCATACCATTTTTGCCCAGTCTATGGATCGTACCGGCTATGTGCGCGGCACACTGGCGCAACAGATCGGCTTGAGCGCTGCGGTGCCGGAGCTGGACAAGCCGGAACCGCTGACGATGGGCGACATGATGGGCGATATGGGATCAATGGATCATGGTGAAAATCATGGCGGCCAGGCGCTCGATCATAGCAAGCATGGCATATCCAGCGTAGAGACTGTGCCGATGGATCACAGCGGCCATGACATGAGCAGCATGGCGGGCATGGCCGCTGCTGAAAAACCTTTAACCGTACGCCATGCAACAAGTGAATACGGCCCCAGCGTAGATATGCGCGTGGATACACCCCGCACCAATCTCGACGACCCCGGCATCGGCCTGCGCAATAACGGACGCAAGGTGCTGACCTATGCTGACCTGCGCAGCCTGCCCGGAATCATGAGCCCGCGCCTGGCCGAGCAGGAAATTGAATTGCACCTGACCGGCAATATGGAGCGCTACACCTGGTCGCTGGATGGCCTCGAGTTTGGCAGATCCACGCCGGTGCATTTCCCGCATAACAAGCACATACGGGTGATTTTCGTCAATGACACGATGATGGCGCACCCGATGCATTTGCATGGCATGTGGGCGGATCTGGAAAGCCCGCAGGGCGGTGTGCAAGTGCGCAAACACACGATTATCGTCCAGCCCGCGCAGCGCATCAGTTTTCTGGTGACCGCCGACGCCTTGGGACGCTGGGCATGGCATTGCCACTTGATGTTCCACATGGATACCGGCATGTTCCGTGAAGTAGTCGTTGCTTGAGCATTTGGAGAAAAATTAATGATAACAATCCGGATCAAAAGAATTGCCCATGCCGCGCTGGCATTGGGCCTGGCGTGGGTCATCGGCCAACCAGCTCGCGCAGCGGAAGATATGACCGATATGGATCACAGCAGTATGGATCATAGCCAGATGGACCACGGTACGCCCGCTCAGGAGGCTGGCGATGACATGTCGCGCATGAACCATGAGCCGGGCAACGCCATGGACATGCCACCCATGCAAGGTGGTGCCGCGTCGGCCAATGCGCGCGACCCGCATGGCTATTCGGGCGGATACAGCTTCAGTGGTATGCCCTCACACGAAATGTCTGATGTGGCGTACTGGTACGGCCTGATGGTGGATAGGCTGGAAAGTACGCAGTCGCGTGACAACGCCTTTAGTGCCTATGAATTACACACGTGGTTTGGCAAGGATTACAACCGGCTGCTGATTAAAGCCGAAGGTGAAGTGGATAGCGGACAACTGCATGAGGCGCGCAGTGAAGTATTGTGGAGTCATGCCGTGGCTCCGCACTGGAACACGCAACTCGGCGCGCGCTACGACAGCGGCATTGACCCGCACCAAAAATGGCTGGCACTGGGAGTACAAGGGCTTGCGCCGTATTGGTTTGAGGTCGATGTGACAGGATATGTCGCCGCGCAGAGACGCATGGCTTTGCGTTTAAGCGCTGAATACGAACTGCTTGTTACGCAACGATGGATTCTGCAGCCAAGCATCGAAGCCAATTTTTATCGCAAAAGCGATCAAGACCGGGGGCTGGGCTCAGGCTTGACCAGCCTGACCACGGGCCTGCGCCTGCGCTATGAGATTCGCCGCGAATTTGCGCCATACGTCGGTGTGGAGTGGAGCGGAAAATTTGGAAGCACTGCTGATTATGCCCGGGCGGAAGGCCAACGTGCCAATGAAACCCGGCTGCTGACCGGTTTACGGTTTTGGTTTTAACGGCTTAGCTAACGGAGGCACTCATGTTTAATATTCTTCCTAACCCGCATCCTTTTTTTGTCCACTTTACCGTAGCCTTGTTGATCGTCGCGGCGATCATGCACGCGTTATCCCATTTCATGCCGCAAGGCAGTTTGAGAAACCAGTTGGCTATGGTTGGGCGATGGAATTTGTGGATAGGCATTGCCTCAACACTGCTGACCGTCGCTGCCGGGTGGTATGCCTATAACACCGTTGCCCACGACACGCCGTCGCATGTCGCAATGACCGAACATCGAAATTGGGCGATGGGCACATTTGTCGTGTTTATGGGTATTGCGGCCTGGGAATATTACCTGCACCGCAAGGGTCTGGGCAGGAGCTGGCTGTTCACCGTGCTCCTGATTATTGCCGCCAGCCTGCTGGTGTCGACCGCATGGCATGGCGGTGAATTGGTTTACCGCTATGGTCTGGGTGTGATGTCCATGCCAAAATTAGATAGCGCAGGCCATAGCCATGGGGAAAGTGACATGAATGAAGATGGCATGGCGCATGATGATTTTGGCATGACCCAGGATGAGTCCGGTATGACCCAGAAACGGCAAGAAATGCCTGGTCATCCCGCCATTGATCCGCAGAATAAGCCCGCTTCCGCTCCAGTGCCGCACTCCAAAGCGCCACCCCACAAACATTAGTGCGACGAACAAGATGAATGCGGATTAAAGGGCGTCTCTAAAGGCCAGGCTCGATATGTTTTTAGCCGAGCCTATTACCTGTGGCAACTGATTGACTTCCCCCCGCACAACTTTACAATCCCATCAAGAACCTCTGCTCAGGTAATAAATTACACAGATAATTCATCATCCGCATCATTCCCTCCCCCTTGCAGGGGGAGGGTTAGG
>JANNQM010000029.1:0-8269 GCA_031400735.1 Gallionellaceae bacterium
TGTTTGTGGGTTAAATTATTCACGGACAAGCTCTCCTTGCCGGATGCCAGTCAGTGAAGCAGCGAATTTTAGGTTGAGACAATTAAACAATTCATGACATTGAAAAAACTGGCGGCGATTATCCCGCTGCTGTATTGCGTATCCGCATCTGCCATTGAGCCTTTTGTGGTCAAGGATATCCGGGTTGAGGGCATACAGCGCACCGAGGCGGGCACCGTATTCAGCTACCTGCCGGTCAAGGTGGGTGACACGCTGGATAACGATCATGCGGCTACTGCGATACGCGCGCTGTTCACCACCGGATTTTTCAAGGACGTGCAACTGGAAGAGGATCACGGCGTGCTGATAGTCCGGGTGCGCGAGCGGCCCACTATCGACAGCTTCACGATCAACGGCATAAAAGATATTCCGGAAGACCAATTGCGCAGCAACCTTAAATCAGTAGGTCTGGCGGAAAGCCGGATACTGGATAAATCGACACTGGAAAAGGCCGAGCAGGAACTCAAGCGCCAATATGTGGCGCGCGGAAAATATGGCGTCAAGGTGAATACCACGGTCACAGACCTGGAACGCAACCGGGTCGCGATCACGTTTAACGTGGTGGAAGGCGAGGCTTCGCGCATCCGTCAAATCAACATCATAGGCAATAAATACTATAGCGAAAGCAAGCTGCGCAATTTAATGGAGCTGGACACGCCCAAATGGTCGAGCTGGTTTACCAAGAACGACCAGTATTCCAAGCAGAAACTGGCGGCCGACCTGGAGACTTTGCGTTCATATTATCTGGATGCCGGTTACCTGGAATTTTCGATAGACTCAACCCAGGTATCCATCACCCCGGACAAGGAAGACATTTACATTACGATTAACCTGACCGAGGGCCCCAAGTACACGGTTTCTGACATTAAAATAGTCGGCCCGGAAAATATCATGACCCATGCAGCCACGCGAAAATTGATTTCGATGCAACCGGGCGATATTTTTTCGCGCAAGGAATTGACCGAATCCACCAAAAGGATAGGCGACCGCCTGGGCGATTATGGTTTTGCCTTTGCCAATGTTAATTCGGTACCGGAACTGGACAAGGAAAAATATCAGGCTGCTTTTACCTTTATGGTGGATCCGGGGCAGCGTGTATATGTGCGGCGCATAGACATCGTGGGCAACACCAAAACGCGTGATGAAGTCATACGTCGTGAATTGCGCCAGACCGAAGGTGAATGGTTCGCCGCTGAAAAAATAAAAAAATCCAAGCAACGGGCAGACCGGCTGGATTTTTTCAGCGAAGTGAATGTGGAAACCTTGCCGGTCACCGGCACCAATGACCAGCTGGATCTCAATATGTCGGTAAAAGAGAAAGCGACCGGGGATTTTTCTGTCTCCGCCGGTTTGTCCAGCAATGAGGGGGTGGTGCTATCTGCTGCGGTAACCGAGCGCAACCTGTTTGGCTCAGGCAATCAACTGTCCACGCAGGTGAATACCAGCAAGGTTAACCAGGTATATTCGGTATCATTCACCAATCCGTACTACACCGACAATGGCGTCAGCCGGGGCTTTGACCTGTACAAGCGCGATGTGGATTCAGGCCGTACCGGAACGGTCAGCCCGTATAAATCATCAACGCTGGGTGCCGGGGTACGTTATGGTGTGCCGATTGATGATGATGAAAATATCCATTATGGCTTGTCGGCCGAGCAAACTGACCTGACGTTGACCGACAGCAGCTCAGCGCAAATGAAGGACTACGTTAATACATTCGGCAATGCCACCACCAATTTTCTGGGCACGATAGGATGGACGCACGATACCCGTGACAGCGCCATCTATACCACGCAAGGCATGATGCAGCGGGCTTTTGCCGAAATTGCGCTGCCGGTCTCTGACCAGCGTTTCTACAAATTAACGTATCAGCACCAATGGTTTCATCCATTGAGTCAGAATATTACTTTTATGCTGAATGGCGAAGCAGGCGTGGGAAATGGCTATAGCGGCATGCCGTTGCCGTTCTTCAAGAATTTTTACGCCGGCGGCACCGGTTCAGTGCGGGGTTACGATTCAAGCTCGCTGGGGCCGCGCGACAACTTGAATAATTCATTGGGGGGAAATAAACGCATAATCGGCAATGCCGAGATACTATTCCCCATGCCCGGCCTGTCCGAGGAGAAATCGGTGCGCATGAGCCTGTTTGTTGACGCAGGCGCCGTATACGGCAAAGAAGACCTGTCAGGAACTGCTGGCATGCGTTATTCTAGTGGCTTGGCGATTACCTGGATATCGCCGTTTGGTCCCTTCAAAATCAGCTATGGCATACCGCTTAATGAGAAACCGGGTGACAAGACTGACAGGACACAGATTACGTTGGGAACAGTATTTTAATTTTGTGAGGAGTGAAAATTGAAAACCCAAAAATGGGGAACCCGCTCATTGGGAACCCGGATTGTACAATTGATGCTGGTTTTGCTTGTGTTGGCAGGCGCCCAACTGGTTGCTGGCCCCGGCGCAATGGCCGCAGATTTCCGCGTGGGAGTCGTGAATCTGGAGCTGATCATGCGTGAATCGGTGCACGCGGTAAAAGCAGGAGAAAAGCTGAAGAAGGAATTTGCCGCGCGTGACCAGGAAATCAAGAAGCTGGCCAAGAACATGAAAGACCTGCAGGCCCTGCTGGAAAAAGAAGGCGTGACCATGCCGGACGCAGAACGGCGCAACAAGGAACGCGAGCTGGCCAACCTGAATGTCAGTTTGCAGCGCTCGCAGCGCGAATTCAGCGAAGATTTGAATTTGCGCCAGAATGAAGAATTGACCGTGGTGCTGGAACACGCCAACAAGGCCATCCAGTCTATCGCGGAAAATGAAAAATATGACCTGGTACTGCAAGAGGCGGTGTACCGCAACCCGAGCATAGACATCACCGAAAAAGTCCTTAAATACATGGCTGATGAAAAATAATCGTTAGGCTTGGATGAACCTTAAAACCGCAGTTTCACCACAGAGACACAGAGGGCACAGAGAAACAAGAGGTGGTCTACAAGCATACCGCTCCCAAACGAGTGAATGATGGACTCAAGATTTTTTCTTTGCTTTTCAACTCTGTGCCTCTGTGTCTCTGTGGTTAATTGCTTTTTTTGAACGAACGACCTGAATGAAACGGACTGCCCATCGTATAGCTGACATTGCAGCGCGTTTTGGGGGGCGGGTAGAGGGCGACGGCGATACCCTTGTCGATCAAATTGCTACCCTGCAAAGCGCGCATGCCGGCCAGCTGGCGTTTCTCGCCAGCAGCAAATACCGCTCACATCTTGCCACCACCCATGCCGGGGCAGTGATCGTGGCAGAAGCAGATGCGGGCGCAACTCAGCTGCCGTGCATTGTGTGCGATAACCCGTATGCCTATTTTGCCAAGGTTTCGGCGTTCCTGAATCCGCCCCGTCACGCTGTGCCAGGCGTACATTCCAGCGCTGTCATCGGCAAGGGCGCGCAGATTGACGCTTCCGCAGAAATCGGTCCCCAGGTTTCGATAGGCGCGGGCGCCCGCATAGGCGCGCGCAGCAGCATCATGGCTGGATGTGTTATCGGCGACGGCACATCCCTGGGCGAAGACGTGCAGCTCTACCCTGGCGTCGTGGTGTATCACGACTGCGTGCTGGGCAACCGCACCATCGTGCATTCCGGAGCAGTGATTGGTGCGGATGGTTTCGGCATTGCGTGGGAGGAAGGACGCTGGCTGAAAATTCCACAGGTAGGGCGCGTAGTCATTGGCGACGATGTTGAAATAGGCGCGAGTACCACGATAGACCGCGGCGCGCTGGATGATACCGTGATTGAAGACGGAGTAAAGCTGGACAACCAGATCCAGATCGGGCACAACGTGCGCATAGGCGCCCATACTGCCGTTGCTGCCTGTACTGGAATTGCCGGCAGCGCGACCATAGGGCGTAATTGCCGTATCGGCGGTTGTACCGGCATCCTGGGCCATATCCAGATCGCGGACAATGTTGAGATTTCATCTTTCACGATGATAGGAAAATCGATACGTGAAGCCGGTAGCTATACCGGGATATTTCCATTCAGTACCAGCCGCGAATGGCGCAAGAATGCTGCGCAGATACGCCATCTGGATGAGCTTGCAGAAAAAGTCAAAACACTACAACAAGAAATTGAAGAATTAAAAAGGAAAGCCTGATGAGCACGCAGATGGACATACATGAAGTACTGGAATACTTGCCGCACCGTTACCCGTTTTTGCTGATAGACCGCGTGCTGTCGTGCGAGCCGGGCAAGGAAATTGTTGCGCTGAAAAACGTCAGCATCAACGAACCCTTTTTTGTCGGCCACTTCCCCCATCACCCGGTGATGCCAGGCGTGCTTGTGGTTGAAGCGATGGCGCAGGCTTCGGCGATACTGGCATTCAAGACCACCGGCACCAAATCGACCGATGATTCCATTTATTACTTCGTCGGTATTGACAAGGCACGCTTCAAAAAACCGGTGTGTGCGGGCGACCAGCTGATATTGAAAGTATCGGTGTTGCGCGTAATGCGCGGCCTGTGGAAATTCGACTGCCGCGCAGAAGTGGCAGACGAAGTGGTGGCGGAGGCTGAGGTATTGTGTACGATGCGGAATTTGTAATGCGTCATCCGACGGCGCTTATCCACGCTGACGCCAGGCTGGCCGATGATGTCCAGGTCGGCGCCTATTCCATCATTGGCCAACATGTCGAAATTGGCGCCGGAACCACGATAGGCCCGCATGTAGTCATCGCCGGGCACACACGTATCGGCCAGCACAACCGTATTTTCCAGTTCAATTCGCTGGGAGAAATTCCACAAGACAAAAAATATGCCGGTGAAGCCACGCGGCTGGAAATCGGCGACCACAATACGATACGGGAGTTTTGCACGCTGAATCTGGGCACGGTGCAAGATGGCGGCTTAACGCGCGTGGGCAATCACAACTGGATCATGGCCTATGTCCACATTGCGCATGATTGCCAGGTCGGCAACCACACCATATTCGCCAACAATTCGCAGCTGGCCGGACACGTTCATGTGGATGATTATGCGATTCTCGGCGGCTTTACCGGTGTGCATCAATTCTGCAAAATCGGCGCGCATGTGATGACTGGTGTCGGCACCGTGGTGAAACTGGATATCCCTCCTTATTTTACCGTGGCCGGAAATCCGTCTGCGCCATTTGGCACCAACGCGGAAGGCCTGAAACGGCGCGGTTTTTCAGCCGATGCCATCATGGCTATCAAACGCGCATACAAGACACTGTATAAATCCGGGCTGACGCTGGATCAGGCAAAAGCGACGCTGATCGAACAGGCGGCAGCGCATGCTGAATTAAAGATACTGGTTGATTTTATTGGCCGCTCCGAGCGGGGCATCATTCGATAATGCAGTTATGGCACCTATATGACACAAAAAACAATAGGCATAGTGGCCGGTGAAGCATCCGGCGACCTGCTGGGCAGCCATTTAATGGAAGCGCTCAAGCACGAAATGCCCGGCCTGAATTTTGTCGGCATAGGCGGCCCGAAAATGCAGCAAGTCGGGATGCAAGTGCTGTTTCCGATGGAAAAGCTGGCGGTGCGCGGGTATGTCGAAGTGTTGCGCCATTTTCTGGAAATAGTCGGTATCCGCCGCAAATTGCGCGCCCATTTCAGCGCCCAACCGCCCGACCTGTTCATAGGCGTGGATGCTCCCGATTTCAATCTGGGCCTGGAATTTTCACTGAGGTCGCGCGGCATTCCGACCATACATTACGCCAGCCCGTCGATATGGGCATGGCGCGGCGAGCGCATTCACAAGATTAAACGTGCCGTGTCGCACATGCTGACGCTGTTCCCGTTTGAAGCGCCGATCTATCAAAAGGCCGGGATTCCGGTCACCTACGTCGGCCATCCGCTGGCCAGCATATTGCCCGAGCAACCCAACCGTGCATTGTTGCGCGAACGGATGAGGTTGCCGCCGCTGCACCCGATATTTGCGTTGCTGCCGGGCAGCCGCCAGAGCGAAGTGCGCAGCCTGGCAGCGACCTTCATCGAAACTGCAAAATTAATCTTGAAAGCGCTGCCCAATGCGCTTTTTTTGGTGCCGTTAGCCACCCGCGAAACACGCACCATTTTTGAAGAGGCGTTGTACCAGTGCGAGGCGCATGACATGCCGATCACGCTGCTGTTCGGCCACGCGCATGATGCGATGATCGTGGCTGACGGCGTGCTGGTGGCATCCGGCACCGCCACGCTGGAAGCTGCGCTGCTCAAGCGTCCCATGGTTATCACCTACAAAATGCCGGGTTTGTCATACTGGTGGATGAAGCGCAAGCAATACCAGCCTTATGTCGGTTTGCCCAATATCCTCGCAGGAAAATTTGTCGTGCCGGAATTGCTGCAGGATGACGCCACACCGCAAAAACTGGCGCAGGCGCTGCTCGACCAGGTATCCAACAAACAAGCCATTGCTGAACTGGAAGCGCTATTCACCCACATGCATGCCTCGCTCAAATTAAATACCGCCAGTATCGCAGCGCGGGCCATCTTGCCCTACCTGAATGTCGTTCCGGCGGCGCGCCCGTGACCACGTCTTTGGTCCTGGTCTGTGGTGTGGACGAAGCCGGTCGCGGGCCGTTGGCAGGGCCGGTCTATGCCGCAGCGGTGATATTGAATGAGCAGAGGCCGATACCCGGATTGGCCGATTCAAAAAAATTGAGCGCACAACAACGCGATCAATTGGCATTGCAAATAAAGCTTGATGCTCATGCTTGGGCGATAGGCACGGCGTCGGTTGCCGAAATAGATCAAGTAAATATTTTGCGCGCCAGCTTGCTGGCGATGCGCCGTGCAATTGAAGCGCTACATGTGCGTCCGCATCAAGTTCTGGTGGATGGCCTGTATTGCCCGGATACCGGCCTGCCCAGCCGCGCCATCGTGCAAGGCGACGACAGCGTACCGGCCATTTCCGCGGCCTCCATCCTGGCCAAAACGGCGCGCGATGCGGCCATGGTGCAACTGCATGAACATTTTCCGCAATATGGTTTTGATGCACACAAGGGTTACCCGACTCCGGGTCATCTGGCCGCATTGAAACTGCACGGTGTTTGCGACCATCACCGCCGCAGCTTCAGGCCGGTGCGCGAACTGTTGTTTCCTGTCCCGCAACCGGGTTAACCGCTGTGGCCTTATTCAAACTGATCCATGTGCTGGCCGTCGTGATCTGGGTAGGCGGCATGTTTTTCGCCTATATGGTGCTGCGCCCGTCCGCCGTGGAAGTACTCGAAGCGCCGCAACGACTGCGCTTGTGGGACGCGGTGTTCGGACGTTTTTTTGGCTGGGTATGGGTGGTGGTTGCGGCGCTGCTGGTCAGCGGTTTTTACATGATCTACCTGGCCGGCGGCATGGCACATGTGCCGCGCCATGTCCATATTATGCTGGCGCTGGGGCTGGTGATGACGATGATTTACAGCTACGTCTATTTTGCCTGTTATGTGCCGTTCAGCCTACATGTCGCCAGCCAGCGCTGGCCCGAGGCGGGGAAAAGCCTGGGCAAGATACGCATTCTAGTGGCGTTGAATTTGACATTGGGGCTGTTGACAGTATGTGTGGTGATAATTGGGATGGGGTGGAAGTAGAAACCGTAGGCTGGTAATGAGACACGAACCGTAGGCTGGTGGTGAGGCACGAACCCCAGCAAAACCAAACCCAATCAAAACCCATGAGAACCTACACGCGCGCTTTCGTCCCCGGCGGCACGTTCTTCTTCACTGTCAACCTGGCCGACCGATCAAAAAAGCTGCTCACCGAACACATCACTCAACTTCGCGCATCCGTGCGGAAAGTCCGTGCCGCGCATCCGTTCCATATTGATGCCATGGTTGTGTTGCCCGATCACCTTCACGCCATCTGGACATTGCCCCCAAACGACATGGATTACCCTACACGCTGGGCATTAATCAAAGCTGGCTTCTCACGAAGCCTCCCCAACACAGAGCGCATCAGTGCGAGCCGTGCCGCAAAAGGGGAGCGCGGTATCTGGCAACGTCGTTATTGGGAACACCAGATTCGGGACGAGGCGGATTATGCACGGCACATAGACTACATCCATTACAATCCAGTCAAACACGGTCATGCACAATCACCCGTCGACTGGCCGCACTCATCGATCCACAGGTTTATTCAGGAAGGCCTTCTCACCCCAGATTGGGGTGCAGATTATGCAGTGCAGGAAAGGGCAGGGTGGGGAGAGTGAGGGGAGTGCTGGGGTTCGTGCCT
>JANNQM010000030.1:0-8797 GCA_031400735.1 Gallionellaceae bacterium
GACACCACACCGGCAATCCCTGTTGTTCCATTGCCCCATGTGGCGGCTCCGGCATCAATCTTCAAACCATTATTCCATTGGGGGCTACGCACGACATAATTGCCATTGCTCAATGCAGTAATGCCGCCAATACTGACACGGTCATTAGCTGTGTCACCCACCAAGCTGTTTTTGACATCGACCACGCCTACCAGGCCAGTCCTGCCATTTCCCCAGGTGGCAGCGCCTAAATCGGCCAACCCAACATTATTCCAGTAGGGACTACTGACAACGTAGTTGCCGTTATTAAGAGCGGTAACATAATAACCCACTTGGTCGCCACCACTGCTTCCGATCAAGCTGTTGCTTATAGATACTTCGCCACGCACTCCTCTTGCCGTTGTGCTGCCATTCCCCCAGGTGACCGCGCCGGTATTGTTCAACCAGGACGGAGTAGCAACTACATAGTTGCCATTGGTAAGGGCAGTAATGACCCCGCTGCCCACTTGGTCATTGGCATGGCCGCCCACCAGGCTATTGCCAGCAGATACTTCGCCTCGCATCCCCGTTGAACCGTTGCCCCAAGTAGCGGCACCTGCATCGCTAAGAACAACGCGGCCTGTATTTGTCTCAATGACCCTGTCCCAAAGGGGACTACGCACTACATAATTGCCATTGCTAAGGGCCGTTGCCCCGAGCTGGCCCACTTTATCCCCATTGGAGCTGCCTACCAGACTGTTGACCGAAGAGATCGTCCCGCTCACACCTCCTGCCGAATTGCTGCCATCGCCCCAAGTCGACGCACCTGCATCAACAATGAAGTCACCAGTATCTGTCTCTCTGTCCCAGTTAATACTGTTTACCACGTAATTGCCGTTTGTCAGGACTGTGATACCGGAAAGACCTACCTGATCTTTAGTTGTACTGCCCACTAAACTATTTAATAAACTTACCGGGCCGATTACTCCTTCGGTGCCGCTTCCCCAAGTAACGGCACCTGCTTCAGTAGCGCTGCCATTGTTCCAGAATACACTGCTGACCACATAATTACCGTTACTTAAGGCGGTAACACGGGCACCTACCTGGTCATCGGTAGAAGTGCCCACCAAGCTGTTGTCCACCGATACCTCACCTCTTGTGCCGTTTGTCCCGTCGCCCCAGGTGGCGGCACCTGCATTTGTCACAGCGCCATTATCCCAAGAGGGACTACCCACCACATAGTTGCCATTGCTCAGGGCAGTAACTCCGTAACTGCCTACATTGTCTTGGGCAGTGCTACCCACCAAACTGTTGTCAATCGACACAGAACCTCTTGTACCTGTCGTGCCATCGCCCCAGGTGACCGCACCTACCGCTGTCAGCGGCCCATTGCTCCACTGTGGGCTGTTTACTACATAGTTGCCATTGCTCAGGGCAGTCACGCCGATAAGTCTAACTTCGTTATTGGTGAGGTCGATGTCGGCACTCACATGATCATTAGCCTTTTCCCCTACCAGGCTATTACCAGAGTTCACATCACCACTAACACCTTCAGTGGCATGACCCCAAGTAGCTGCGCCAGCACCTGCCACCGGGCCATTGCTCCAGAATGGGCTGCTTACTACGTAGTTGCCGTTGCTTAGGCGAATAACTCCGCCACCACCCACACGATCACCGGCTGTACTGCCCCACAAAGTAGTAATCAACCCGCCGGTGTTGCCGTCAAATAAATAAACCGCGCCGGCATCTGTAGCCCTTGTGTCATCCAAGGGTACAGCAACTACAAAGGTGCCGCTGGGTATGAAAACTCCATCCACTGTCATACCTAATGTTGTGGTATCCAGACCGAAGTAATTTCCCGCTGTGGGGTTAGGATCAAGCAACGTGCCGTAATCAACGCTGCCTGCGTCAATTACAATATTGGTAGGGTCCAGCAGCAGTTGCCCGCCTATGCCCCCGCTGGCAAAACCATTAAACCGCAGCATCCCTTTGCTGGAAATTTCAATCAGCCCCCGGTCAAGGGCCTGGATGTTGCCGCTGTACATGGTATTTTGGTCAGACCACACTACTACCCTGCCGTCACCGCCATTATTCAAGATGCGCGTTGCATGATTGATGATGGTTGTTTGCGCATTGCTTATATTAGGATTGCTCCCATGGAAATCGCCGCCTATCCGGATAAGTCCGCCTTGATCAAGCCCGCTGGCATTCAATAAGGCCGCTGCCAATACAATGCGACTGTTACCCAACACATCAATCGTGCCGCCCGTTTGCCCGGTCGCGGACAAACTTCCTGAACTGAATAAATTATTCCCTGCATGCAGACGTATGGTTCCTCCCTGCGTACTGCCATTAGCTTGGGTGGAAGCGGCAGCCGTCTGAATAAGGGTTGAGGACGCAGTCAGGGTTATGCCACCGCCGCCGCCAGCAGAACCATTGGCATTTGCCTTGCCAGAATCCATAATCGCGCGGGCAGTGATGTCAACGGAACCGCCCTGTATACCGGATGCATCGAGTGTGCCGGACTGGGAAACAAAATCGCCCTCAAGACGGATTACTCCATTTACATTACTGATATTTTTCGCCTGAATGATGCCGGTATTGTTTACTACACCGGATGCCACCAGATCCGCCGCTTGTGCAGACAGGATGACCTGGCCACCATCGGCCTGGATGAGCTGGTTATTTTCTACCAAGGCATCGAATGAACCCTGGTCTATGCTGTATCCGGCCAAGCTGCCGTTGTCCAGATTGAGCGTTACTTGATTGCCTGCCGCGAGCAGAGCAGTGCCCATCGTGGCAGTTATTGTTCCCTGGTTGTCCACCTGGGGGGCAATCAGTGCAATATAGCCGCCGTTGGTAGCGCTGAGATTACCCCGGTTAACCACTGCACCGGCCTTGTCAGTCTTGGCAAAAACGTTATTGCCTGCCATGAATTCAGCATTGTTCAGGCTTAAAGTGGAAGCGACCAATCCGCCTACATTGACCTGTGCCGTATTGCCGAACATTACGCCGTTAGGATTAAGAATAAACACTTGGCCATTGGCGCTGAGGTTGCCAAAAATCTGGCTGGGGTCGGAACCCAGAATACGATTAAGCGCTATTGATGTTGCGTCAGGCTGGTCAAATCTTACCGACTCATTGGCCGCAATCGAAAAACTGCGCCAATCAATCGCCAGTTTCTGGCTTTGCTGAGTAATGGTAGTGGAGCTGCCTGCTTGCGCAATTGACCCGTCGCCTGCACTGATTTGTCCGTCAGTGGGGGCGGCGTAGAGGAGCGGGGCGATGCATGCATTGCCGATAAGAGCCAGGAATATTCTCAGATTCATAATTTACTCACTAGACAAAAACTTTCATCAAATAAGAATTGGGACAAGTAAACCCAAACGCAATCAATTAGCGACTATAGATATAAGCATATATCGTGCCTATTCATAAATAGCTGTTTGATATTCAATAGTTAGCATCTATACAAGGCTATTTTCTTGAAGACAGGAAAATAAATGAGTAGTAATTCTAAAGCGCGGGAAACGACTTCAATTTTTAGTCCGGTAATCACCTTCTTCGAATGAGATGAATCAATCGAGGTCAATCCTTACAATGTGAACTAATTAAAACAGTTCGAGCAAAACTGGTTTGCGGCACAGTTGAAGGATGCCGCATATGAGAATTCAGGGGCAAGGCCAGGATGCGATCTACTACTTTGCTAGACTGACCCTTCACTTATGCTGACCCTTGATTCTCTAATGTGTGCAAATACTGTCCACTGCACAGCCTGAATAATTATTCTCACCTATTCAAATGGTTATCAAATATCGGTGCGGCCTTAAGGGTAGTCAACTTAGTACCTATCCCCCAAAAAACCAAGGGCTCATAGTCTGGATAAGGGTAATACCCCCTATTAATCAGTATGTCGCTCGCTTTTTCTCGGCATCGCTGTTGGACAAGATCAAGTACCGACACAGGCATTCCGCTGCAACAATTGATCACCCCTTGACAGCCTGGATTCTCAAGCACGATAGCAAAATTCTTAGCGACGTCTTGAATTGGCAAATAATCGCGCAGTTGGTTACCCATAGACATATTAAAGACTGGCTGCCCCTCATCAATTGCGCGGTCTAACTGCGCAAGAAGGCTATTTTTATTTTGCCCTTCGCCGTACATATAAAAAAGTCGCATCCACTGCAATGCAAACGGCCTCTCTTTTTGCAGCAATTGAAGCGCCTTACGCAAGGCGTCTTTAGCAAAACCGTATGGCGTCGTAGGGCGGGTTTCCATCTCCTCGGTTAATGGGCCATATTGCATACCATACTCAAGACATGTGCCTGCAACTAATAAATGAGACACTCCTGCCTTAACAGCAGCTTCCAAGAAAGCCAGGTCGGCAGGCAAGTTTTTGCGAATGTGAAAAAAATCTCGATAATTCGGAAGACCTGGCCATGCGAGATGCACTATTGCGTTGGGCAGGTCCTCAGGCTGAAACAAGGCCATAAAGCTTTTGTGCAAATCACATTGGATGAACTCAACACGATCACACCATGGCATCTCTCGAGCCCGTTTGATATCGCGAGCAATTGCGACAACAGAATGTCCACGCGCAAGCAACTCGTTAACCACATGCTGCCCCACGAAACCCGTGGCACCCGTAACCATCACCCTCATGCAAGTACCTTCAACTCGGGTACCGCAATCACAAATTTTCCTCCCCATGAAAGTACTTGTTGCTGTTGCTGGATTACCTCGTCAGCAATATTCCATGGCAGGATAATCACCAAGTCCGGTTTGTACTTGGCAAGTTCTGTAGGAGGAAGAATTGGGATGTGGCTTCCGGGCATAAACTTGCCCTGTTTTGAAGGCGCCGCATCACAAATAAAATCGATCAGGTCGTGTTTAATGCGGGCATAGTTCATCAGGGTATTTCCCTTGGCTGCAGCACCATAAGCCGCGACAGATTTACCCGCACGCTTTTGCTCAATCAGAAAAGCAAGGAAGTCGTTTTTGACTTTATCTGCTTTCTGCTGAAATCCTTCGTACACACTCATATCTTGCAACCCAAATATTTTTTCTCTTTCGAGCATGGCTAACACAGCCGGTTTCGTGGGCATTGGATCACTGTTATGGCACCCATAGATGCGCAGACTGCCGCCATGGGTAGGCAACTCTTCTACGTCAAACACCCGCAATCCAGCTTGAGCAAAAATACGGGAAACGGAAGTTAACGAAAGATAGGAGAAGTGCTCGTGATAGACAGTGTCAAACTGGTTCTGCTCAATTAGACGCATCAGATGGGGAAATTCCAGGTTGATGGTACCTCCTTCCTTCAACGCGATGCGAAGGCCCTGCGTAAAGTCGTTGATGTCCGGGACATGTGCGTAGACGTTGTTACCACAAATCAGATCAGCACGTTTTCCACCATCAGCCAAGGCTGTGGCCGTTGCTACACCAAAGAACTCACGCAACACTGGCACACCAATTTTTTCAGATGCGTCCGCTGTACTATCCGTTGGTTCCACCCCAAGACAGGGGATACCTGAAGCGACGAAGTTTTTAAGCAGGTACCCGTCATTAGATGCCACTTCGATGACGAAGCTATCCTTGGATAGCCCCAAGCGTTTTGTAATCTCTTTCACGTAACGGGCCGCGTGCTGCAACCAGCTCTGCGAGGTAGATGAGAAATAAGCGTAATCTCCGGAGAACAGTTCATCCGCCTCGGTATAATCCTCAGTCTGCACTAGCCAACAGTGATCGCATACATATAACTTCAGAGGAAAAGTTGTCTCAGGTGCTCGCAGCGCTTCTTTGGAAAGGTACGCATTAGAAGGGGGGGCATAGCCAAGATCAAGAAATACATGTTCCAACTCAGTATGGCAATGACGACACTTCATAAAACAATTCCTTTGAAATCTTCTTTTAGATGCGGGGGGCTTAGGTCTCTTGCGGAGAGATCAGTTGGTGTCAGCGGCCAATTTACGCCAATTCTTGGATCGTCAAACCGCACCGCACCTTCAGCATCTGGTGTATAAAACGCCGTGTGCAGGTACAGTAATTCGCTGTCCTCTTCCAACACCTGAAATCCGTGGGCACATCCCTCGGGTATTACAAAAGCAAATCGGTTTTCCGGCGTTAGTTCAACGGCAGTCCATTTCAGGAAGGTCGGCGATCCTTGACGCAGATCAACTGCCACGTCTAAAACACGACCTTTGAGGCAGCGGACTATCTTCATTTCCGCATGCGGTGGATTTTGAAAGTGCAGCCCCCTGACTGCACCGACGCCGCGAGTTATCGAATGATTAATCTGGACAATCGTCCTCGGGCCAACGATTGCTTGTAATTCCCCTGAACAAAAAAGCCGCGAGAATGCCCCACGATTATCCTGAAATGCCGTACTCTCCATAACCCATACCCCCGGGAGAATGGTCTCAACCAGATTCATGGGAGTGCATCTCCTGCCCAGCAAAGGCCACGATCCTTTGCGAGTCTGATATAACTCTGTAGTTGGTTAAGACTAACCACCTCTCCCCGATCCAACCATGCCCGATACCATCCGGCCGTTGCTGCAACCCCCTCATCAAAAGTCCATACCGGACGCCAAAACAGTTTTTCCCGCGCTTTGCCGCTATCCAGGTGCAGCAACTGAGCCTCGTGTGGTTGAGGTGTATCGCTACAGTGCCATTCAACAGTCGGCCAATCTGCCTTCAATGCGGCTAGCACCTGCTTTACCTGGCGATTTCCTTCTCTATCGGGGCCGAAGTTCCAGGCATCTGCACAAGATTTGTTTCCTTCCAACAGTTGCTGTCCAAGCATGAGGTAACCGGAAAGGCACTCCAACACATGCTGCCATGGCCGCGTCGCATTGGGTGAGCGTATTTCCAGGGGCTTCTTTGCCTCCACAGAACGAACCAGATCAGCAATCAGTCGATCCTCAGACCAATCCCCACCACCAATCACATTACCGGCGCGCGCAGATGCCAGCAGCGGACTGGAGTGGGTGTCAAAAAAGGAACGGCGATAACTAGCCGCGACCAGTTCACTACCGGCTTTGGAAGCACTGTAAGGGTCATATCCCCCCAAGGGATCAATCTCTCGATACCCCCAAACCCACTCCTTGTTCTCATAACACTTGTCAGTTGTGACAACTACAATCGCAAGCAATTCTTCAACCTGCCGGCAGGCATCGAGCACATTCGCTGTGCCCATCACATTCGTGGCCCAGGTTTCCAGGGGTTGCCGGTAGGAGCGGCGGACCAAAGGCTGTGCTGCCAAATGAAAGACCATCTCGGGCTTGAGTTCCACAATTTTACGCCGAACCAAATCTTCGTCACGTATGTCAATGTGGAACGACTCGACATCAAGCCCCAGCAAGTCCCAATGATTGGGTGAAGTCTCGGGAGGCAGCGAAATACCTGTCACTTTTGCGCCCAACATTTGCAACCAAAGCACCAACCAACTTCCCTTGAAGCCAGTATGCCCGGTCACCAAAATTCTACGATTTTTATAGACATTACTGAACATCATCACCAACTCTTCCAAGGTGCGTTACCCGATGACCACAGTTCTTCCAGATGATTTTTGTCTCGTAGAGTATCCATCGCTTGCCAAAAGCCATCATGTTGATAAGCGGAAAGCTGCCCATTAGCCGCCAATTGTTGTAATGGCTGCTGCTCCCACACAGTGTCATCGCCATCAATATATTCGAGTACGCTTGGTTCCAGGACGAAAAACCCACCATTGATCCAAGCGCCGTCACCGGCGGGCTTTTCCTGAAAGTGATGAACTGCCCCATTGTCGATGTGCAGGGCACCGTAGCGGCCAGGAGGCTGAATTGCTGTAACCGTCGCTTGCCGATCAGACGATTTATGGTACGCAATCAACCTCGAAATATCGACGTCAGAAACACCATCGCCATAGGTAAAACAAAACGTTTCGTCATCAATATACGGAGCAACCTGCTTGAGTCGGCCACCGGTCATCGTATGTTCGCCAGTATCGACCAAGGTTACATTCCATGGCTCGGCAAATTTTTGATGAATCTCCATTTTATTTTCGCGCATGCAAAAAGTCACATCTGACATATGCAAAAAGTAATTCGAGAAATACTCTTTAATCATGTAGCCTTTGTATCCAAGGCAAATAATAAAGTCGTTAACCCCATGATGAGAGTACATTTTCATGATGTGCCAGAGAATCGGCTTGCCACCGATCTCGATCATGGGTTTAGGTTTTAGGTGAGACTCTTCACTAATGCGGGTGCCTAAGCCACCAGCCAAAATAACTGCTTTCATATATTAATTTCCCAAGTTAGGAGGACATTCGCCCTTATATATGTAGCAAAATATTGCAAAATATAAATTTTTATTTTTTTAACATCGCAAGATACTCTTGCTCAGATTCGAAAATTACGACCCATGCCGTACCTTACAAGTGCATGGCTCACGCCGGATACGCCAACCGGAGGCCGTCTGCGGCTTTTTTCACTTCGAAATGCCGAACCGGCACGAGCCCGCACCAGCGGAGAGAAAGCGGCAATCCAGCCATTTGCGGCAAGCCTGCCGCACAACTGCATGATCATATCTGATGAAGTCTCATACGTTTCCAGGGGCCAGGCGCCGGCCCGCTTCAACGCTGATATCCGGAAAAACGCCAGCGAGTTGCCGGGGGTCGCCACACTCTGCGTTTTCAGCGCCAGCGTGTACGGGCCACCATGGCTTGCAAGTTGACCAAGCCATGGACTTTCCAGCATGCCGGCGTCGTTGACCATGTAGCAACCATCGACAACCACACCATCCTTATCTTCCACCAGACCGCCAACCACACCCACATGCGGATGGAGTTCCAGCAA
>JANNQM010000031.1:0-1701 GCA_031400735.1 Gallionellaceae bacterium
GCTCCTCCCCTGTCAAGGGGAGGTTGGGAGGGGTTTTGAACCCTTCCTGCGGCATCGACACCTACGACGACCACCGCATGGCGATGTGCTTCTCGCTGGCAGCATTTGGCGGGGCCGGCATCCGTATTAATGACCCCGGCTGTGTAGCCAAAACTTTCCCGGATTATTTTGATATGTTTAAACAAGTTACCAAATCGGTTCCCGTCATCGCCATCGACGGCCCATCTGCCTCTGGCAAGGGTACGGTGGCGCAGCGTGTGGCACAGGCACTGGGCTTCCATTACCTAGACAGCGGTGCCCTCTACCGCCTGCTGGCCCTGGCGGCAACGCGTCGCGGTGTGGCGCTGGATAACGAGGCCGCGCTTGCGGTACTGGCACTGGCAATAGACATCCGCTTTGAAGGGGCCGATATCTGGCTGGATGGCGCAATAGTGGGCGACGAGTTGCGTACCGAGCAGAGCGGCAATGCAGCCTCCAAAGTGGCGGCTTTACCTGCCGTGCGTGCGGCTCTGCTGGACAAGCAAAAAGCGTTCCGCCAGGCGCCTGGACTGGTAGCGGACGGTCGCGACATGGCTTCGGTGGTGTTTCCAGACGCGGCATTAAAAATATTTTTGACCGCCAGTGCTGAGGCGAGGGCGGATAGACGCTATAAACAGTTGATGGAAAAAGGAATGAGTGTTAATATCGTCGACCTTCTGCAAGAGATTCGTCTGCGCGATGAGCGCGACAGCCAACGTAGTGTGGCTCCCTTGCAGCAGGCGCCGGGTGCAAATTTGCTGGACACCACTGCTCTGAATATCGAGCAGGCAGTCTCTGCAGTACTTGCACAGTATAAGTAACACGGGCGCAGTATTAAGTAACACAGGTTTTTGTATCAGGATTCGGGATTTTTCCCTGATCTGGCTTCATAAGCCCCAATCGAACCTTTTCTTTTGGGTTTTTTAACTAACCCCGCTACTCAATTTGCAGGCGGGTTGTTCTAAGGTGTATTCAATAAAATGACTGATCTAAATTCAATGGAAAGTTTTGCCTCGATGTTCGAAGAAAGCCTGACGCGCAAAGAAATGCGCGCAGGTGAGCTGATTACTGCGCAAGTTGTGCGCATTGAGCAGAGCATGGTGGTAGTCAACGCAGGTTTGAAATCCGAGAGTTTTATCCCTGTTGAAGAGTTTAAAGACAATAACGGCGCGCTTGAAGTTGCGGTCGGTGATTTCATTACCGTGGCGATTGAGTCACTGGAAAACGGTTATGGCGAAACGCGCTTGTCGCGTGAAAAAGCCAAGCGTCTGGCTGCGTGGATTGACCTCGAGCAGGCGATGGAAGAAGGCCGTAT
Organism: Gallionellaceae bacterium; assembly: GCA_031400735.1. Taxonomy (GTDB): domain Bacteria; phylum Pseudomonadota; class Gammaproteobacteria; order Burkholderiales; family Gallionellaceae; genus Nitrotoga. Next base: position 1,334 of record JANNQM010000031.1, read on the forward strand.
CGTTGAGGGTTATGTCAGCGGTAAAGTTAAGGGTGGTTTGACCGCCATGGTGAACGGTATCCGTGCCTTCCTGCCAGGTTCACTGGTAGATATTCGCCCGGTTAAGGACACTACGCCTTATGAAAATAAGACGATGGAACTCAAGGTTATCAAGCTGGATCGCAAGCGCAACAACGTGGTGGTTTCACGTCGTGCAGTACTGGAAGTTAGCCAGGGTGCTGATCGTGAAGCGCTGATGCAGAATCTGCAAGAAGGCGCGATCGTTAAAGGCGTGGTCAAGAACATCACCGACTACGGCGCCTTCGTTGATTTGGGCGGAATTGATGGCTTGCTGCACATCACCGATTTGGCCTGGCGCCGTGTCCGTC
>JANNQM010000032.1:0-23323 GCA_031400735.1 Gallionellaceae bacterium
GCTGTAGGCGTGGTGAACGGCATACTGTATGCGGTGGGGGGGCACAACAGCACAGGGAGTCTTGCAACGGTAGAAGCCTACGATCCGCTGAGCAATACCTGGACAACCATGGCGCCCATGCCCACAGAGCGCGATGGACTGGCTGTAGGCGTGGTGAACGGCATACTGTATGCGGTGGGAGGTGTAAATTCCACAGGGACTCTTGCAACAGTAGAGGCCTACGATCCGCTGAGTAATACCTGGACAACCGAAGCGTCCATGCCGACACCGCGCCATCTACTTGCTGTAGGTGTGGTGGACGGCACGCTGTATGCGGTGGGGGGCCGCAACAGCACAGGGGAGAGCTTGGCAACGGTAGAGGCTTATACACCCGATGAAGTAAAAGTAAGCTGGAACAGCAGCAATACGCCTATTGCCACCATCAACCAGGCAGGTTTGGCCAGTGGTCTTGATCTTGGCGCTACCACCATCACTGCTACTACTGGCGCCATCAGTGGCAACACCATATTGACTGTAGTTAACCCCAATCGCCCGCCGCTTGCTGATGCCGGGCCTGACCCAACCATCGAAGCAACCGGGCCAGATGGCGCTGTGGTCACGCTTGACGGCAGCGGCACCACCGACCCGGATGGCGATGCCTTGTACTACGTGTGGTACGTGATCGGGACATCGGTAATAATTGACGGTGTAAGTCCGACGCTGACCTTGCCAGTGGGGACCTACTTAGCGTATCTGGAAGTAACTGACGGTTATAGTTACGCATACGACGAAATGGTGATTACCGTACAAGACACCACCGCACCTGTGATTGCCGCCCGTGCCAATATCACGGCTGAGGCTGCCAACCCAGCGGGGGCAGTAGTTAACTACGCCAGCCCCAGCACGACGGATGCTGTGGGTGGCGCAGGGGTTGCTGATTGTTACCCGGCGTCAGGCGCGTTCTTTGCCGTGGGGAATACCACCGTCACCTGCTCCGCCCGTGATGCGGCAGGCAATAGCAGCAGTTCGACCTTTGTCGTCACCGTACAGTACACAAACTACCCGCCAATCGCTAACACCCAGACGGTTTCAACCCCAGAGGACACTGCCTTGGCCATAACCTTGAACGGCAGTGATCCCAATGGTGACGTAACATCGTATGCAATTGCTACTAACCCCGTTTACGGAACACTCTCAGGCACGGCGCCCAACCTGACTTACACACCCAACCTCAACTACAACGGTGCGGATAGCTTCACCTTCAGCGTGAGCGATGGGGTGCTGACCTCTGCCGTTGCAACCGTAACCATCAACGTTACGCCCGTGAATGACGGGCCGCTGGCTGGAATGGATACGGTAGAGGCCGTGCAAGGCGTGGCATTGCTGATCCCGGCCGCCACGCTGCTAGCCAATGACACCGATGCCGATGGCAATACGCTCACAATCACCGGGGTCAGCAATGCCGTGAACGGAACGGTAGCGCTGGATGCGGCTGCGGCAACCGTGACATTTACTCCGAACGCGGGTTTCTCGGGAACCGGCAGCTTCAGATACGCCCTCCATGATGGCGGCACCGGCTACGCCATCGGCAGGGTGACGGTCACGATACTGCCCGATACGGATGGCGACGCCATCGCCGATACCCTGGATAACTGCCCATCCACCTCCAATACGGATCAACTCGATACAGATGGAGACGGGATGGGTGATGCGTGCGATCTGGACGATGACAATGATGGCATCCTGGATATCCTCGATCCTTTACCCACGACCTTCTCAAGCGGCATTACTGATTTGGGCACCGGAGGAACAACCAACGGGATTATCTTGAGCCGGGGTGACCAAGTTATCACTATCACAGAAGAAATCAATCCGGTAGGCATCAAGATCAGCGCAGATCCATCTGGTGGAGTGACGCCAGCAGTCGTTGAGGTTTGCGACGGAGCCGCCCAGTTTTCATTAAGCCCTGGAGATGAAATCATCATCACCTGCGGCAGCGTCATCCTCAGTGTTGTGAGCGGAACCGTAGAGGTGGCCTTTACCGCGCAGGATGGCACCATCGCCACCACCAGCCTGAGTGCCGGCAATGGCCTGACCTTCCACCCGGTAGAAGCCACTGTAACGGTACCGTCTACCAACACCGTACCGGTCGTGCTGGTGGTTAATGGGGAGACCGTGACAGTTGCACCGGGTGAAACCTCCCGCATCACCAATACCCCACCTGTGGCTAATGCCGGCCCCGATCAAACAGTTGAAGCCAGCTTATCGTCGGGGGCGATGGTCACCTTGAATGGCAGCGGCTCCTCTGACCCTGATGGCGATGCGCTGACGTATAGCTGGACTGGTTGCTTCGGAAGCGTGACAGGCGCAACCCCGGCCGTCACGATTCCCCTTGGCGTTTGCAACATCACGCTGACCGTGACCGACAATCACGGAGCAACGGCGACTGACACCGTGCAAATCACCGTGCGTGACAGCATCGCGCCATCGGGAACAATCGTGATCGCGGGCGGGCAAGCGTGGACCAACACGGCCCAAGTGACACTAACTCTGAACTGCACCGATAGCGGCAGCGGCTGCAGCCAGATGCAGTTCAGCAATGACAATGCCACATACTCTGCCTTGGAATCCTACACTACCAGCAAAGCCTGGACGCTCGCCGGCGGAGATGGTGTCAAGGTGGTGTACGTCCGCTATACCGATGCGGCGGGTAATGCCTCATCCAGCTTCTCGGATACGATCACCCTGGACACGACTGCACCGGTAGTCACCGGTGTGTCGGATTCGCCTGATCCGTTCCGGCCCGGCAAAGGCCAAAGCACAACCATCCGCTTTACCTTGGCCGATAACCTGTCAGGAACATGTGCTGCGAGTGTACATATCCTGAATTCGTCCGGCGTACTGATGAACACTCTGACGAGCAGCGCCTCATGCCCTGCCACAGGCGCGGCCAGTTCCATAGTGTGGAACGGACGCAACAGTGCCGGTGTGATCGTGCCGAGGGGTACCTATACTTACCGAGTGCAAGGGAGAGATGCTGCTGCCAACAGTTCGGCAGCAGCAAGCGGGACGGTTGGGGTCAGGTAGCGTGTGATAAGAGCAGGATACAAGGATGCGGGATACAAAGGCGTATCCTGCATCCTCACAAACTATGTAGCTTCAGCATCGCCGCTTCCTGCTTGCCATCAATTATCAACGGCGCGACATCCTGCGCGCGTTGCATGGCCTGTTCAATCAACGTCATTTCTTCGCGGCGCGGTGCGCGCAACACATAGCCCACTACATCCTCGCGTTCGCCGGGGTGGCCGATACCGATGCGCAGCCGCCAGAAATCACGGGTGTTGAAATGGGCGATCATGTCTTTCAACCCGTTATGGCCGCCTGGCCCGCCGCCGAATTTAAGTTTTGCGCTGCCCGGCGGCAGGTCCAGTTCGTCATGCACCACCAATATTTCTGCTGCGGTGATTTTGTAAAATTGCGCCAGGGCGGCCACCGCACGTCCGCTGACGTTCATGAATGTCTGTGGTTTTAACAGCAGTATTTCCTTACCATTGATCTTGCTGCGCGCAACCAAGCCGTGGAATTTGCTTTCGGCCTTGAACGTGCCGCCGTGGGTGCGCGCGAATTCTTCTGTCCACCAGAAACCGGCATTGTGGCGCGTGCCTTCATATTCCTTGCCCGGATTCCCAAACCCTGCGATTAATTTTATTTCGCTCATAATGAAAAAGCCTGCCATGCCTCTATAGATGCATGGCAGGCTGAGGGGACGTTACCCTTATTTTTTGGCGTCTGATGCAGGCTTGGCAGCAGGTTTTGCTCCACCCGCCTTGGCATCCGCAGCAGGCGCTGCAGCTGCTGTGGTAGCAGCGGCCGCAGCAGTTGCGGCGGCTTCGGCGGCAGCGGCTTCAGCTTCTGCTTCGATCGCGCCACGCGGTATCTGGACGGTTGCCACCACCGCATCTCCGATGTGCCCGCCGTGACCAGCCATTTCAACTCCCTGCGGCAGCTTGAGGTCAGACACGTGGACTGAGTGGCTGAGCGACAGACTGGATAGGTCGACGTCGATAAATTCCGGCAAGTCAGCCGGCAGGCAGGTGATGTTGATATCGTTCATCACGTGGCTGACAATGCCGCCGCTTTCTTTCACGCCGGGACAATTTTCGGCATTCAGGAAGTGCAGCGGCACTTTCATGTGTATCTTTTTATTCTTGTCCACGCGCTGGAAGTCGATGTGCTGCACTTGCTGGCGGAACGGATGCATGTGGAAATCGCGCAACAGAACTTGCTGCTTTTTTCCATCCAGGTCCAGTGTCAGCACCGTAGCGTGGAAAGATTCCTTCCGCAGGCTGTGGTACAGGTTGTTGTGGTCAATGTCGATCAACGCCGGCTCACCTTCACCGTAGACAATGCCAGGCACGCGGCCTGTCTTGCGCAGACGGCGGCTCGCACCCGTTCCTTGCGCCGTACGCGATGTTGCACTTATTTCAATTTTCATTTGCTTCTCCACTTCAAATGAAGCCTCCCGCGACCAGGCGACTTCGGGTTTGCAGCCATCACATGATCGCCGCTAAAACTTCATCTTAAAATCTTCACCACAGAGACACAGAGGCACAGAGAAAACCTTCAAGCTGATGCCGATTATTTTTGAATGCCTTCCGGTTTTCCTCTGTGTCTCTGTGTCTCTGTGGTACAAATGTTTTGTTATTCCATAAACAGCGAGCTGACCGACTCTTCCGCATTGATCCGGCGCATCGTCTCGGCCAACAGTTCCGCCACACTCAACTGGCGTATACGCTTACAGTTGCGCGCTTCTTCGCGCAGCGGGATGGTGTCGGTCACGACCAATTCATCAATGGCCGATTTCTCAATGCGCTCAATGGCCGGGCCAGACAATACCGGGTGCGTGCAATAGGCCAACACTTTTTCCGCGCCTTTTTCTTTCAATGCTGCGGCCGCTTCACACAGCGTGTTGGCGGTGTCCACCATGTCATCCATGATCAAACAGGTGCGCCCCGATACTTCGCCTATGATGTTCATCACCTTGGCCACATTGGGTTTGGGGCGGCGCTTGTCGATAATGGCCAGGTCAGATTCCAGGCGCTTGGCCAGCGCCCTGGCTCGCACCACGCCGCCGACATCCGGCGATACCACCACCAGATTTTTATAATCATGTTTCCTGACATCTGCCAGCAAAATCGGGCTGGCGTATATGTTGTCCACCGGGATATCAAAAAATCCCTGAATCTGGTCCGAGTGCAAATCCATGGTCAGCACACGGTCCACACCCACGCCGGTCAGCATGTCCGCCACGACCTTGGCGGTAATCGCGACACGCGCAGAGCGCGGGCGGCGATCCTGGCGCGAGTAACCAAAATACGGCAGCGCTGCGGTAATGCGTCCGGCCGAGGCGCGGGTCAACGCATCCACCATGACCATGATTTCCATCAAGCTGTCATTGGTCGGGGCACAGGTGGATTGCAGTACAAACACATCCTTGCCGCGCACGTTTTCCAGCAGCTCTATCATCACCTCGCCGTCGGAAAACCGGCCTACTGTAGCCTGCCCCAACTTTATATTAAGGTGCCGCGCCACATCGGCTGCCAATTTGGGATTGGCATTACCGGTAAAGACCATCAAGCTGTCGTATGACACCATGCACCTCTTAAAATAAAGATGGGGCCTACCCCTTTTCCCTTTCCCCGACCCTCCCGCAAGCGGGTGAGGGGATAAAGGCTCGCTATGCGAGTTTCATACAATAATACTGGCTGGGGAGGTAGGGATCGAACCTACGAATGCCGGAATCAAAATCCGGTGCCTTACCACTTGGCGACTCCCCAAAAACTTGACTCACGCGGCATAATCCCGCAGCGGGTGGGAGGGTAAACCGCGCGCCACGATGCCGCGCATCTGTGGTGGTAGCTTGCTCAATACGGCCTGGGCGCCTTGTGCGCTGGCAAACTCGGCAAACACCCCAGCGCCCGACCCGGTCATCCGCGCTGACCCAAACTGGCCTAGCCAGGCCAGATGTTGCGCCACTTCCGGGTATAAACTGCATACTACCGGCTGCAAATCGTTATGCGCTGCCGGTAACAAAAGGTCGCGAATTCTGAGGGAAATCGTATCCCGTGTCAATTGCGGATGGGCAAAAATCGCGGCGGTGGACACCTGTACCGGCGGGAAAAGCACGACATACCACGCCTCCGGCAGCGGATAGGGCTGCAATTGCTCACCCACCCCTTCGCCAAAAGCATTCTGGCCGAACACAAATACCGGCACATCCGCGCCCAGCGCCAGCCCAATCTGCATCAGGCGCGCGCGCGGCAAATCCAGGTTCCATAAGCGGTTAAGCACCAGCAAAGTGGTAGCCGCGTCCGAGCTGCCGCCACCCAGGCCGCCGCCCATCGGGATGCGCTTGTCGATGGTAATGTCCACACCCAGCTGGCAGCCACATTCCTGCTGCAGCAAGCGCGCCGCGCGGACAGATAAATCCTGTTCCGGCGTGACACCTTCGAGCGCGTTGAGGCGGCATACTGCGTCGTCTTCACGCAACGTGAAATGCAGCGTGTCTCCAAAATCGATAAAGCGGAACACGGTTTGCAGCAGATGATAGCCATCCGCCCGCCGCCCCACTACATGCAGAAACAGGTTCAGCTTGGCCGGGGCCAGAGCACTCTGCGAAACAGCACCTTGAGAATCTATTTCAGTTCCCATTCATCTATCCGCAATTGAATATCCAGCCCATCGCGGCTAAGGGCCAGCCGTGTCGGCAAACTGTCGACCGCTGGGCTGGCATAACTTGTATAGGTGATGGTCCAGCCGTTCTGCCGCAACACGTTTATCTGGCCATTGTCCGCGCGTTGCAGGTCGAATGCCGCCGTCGGCGCAGGCAATGCCAGCACCCAATATTCCAGGCCGGACAATGGCAAGCGCCAGCCCAGCGCTTGCTGGGTTAATTCTTCGGCATCTTGCGCTTCTAAATGTTGCTCTGATGTGTCCAGCGTGACGCTTTGCCCGTTGCTCTGGATGCGCGCCACAGTCTGGCCCAGCGGGGCGAACAACAGGATTTCATCGGCATCCGGCTGATGGGACCAGCGCACGGTCGCGGATGAGCGCTGCTCATCCTGCTTGACAACAATGCGTCCGGCTAAAACAAAAGAAACGGCTTCAGCCTGGGCGGGACGTGTAACGGGTTGCGGCGTCGGGGGCACACTGGCACAGCCGACCAGCACCAATAAGAGCGGCCACCACCGACCCATCAGGGCAGAAATTTCTTGACCACCGCTGCCAGTACCGCATTATCCGCATGCTGTTTCAGGGCCTGCTGCCAGATTCGAGTCGCCTCATTTTTATTGCCTTTCACCCACAGCACTTCACCCAGGTGCGCGGCAATTTCCGGATCGGGATTGGCGGCATAAGCGCGGCGCAAATATTCCTCGCTCTTGGCCAGATTGCCCAGGCGATAATGTCCCCAGCCCATGCTGTCCATGATGGCCGGGTCACTGGGCACCAGCTGGTGGGCTTTTTCCACCAGGCGCATGCCTTCTTCCACGCGTTCATTGCGGTCCAGCAAGCTGTAGCCCAGCGCGTTATAACCGTGGGCATAATCCGGCTTGATTTGAATCAACCGGCGGATCAGGTTTTCGAAAATTTCATGCTTGCCAAGCTGGTCGGCCGCCATTGCCGCTTCATACAACACTTCAGGATGGTCGGGAAATTTCTCCAGCCCTTGCTCCAGCACGCGATAGGTATCTTCCTTTTTTTTGGCGTCGCGCAACATTTGCGCTTCCACCATGATCAATTGCACACGCTGGGCATCAGTTACCGCTTCTATCTGCAGCAGGCTTTGCCGGGCTTCTTCCAGCCTGCCAGATTTATTCAGCAGATAAGCCGCGCGTAGCTGGGCGGAATATTCATACTCACCCTCTTCTACCTGGCGGTAATTTTGTAGCGCAACTTCATCATTCTTTTTTGCCTCGTGCAGCTGGCCCAGGTAGTAATGCACCGCATTCTGGTCTTTCTTGCCATTGTCCAGCGCTTGTTGCAATTCCTTTTCTGCCCGGTCCAGCTCACCCATCTCCAGTGACAGCAAAGCCACTGCAAACGCCAAATCAGCATTGTCGGGCAGCGCGTCCAGCAATATCTGAAACTCAGCGCGTGCCGGTGCATACTGTTTTTGCGCCATCAGCGCGCGGGCATGGTACAAACGCACTTCCTTGTTGTCGGGATAGGCCACAAGATATTTTTTCAGCAGCTTGAGGCCTTGTTGCGGCGATGTATCCAGCAATAATTGGGCATACAGCAACAGCGCGCGGTCCCATTGCGGTTGCAGGTCATACGCCAGCCGCGCCTGTTCCAGCGCAATCTCCGGCTTGCCTGCCGCCTCGGCCAATTGCGCCACTGCCCACCGTGCCTCGGCCACGCGCGGGTAAGGTTGCGCCAGATCCTGTATCAGCAAATAGGAAGCCGTTTTATCTGGCAGCCGCGCCAGCATCGCATAAACCTGGATAAAGGCACTGCCCACATTGTCCGGATCTTCCGCCAGCAACTTGACCAGATGCGGGCGCGCCTCTTCCAGCTTGCCATCTCCCAGCAGCAGCGTCACCAGCATTTGTTTTGCGCGCACGGAATCGGGCTCCAGCTCCTGCCATACTTTGGAAATATCCTTGGCCTTATCCAGCTGGCGCGATTCGAACGCCAGGTAAGTGGCATAGCGCGCCACGCGCGGATCGCGCGTAGTGTTGGCCAATTCCTGATAGGTCTGTACTGCCAATTCCGTCTGTCCGCGCTGCGCCGCGACATCGGCCAGCAACAACCCGAACAAAACCTGCTCGGTTAATTCCTGCTTGGGTAAGTTAGCTGCAGCTTCCTCTACCGGGACTGCATGATCGGCAACGTCCACGCGCTGTTTGGGCGCATGGGCACAGGCTGTCAATACCGGCAAAACAAAAATAATTGTAGTAAGTTTTAAGTGCTTCATCATTTAAAATGTCCTATGTCACTTGCCCGTCCAAGGTAGGGCTGAATGACGATGAAAGAGGGGAGAAGTTCATTTGACAACTATTTAATACCTTAGGGCAGCATGGCCCGCAACTCCGGTTCATTTCGATTTTGATGCAAGGTGCCATATTAGGTTATATTGAGCCACCCACACAACCCGCATTGATAAATTCCACGCCCACGAATGGCCGTAACCACTGAAATAACCTTATCCGCCCGCAACCTGACCCGACGCTTTGGCCAGCGTCAGGTTATCCATGACATCTCGCTGGAGCTGGGCCGTGGCGAAGTATTAGGCCTGCTCGGCCACAATGGCGCAGGCAAAAGCACGACATTACAGATGCTGGCAGGCGCGCTCAAGCCCCATTCCGGGCAGATTGAAATATGCGGTTTTGATCTGGTACGCCAACCTCAGCAAGCCAAGGCGCGGGTCGGGTTTTTGCCGGAAACACCGCCGCTGTATCGCGACATGACGGTAGATGGCTACCTGACTTTTGCTGCCAAGCTGCGCCGCGTGCCGCGCGCGCAGATTGCGCAGGCGCTGACCGGAACCAAAAGCCGCTGCGGATTGCAAGATTGCGGCAAAAAAATAATTGCGACGCTTTCCAAAGGCTATCAGCAACGCGTCGGCATCGCGCAGGCGCTTATTCACCAGCCGGATGTAATCATCCTGGATGAGCCGACGGTGGGCCTGGACCCCTCACAGATCCGTGACATCCGCGCGCTGATCCGCGAACTGGGCAACGCACACAGCGTGATCCTGTCTACCCACTTGCTGGGAGAAGTGGAAAGCTTGTGTGACCGGGTCGAGATCATTCACCATGGCCATGTTATTTACGGCGACAGCAGCGTCAAAATGCAACAGTATGGCCATCAGCCCGGCTTTATCGTCACGTTGCTGGCAGCGCCGGAAATGGCGGAATTGCTGGCTATCCCCGGGGTACAGCACGTAGAACAGTTGTCCGCCACGCAATTCCGCGTGTTGCACGCGGCTGACAATAACCCCAGCGCATTGCTGCTGGCGCAGGCGGCAGAACAGGGGTGGCAGGCGCAGCAATTGACGGCGCTGCAAGCCTGCCTGGAAGATGTATTCGTGCAACTGACCGAGCGTGAAACCGCATGATTTTTACCATTGCAAATAAGGAATTCCGCACGCTGTGCGCGCTGCCTTCGACCTGGCTGGTGCTGGGCGCGCTGCAATTTATTTTCGGCTGGTTTTTTCTGGCGCGCATCGATGCCTTTCTGCAAGTGCAGGCACAGCTGGCGCAAATTGCCAATGCGCCGGGCGCTACGCTGGCGGTGGTCACACCGTTGTTCGGTTCGATCGCGCTGGTGATGATGTTGCTGGTGCCGGTATTCACGATGCGCATGCTGGCCGAAGAACGGCGCAACCAGACGCTGACCTTGCTGATGACCGCACCGGTTTCCAGCGTGCATATTGTGCTGGGCAAATTTGTCGGGCTGGTGGTCTTCCTGCTGCTGATTATTAGTGCATGCACCTTGATGGTGTTAACGCTGGCTGCGGGTACCGCGCTGGATATCGGGCTGCTGCTGTGCAACGCATTGGGGCTGCTGTTGCTCACGGCCAGTTATACGGCATTGGGACTTTATATTTCTTCCCTGACCGGCCAGCCTGTGGTGGCCGCGCTGGCTGCGCTGGCCGCATTGTTCGGGTTGTGGCTGGTGGATGTCAGTGCGGTGGATAGCGGCACACCGTGGCATGCGCTGACGCCGACCAGTCATTTCCTGAATTTCAATATTGGCCTGATCGATAGCGCCGACCTGGTATTTTTCCTGTTGTTCAGCGCCACTTTCCTGGCGCTGGCGATACTCCGGCTGCATAACAACCGCATGTATGGCTGACATGAAATTTTCCCGACCCAATTTGTCCCAGCATCTACTCGGCAAAAATATCGCGTTCACCACGTTGGTGGTGATAGCCGCCATCGCGTTATATCAATTGGCAGCGCGAGATGCCCGGCAATGGGACTTCACGCAAAGCGCAAGCAACAGCCTGGATAGTGTCAGCGTGGAAGTATTGAAACAGCTGCCGGGCGAAATCACGCTCACCGTGTACGTCACCGGGCAGGATGCCAAGCTGGGCGATGTGCATAAAGTAATCCGCAGTTTTGTCGCGCTGTACCAGCGCTACAAGCCAGATATCCAGCTCACCTTCGTCGATCCAGTGAAGCAGCCGGAGGAGACGCGCCGCGAAAGCATACAAGTCAACGGTGAGATGGTGGTGAAATACGGCGCGCGCAGTGAGCACATTACGATGCTGAACGAGCAGGCGCTGACCAGCGCGCTGCTCAGCCTGGCGCACAGCAGGAACCAGTTGCTGATGTATCTGGACGGCCACGGCGAGCGCAAGCTGGAAGGCATCGCCAACCACGACTTAGGCGAATTCGGCAAAAAACTGCAGTCAAATGGCTTCCGGCTCAGCCCGCTAAACCTGACGCTGGCGCAGGACGTTCCGGAAAATGCCAGCCTGCTGATCATCACCCAGCCGCAAATCAATTTATTACCGGGCGAAGTGGACAAGCTGCTGCGTTATATTGCGCGCGGCGGCAACCTGCTGTGGTTGCTGGATGCCGAGCCGCTACGCGGACTGGAACGCCTGAGCGAGAAACTGGGCCTGTTGCTGACACCGGGCATCGTCATTGACCCCACCGCGGTAGATATGGGCGCCGCGCCGACATGGGCCTTGGCGGCTGGTTATCCGCCGCATGCCATCACACAAAATTTCAACCTGATCACTGCCTTTCCCTTTGCGCGCGCGCTGGACTGGGATGAAAACCAGGAGTGGCTGCACACAATCATAGTAGAAGCGGCACCACGCGGCTGGGTAAGCCGCAACACCTCGCAAAGCAAACCGCGTTTCGACAAAACCCACGATGTGCCCGGCCCGGCCACAATCGCGCTGGCGCTGCAGCGCGACATCAACGACCGCGAACAACGCATTATCATCGTCGGCAGCGGCTCATTCCTGGCCAACGCCTACGCGGGTAATGGCGGCAACATGGACCTGGGCGTCAACATCGTCAACTGGCTCAGCAATGAAGAAAACCTGATCACCTTGCAACCTCGGGCGGTCAAGGACAGCGCCATCAGGTTGAGCAAACAACGGCTGACTATTATCAGCAATGGCCTGGTGATTGTTTTTCCATTGTTGCTGATGCTAACTGGTGGAGTGCTATGGTGGCGCAGAAGGCGGTGATGCCGGCGCCTTTCCGTAGCGTGCGCTGTGCGCACGACAAAAACAACGTGCGCACAGCGCACGCTACGGAAAAGTTGAATTTCTACGTTCTCTCCCACCACGACGTTGCCCTGTTTGCTGGGCAACACAATAAAGCAGCACGACAAAAAACTATCGCCTTATTCCCCCGTAGCGTGCGCTGTGCGCACGACAAAAAACAACGTGCTACGGGAAAAGCTGAATTTCTACGTTCTCTCCCGCCGCGACGTTGCCCTGTTCGCTGGGCAACACAATAAAGCAGTTGGCTTTGCTGATTGAACTCAAGATTCCAGACCCCTGTTCCCCTGTAGTGCGCACCTGCCATCCTCCCTTGTCTGTCTGGGTGACGATGCCGCGCTGAAATTCGGTGCGGCCTGGCACTTTGCGGATAGGAGAGATACAAATTGCCGTCAAGGTCAAGCCTGGTTGCACAGCCTGACCCATCAAGGTTTTTAATGCATTGCGCACGAACTGCTGAAAGGTCACGACCACCGCGACTGGATTGCCGGGCAGCCCGAAAAAATGACACGCGCCGATTTTGCCGTAAGCCAGCGGCCGTCCCGGTTTCATCGCAATTTTCCAGAACACCACCTGGCCGATTTCCGCCAGCAATTGTTTGATGTAATCAGCCTCGCCCACCGAAACACCGCCGCTGGTAATAATGACATCGGCCTGCGCGGCGGCATCCAGCAATGCGGTCTTGAGGCTGGCGCGGTCATCGCGCACATTGCCTTTATCCAGTATCTCGACACCGCCCAGTTCACTCAATAAGCCCAGCAGCGAATAGCGGTTGCTGTCGTAAATCTGTCCGACGGCCAAAGGCAAACCCGGTTGCTGCAATTCATCGCCAGTGGAAAATATAGCGACGCGCAGTTTGCGGTAAACCGTGATTTCGCTGAAACCCAATGAGGCCAGCAAGCCCATGTCTGCCGGGCGAATAAGCTGGCCGCGTTGCAGCACGACCGTGCCCCGCTGCACATCTTCTCCAGCGCGGCGAATATTCTGTCCGCGTTGCAGGTCGCTGCCGACAGATATTGTGTCGCCGTCAACCTTGACTTGCTCCTGCATCACCACACTATCGCAGCCCTGCGGCATCAGCGCGCCGGTCATGATGCGCACACATTCATTGGCAGACACGGTGCCGTTGAAAGGATGTCCGGCGTAACTGCTGCCTACCATTTTTAACGTTGTTGTTCCTTGCCCCAGATCAGCGTGGCGCAAGGCATAGCCGTCCATGGCGGAATAATCATGGGGGGGCACATTCATCGGCGAGAGTACATCGCCCGCCAGCGTGCGCTGCAATGCGGCATGCAGTGCCACGGTTTCCTGCTGGCCTGGCGGGATCAGGAATTGTTGAATCCGTTCGCGCGCCTGTTCGATCGTCACCGAGGCGGGGTCATAGTCGCTTTGCGGGTGTCCCATTAATTAGTACCGCACCCTGACCTTGTACAGCAACTTGGTCTTGCCATTCGCAGGCACATCCACCAGCCACACTGCAGTATTGCTGGCCGCTTTTTTGTGCTGGTGTGATTCGCTGAGCATTTGCCAGTCGCCGGGGACAGGTTCCACGACCTTGACCGTGACCGGAATGTCCTTGGCATTTTTCAGTGTGACTTCAAAGGCAGCCTCGTTGATGTAGTTGTAGCGGCTGGTGCCGGCGATTTTTTCGAAGCTGGTTTGTTTTTTGTCGGCTGTTACATCGAATGCCTCGCCCAGCTTGAGGCGGATTTTTTCGTGCTTGGGCGTATGGTCTATGCTGTCTTCACCGACAAATTGCGCGTTGCCAGCGCTGTCTTTTTTATACACGCGCACTATGCCTTTGGGTAACGGGATACCCAGGCCGGCGCCTTTGTTTTCAAATTCGACAAATACACCAACTTTCATTTTTTGGCCCACATCGCCATAACTGGATTGGTAGTAATAATTGGCGCCGCGCAGCAAAAATTCCTTGTTCACCGGAACCTGGGTTGCGCTCATCAGCGCCACTTGTTTGGTCTGGTTCTCGGCCATCGTCGCGGGCCGGTCCAGCGTATACAAGTGGTACTCAAACAAACTTTCTTCGGCCATTTGCGGCGCTTTTGCCAGCATCTGCACCTGGCCGCGCTCCATGCTGTCGGCTATCACTTCTTGCACGCGATTAACATCGCCCGCGACTAACTGCAGCCTGGCATTCTGATAGCGGGTGCCACTGGTGTTGGTCAATGTTACCCAGGCGTTCAGATCCAGCATGTCATCATTTTTAGACAGCTCGGCCACATAATCGGCGCGCCAGTTCAAACCGCCGGTCAAATACGACAATTCCAGCATATCAGTGGCTGCTTGCGTGGCATTCAGACCGATAACCAGGGTCGGGCGGTCGCGCAGATTGGCCGGTACACTTTTATATGCAATGCGGCCGGGGATGCCGGTCTCGATACGATCCGGATATTTCAGCACCACGCCATTATTGGTTGCCAGCACCATCGCGTCTTCGCGTTCATCCGCGCCGGTAGTCGGGTGGCTGCGCAAAATGCTGACGTTTTTTCCGACGTATTTTTCCAGTAATTTTTGCGGCGTCAGCAAATCAAAATCGAAATTCTGTTCGATCAGGAAAAAACCCTTGGCGTGGGTCAGGTTGCGCAACAGCGCAGTTTCGGGCCGGATAGCCGCTGACACGTCGCGCCACGCCAGCTGGTTTTCCCCGGCCTGCAAGTTCACTTTGCGGGTATCTTTTATCAACGCCAGGTCGTCGTTGTATATCGTCACGGCAACTTCCTGCTGGTCATTGAGCGTAGTAGTGCTCTCCGGGGCGGCATGGGCAGCGCAAATGACGGATATGAAACTGAGTGCAATATATAGTGACTTTGGCATGGCAGATGTCCTCATGGGTACTGATTGATTAGCGGTTACCGGGGGCTATGCAAGAGACATATCGTATCCCAACCCGGGGAGTGCAACCAACTTTGCGAAGGTTGTTGGCTGAGCTGAGTTGGTGCAAAGCATTTTTTCATGCTTTGCATTGGTGCATGGGTTTCACCTATCCGGCTGGAACATCCTGAATTCAGGCCAGGCTGGTGCTGGCATGGAGTTTGCATAGTATCTCGCCATGATAGCGAACCTTGCGTTAAAAACCAGCCCGCAAAGCAGTGTGCCTTTACGCGTGCTGCTAATGGATGAGACCGTAGAACGCGCAGCATTGCTGCAACAAGCATTGCAGCAGGCAGGCTGCAATATTGTGGCCCATGTGTTCGACAGTAGCGGTTTGTCCGGGCTGGTGCGCGAGCTCAAACCTGATGTGATTATCCTGGATACTGAATCACCGGACCGCGACACGCTGGAACATATATGTGTGATCAGCCGCGATCAGCCGCGACCTATTGTAATGTTCACGCATGATGGCGACAGCACAAAAATCCAGGCGGCGATACGCGCCGGGGTCAGCGCTTATGTAGTGAACGGCCTGGAAAGCGAACGGTTGCGGCCTATCATGGAAGTGGCCATGGCCCGTTTCAATGAATTCCAGGCGCTGCGGCTTAACCTGGAAAAGGCAGAAAACCAGCTGGCCGACCGTAAGGACATTGAGCGCGCCAAAGGCTTGTTGATGAAGCAGCGCGGCTGGTCAGAGGAAGATGCTTATCAGGCCTTGCGCAAAATGGCCATGGACAAGAGCTTGAAATTGGCTGAGGTGGCACGACAAATTGTTTCGGTGGCCGAATTGCTGGTGTGAGGGCAATTAGACAGTTAGCAGTGTAGTAATCCTGAGCGGCTCAATGACGGGCCAGCTCAAGAAAAGTTTCGAGGACAAAGGCGTCCATTCGCGGGGTGTATCACTCGTGAATGTGACGCCTTTTTATTTTGCTGTGCTTTACAACCTAGGGAGAAATCATGAGCGATGAATTCAAGAGTAGCCGCAGGAAATTTATGAAAAATAGCGCAGGTGCGCTGGGCGGAGCGGCGCTGATGGCGATGTTGCCGCCGGGTGTGCGCAGCGCGGCTTATGCGGCAGGTTCCGATGCGCCGGAAAAAAAGGAAGTGAAAGTCGGTTTTATTCCGCTGACTGATTGCGCTTCGTTGGTGATGGCCTCAGTGATGAAGTTTGATGAGAAATACGGCATCAAGATTGTGTTGTCCAAGGAAGCCTCATGGGCCGCGGTACGCGACAAGCTGGTGAATGGCGAGCTGGATGCATCGCATGTGTTGTATGGGCTGATCTACGGCGTACAACTGGGCATAGGCGGCCAGAAAAAAGACATGGCGATGTTGATGAACCTGAACCACAACGGCCAGGCCATTACGCTTTCCAATCAGCTGAAGGAAAAAGGTGTCACGACCGGCGAGACGCTGAAAAAACTGGTGGATGCAGAAAAGCGTGACTACACCTTTGCACAGACTTTCCCCACTGGCACCCATGCGATGTGGTTGTACTACTGGCTCGGCAGCTACGGCATCAACCCGCTGAATGATGTGAAGACCATTACCGTGCCGCCGCCGCAAATGGTGGCCAACATGCGCGTCGGCAACATGGATGGTTATTGCGTAGGCGAGCCGTGGGGCGCGCGCGCGATTGCCGACAAGATCGGGTTCACTGCCGCGACGACGCAAGACATCTGGAAAGACCATCCAGAAAAAGTGCTGGGCTGCAGCGCAGAATTTGCCGCGAAAAATCCCAACACCGCCCGTGCATTGATCATGGCGGTGCTGGAGGCATCTAAATATATCGATACCGTGGCCAACCGTCAGAAAGTAGCGCAAGTGATTGCCGAAAAATCTTACGTGAACACCACCGAAGATGTCATCGAGCAACGATTCCTCGGCAATTACGAAGACGGCCTGGGCAAAAAATGGAGCGACCCTAATTACATGAAATTTTATAACGATGGCATTGTGAACTTTCCGTTCCTGTCCGACGGCATGTGGTTCCTGACCCAGCACAAACGCTGGGGTTTGCTCAAGGAAGACCCGGATTATCTGGCCATCGCCAAAAAAATTAACCAGATCGAGTTGTACACGCAGGCGGCATCTCAAGTCAAAGTGCCGGTGCCCAAGGATGTCATGCGCAGCTCCAAAATGATCGACGGCGTAGTGTGGGATGGCAAGGACCCGAAAAAATATGCCGCCAGCTTCAAGGTGAAAGCGTGACCAAGGCGCGGCAATATTTTGTAATCAACTTGCTTCCAGCGATGCTGGGAATCGGGTTGCTACTGGTGATATGGTCGTTGGTCGCGCAAAACAGCGAGAACTTCCCCGGGCCGGTCAAGACCTGGCATTCGGCCGTGGAATTGTTCAGTGATCCGTTTTATCAGAAAGGCCCGAACGACCAGGGTATAGGCTGGAATATCTGGAGCTCGCTGAAGCGCGTCGGGGTCGGTTTTGGCATGGCAGCGGCAATCGGCATTCCGCTGGGCTTTCTGGTCGGGCGATTCCGTTTTCTGGACAACATGACCGCACCCATCATCAGCCTGCTGCGACCGGTCTCGCCATTGGCCTGGTTGCCGATCGGCCTGCTGGTGTTCCAGGCTGCCAATCCGGCTGCTATCTGGGTAATTTTCATTTCCAGCATCTGGCCAATGATCATCAACACGGCGATGGGCGTGCGGCAATTGCCGCAGGACTATCTCAATGTGGCCAAGGTGCTCAAGCTGTCGGAATGGAAAGTGTTCACCAAAATATTATTTCCCGCCACGCTGCCGTTCATGCTGACTGGTATCCGCTTGTCTATTGGTACGGCCTGGCTGGTGATTGTTGCGGCAGAAATGCTGACCGGCGGCGTAGGCCTTGGGTTCTGGGTGTGGGATGAATGGAACAACCTGAATGTAGAGCACATCATCATCGCGATTTTCGTGGTCGGCATTGTCGGGTTATTACTGGAGCAGTTGCTGGTGCTGCTGGCCAAACGTTTCAGTTACTAGAAAGCATACATGAACACCCAGCAAAAATATGTATTGGTCGAAAACGTGCAGATGTTTTTCGATACCCGGCAAGGCTTGTTTGTCGCATTAAAAAATATCTCGCTGAATATCAAACGCGGCGAATTTGTGACGCTGATCGGCCACTCCGGCTGCGGCAAATCAACACTGCTTAACCTGCTGGCCGGGCTGCTGTTACCTACTTCCGGGCTGGTGTTTTGCGCTGGCCGGGAAGTGGCGGGACCGGGGCCGGATCGCGGCGTGGTGTTTCAGAACCATTCGCTGCTGCCATGGTTGACCAGTTATGACAACGTTCATCTGGCTGTGGAACGCGTATTCGGCGCCAAGGAAAACCGCGCGCAATTAAAGGAACGCACACTGGAAGCGCTGGCGCTGGTGGGCCTGAATCACGCCGGGCATAAATATCCGCACGAAATTTCCGGCGGCATGAAACAGCGCGTCGGCATCGCCCGCGCGTTATCGATGCAGCCCAACATACTGCTGATGGATGAGCCGTTTGGCGCACTGGATGCATTGACCCGCGCCCATTTGCAGGATGAGCTGATGCGCATTGTCGCGGCAACTCACAGTACCGTGGTCATGGTGACGCACGATGTGGACGAGGCAGTGCTGCTGTCTGACCGCATTGTGATGATGACCAATGGCCCGGCAGCAACTATTGGCGAAATACTGGAAGTTGATTTGAGCAAGCCGCGCGACCGGCTGGCACTGGCCGTTGATCCGCAATATCACCGGCTGCGCGGCACAGTGCTGGAATTTTTGTACCAGAAGCAGGTGAAAGCCGCTTGATTTTTTTAACGTAACATTTATTGGGGGATCATCATGAAGTTTGTAAACAGTCATTTCGTCATCGCTGCATTGGCATTGGCGTTGTTAGCATTTTTTTCGATGGTATTTTCTTCGGCTGTGTATTCGGCGGAAACCATTACCGAAGCCTTCACCACCGGCAAAACCTCTGCCAACTTGCGCTACCGCTATGAAACCGTGGATGAAGATGTCAGTGGGAAAGAAAAGGCGGAGGCCTCCACAGTGCGCCTGCGCCTGGGTTATGAAACGGCGGAATTTTATGGTGTGGGTGCAATGGTGGAAGCCGAACACCTGACCGCGCTGGGCAGTGACCGTTATAACAGCCTGGCCAATGGCAAGACTACTTATTCGACCGTCGCGGATCCGGAATTCACCGAGATCAATCAGGCTTACCTGAGTTACAGCGGACTCCCTGCCACTAAAATAAAATATGGTCGGCAATTAATTGCACTGGACAACCAGCGCTTCATCGGCAACGTCGGCTGGCGCCAGAACGAACAAACGTTTGACGCCTTTTCGATAGTCAACGAATCGTTGCCCGCCACCAAAATTACCGCTGCCTACCTGATGAATGCCAACCGCGTGTTCAGTGATAATGCCATTGCCACCTCGGGCGCGGCGGCAGGAAATTTCAAAATGAGTTCGCCGATTGTGAATGTCAGCTACAAGGGCTGGAGCCTGGCCGAAATTGTCGGCTATGCCTATATGCTGGACTTTGAACTACCAGCCAACTACGGCAATTCTACGAAAACCTATGGCCTGCGCTTGAAAGGCAGCGCGCCGATGGGTGACAACGCGCTGCTGTACACGACAGAATATGCCACCCAATCGAACTACAAGAATAACCCGGCCAGCTACCGCAATAACTATGCTTTGCTGGAAGGCGGCATAGACATCAAGGTGGCCGATTTCAAATTGGGATATGAGGTGCTGGAAGGCGACGGCGTTAAATCATTCGCCACGCCCTTAGCCACATTGCATGCATTCAACGGCTGGGTGGATATGTTCCTGGCCACACCGGCAACCGGACTGAAAGACTTGTATGCATCGGCTGGAACGTCGCTGGCTGGCATCAAACTTGGGGTGGTTTACCATGACTATAGCGCGGACACCGGCGGCGCAAATTATGGTACCGAGTGGAACCTGATCGCTTCCAAAAGTTTTGACAAGAATTATGCGGTGGGCGCCAAGTTTGGGCGTTTCAGTTCCGACAGTGCACCTGCTCGGGTAGATACTGATAAGCTGTGGTTGTGGGCAGAAGCGAAATTCTAGTTGTACTGTATTGCGAAAGGCAGTGCTACACCCGATGACAAAATTAATGGACCAGTATGGCCGACGGATCACTTATCTGCGCCTGTCGGTCACCGACCGCTGCGATTTTCGCTGCACTTATTGCATGGCGGAAAAAATGCAGTTCCTGCCGCGCGCGGAAATTTTGTCGCTGGAAGAATGTTTGCTGATTGCCAAAACATTCACCGCACTGGGCGTCGAAAAAATCCGGCTGACCGGCGGCGAACCCCTGGTCAGAAAAAACCTGCCGTGGCTGGCCGCGCGCATACGCGAACTGGACGGGCTGCGAGAATTGACGCTAACCAGCAATGGCTCGCAATTAGCGCATTTCGCCGCCGAGTTGGCGCAAGCCGGAGTGAACCGCATCAACATCAGCCTGGACAGCCTGCAGCCGGAAGTTTTTCGCCGCATTACCCGCACCGGTAATTTGCAGCAGGTGCTGGACGGCATAGCTGCCGCGATAACCGCATTCGGCAGTCAGCACATCAAGCTGAACAGCGTGCTGTTGCGCGGTATGAATGACACTGAATTGCCCAACCTGGTGGAATTTGCGCTCACTCACAACATCAACATCAGCTTCATCGAACAAATGCCGCTGGGCGAAAGTGGCCATGACTATGCCGCATCGTTTTACAGCAGCCAGCAAGCGCTGGCGCAACTGCAACAACACTATGAATTGATCCCCAGTGTGGAAAGCAGCGGTGGCCCGGCGCGATACTGGCGCATACCCGGCCATGCCACGCGCATTGGTTTCATCTCGCCCCACTCGCAAAATTTCTGCTCCAGCTGCAACCGTATGCGCGTCACCGCGCGCGGTGAATTGTTTCCGTGCCTGGGCAACGAAGGCATGGTGGATTTATTGCCCGCCGCGCGTGCGGGCGATGAACAGGGTTTGCGCGAGTTGATTTTGCAAGCGGTAGCCGCCAAACCGCTGAGTCATGAATTTGATTTGTCGCACAGCAAACCGCGTATCGTGCGATTTATGTCGCGCACCGGGGGTTAATTTTGAACGTGCCCATCACCACTGTCATCCTGGCTGGTGGCAAAGGCACGCGTATCGGCGGAAACAAGGGTTTACAACTGCTGCACGGCAAGGCTCTGATCGACTGGGTGCTGGATGCCATCCGCGCGCAGAGCGACGAAATACTGATCAACGCCAACACCAATAAAAGTGATTATGCGAACCGTGGAGTTGGTGTTATTGCTGACGCGTCGCTGGAATACGCTGGCCCGCTGGCCGGATTGCAGGCCGCGTTGCACAGCGCACAATACGATTGGGTTGCCTGTGTGCCATGCGATACACCTTTTTTACCCGATGATTTAATCCACCGTCTGCGTTCTGCTATCACACCCACCACCGAAGTTGTCGTGGCAATCGCAGACGGCCAGCGTCAACCAACCATCGCGCTGTATCGCAAGGATGTGTTGCCCAAACTGGATGCTTATCTGGATTCCGGTGCGCGCAAGGTCGGCGATTGGCTGAACACTTTGCGCCTCAGTGAAGTCGTGTTTGAAGATGCGGTCGCATTTGCTAATATCAATTCGCTGCATGAATTGCAGTTGGCGAATCAAGTGAGTCAATCGTAGCGTGCGCTGTGCGCACGACATTCAAATGCAAATCGTGCGCACAGCGCACGCTACGGGTGTATAAACTTTCCCATGCCTCTGACGCGTTCGCATAGAATACTGTTATACCAACCTTCAACATCAACCATGCTGAGCAAACTGAATAACTTCCTATCTACCCTCATCACCTCCGCCCCTGCCACAGACCGCCCTGAACACACGCTGCAACTGGCCACCGCTGTGCTATTGATCGAGGTCATGCGGTCAGATGCCGAAAGCACAGACGAAGAACAGGCGACGGTACTGAAAATTCTCAAGGAACAATTTAACCTGCCGGATGCGGAAGTAGCGCAACTGTCCGAACTGGGACACCAAACGGCAAAGGCCGCTCATGACTTTCACCAATTTACCTCGCTGATCAACCGCGAACTGGAATTATCAGAAAAGATACGCATCATTGAAACCCTGTGGCAAGTAGCCTATGCCGACAGCCAAATCAGCGCGCACGAAAACCATTTAATGCGCAGGATTGCTGACCTGCTCCATATCTCTCACGGGGACTACGTTGCCGCCAAAATGCGCGCCAAGCCTGCAGAGCTGAAATAGTGACGAGATATCTTCCCGGCCATTGATGCCGCCTCATTTCTCCTTCCACGGCGCGAAGCCGATCGGACGTTTCTTTTTGGTATCCCGCGGCATCATCAACAGGCGGATGGCGTTAATCAACTCTGCAATCGCCCGGTCATGTGCGCCGACCTTTCGCTCCAGCTGGTTAAGTTTTTGCGAAAGCTCTTTGTGGGTAGAAACCAGCTCGCGTAAATGAACAAAGGCTCGCACGACCATCAGACTGACCTCGACCGCGCGCTGGGACTTCAACACATTACCCAGCATCAGCGCACCGTGTTCGGTGAAGGCATAGGGCATGTATTTCCTGTGCTGCCCTCGTCCACTCTTTAAGGTCGCAAATTGCGACCTTAAAGCTGTGAACTCTTCTTCAGTAAGCTGAAACATGAAGTCTTCAGGGAAACGTTCAATATTGCGGCGCACCTGCTCGTTCAGTCGCCTGATTTCCACCCCATAGAGTTCTGCCAAATCTGCATCCAGCATGACCTTCTGTCCACGGATGACAAATATCTGTGTTTCGATCTGCGCAACAGATGCAACCATCTTTTTGTCAGCCATTGCCACTCCCCTTTGTGAACTTCTGCAAAATCATCAAAACGCAAGACGGTACCCACATCGTAAAGAACGATCGTTCTTTTGTCAATCGCGCTTGTATACTCAAGCAATCGAGGTCTGCAGAGCTGAAATAGCGACGGTCAAGGTTGGCGAATATCTTAGCTTGGCGAGGTGGTCTCAATTTGCGACCACCTCTGACTTCTCAGTTATCGTAATCTGGAACATGAAATCTGCCGGAAAGCGTTCGATGTTGCGGCGCACCTGTTCATTTAAACGCTTGGTTTCCACCCCATAGAGTTCTGCCAAGTCGCCTGGATTTACGTAGGAGCGGGCCCTGCCCGCGAACAGAAAGAGCATCGCGGGC
>JANNQM010000033.1:0-8810 GCA_031400735.1 Gallionellaceae bacterium
GACTACGGTATTGGTCGTTCCGACTGTCGTAGGTGTACCGGAGATCACACCGGTACTGGCGTTCAAGGTCAGGCCAGCGGGCAGCGGTGAAGCAGTGAAACTGGTCGGGCTATTGGTTGCCGTGATGGTGTAGCTGCATCCTGGGCTTGTCGCACAGCTCTTGGTGGTGGCACTGTTGACAACCGGCGCACTGAGCGCAATGGTGAACGTCACGGCGCGGTTGCCGGTTCCGGTTCCATTGGTTGCCGACACCGTTGCATTGAATGTTCCTGCAACGGTCGGGGTGCCTGTGATGGCTCCCGAACTGGTGTTGACGGACAGACCCGTCGGCAACCCGGATGCGTTATAACTGGTTGGGCTGTTGCTGGCAGTGATGTTGTAGCTGAATGCCGTGCCGGTTGATCCGCTCGCGGTATTGGTACTGGTGATGACCGGTGCACCCAGCGTGATGGTGATCGTGACCGATTTTGTGCCGGTGCCGATGACGTTAGTCGCCCTCACCGTCACAGTGCGTGTCTCCACTGTGGTGGGCGTACCCGAGATTACCCCGGTGCTGGTGTTTAAGCTCAGGCCTGCAGGTAAAGTACCGGTAACGCTATAGCTGGTAGGGCAATTGCTGGCAGTGATGGTGTAGCTGAAAGCTACTCCCGTCTGGCCACTTGCTGTCCCTGCACTTGAAACGACAGGGGCAGTCGGGGTAGCGATGGTGAGATTAGCAGTTCTGATACTGGATAACCCAGCCGGGCCAGACGCCCGATAGGTGAAGCTGTCTGAGCCATATTGGCACGTTGTAGGGGTATAAGTCGCAGTCGCAGTTTCGCCACTATAGCTATAGCTTACGCTTCCTTTAGTTGGCGCAGTCACAGTCACAATACTGGTAAATGTTGTTGTGGTTGGGGAGGAGAGTGCAGGTGTGTTAACGTAAATATAGGGTAGAGCGAACGACTTGGCGGTATTGTAAGACACCGATTGGGTAGGGACGGACTGAGTGCTTAGCACGTATGCAATATACGCAGAGACATCTGTCAATTCGGTTTGCGACATCCCGGCCAGGCTTTCCATTTGGTTGTTGCCGCCGTATTGATGACTTATTGCCCATTCAATAACGTTCTTTGCGTTTGCCGCATTAAAGCGGTGGCCTTCCGGAAGTTGATCCGGGTTGCCACTGCTGTGGCAATTGGCGCACTTCCAACTGGGGGTGCTGGTGTTATCCCAAATATTCTTGCCCCGCTGTTCCGAAGCGGTGAGTGCGTGAGCCTCTGAGCACAAGGCCAATCCCATAATAAAAACCATGCAACTGGCTGTAAACAGCCCAAGGATTTTCCAAATGATGGCATGAAAGGGGATGCATTGACCCGAGGTGCTGTGCTCAACCGCCCTGCGAAGTTGATACTCTGTGTGGATAAACAAGCCCATTATGTCCTCTGGTTCGTAGTTGACCTCCTCATCCACAATTAGAAAATTGGCTGCATCAACTGCAACTGAATGCATACTAATCAGTATGCCCAAAGCCCAATAGAAAATTCAGATAAGTGGTTGGTTTTATGGCTCAGACGGTCGCTGTGGGCCAAAATAAAACCGATTGACAGGGAGCAAGACATGGGCGACCATCCGCGACCATGTCAGCGAATTAGAGATGCTGCTGCGGACAGTGGTTTCCCTCAAAAATTTAGGATAGGCATGAAGCGAGTCTTGATACCCCTGTTATGGGCACTGTTATCTTGTGCCTCAACACCTTACGCGCAGGCAGAAGAAGCCCGTATTGACGACGCTAAATGTATTGCATGCCATAAAATTCCGATGCAGACATTCAAGGCCAATGTTCACGGGCGGGCATTTTACGGTGAGGAATTGGCAGGTTGTCAATCGTGCCATGGCGGGGGAGCCGCCCACATAGAATTGGTAGGCCAGGAGGATTACACTGGCCCATTGAAAATACAGTCCTTCAAAAAGGATACTTCAACACCTGAAGACAAGAACCGCCCCTGCTTAAGTTGCCACAAATACAGTAAAACCCATACCAGTTGGGCTGGTAGCGCCCACGATATGGGGGGGGTCAGTTGCACCAATTGCCATAGCCTGCATACCGTCGGGGAAACTGTACGGCCCGGTATTTGCTTCACTTGCCATCAAACCAAGCGCGCACAGTTGAACCACACCCGCAACCCGATGATGCCGCGCGGTGATGGGTCAAAAGAATGTGTCAAGTGCCACGATCCGCACGGCGGCGGTAAGGGCCCTAGCTTGTTGAAAGCGGCCTCAACTAACGACACCTGCTATGGTTGTCACTCGGAGAAGCGTGGCCCTTTCTTGTGGGAACATGCTCCGGTGCGTGAAAATTGCGCTAACTGCCATGATCCGCATGGCACCGCGAACGCAAATTTTCTCAAAATACGTCCCCCTTATCTGTGCCAGAGCTGCCATTCCAATGTCAACCATCCCAGCCAGTTATTCAGCGGGACCAGTTTGCCGGGCGCAGGAGTTGGCGGTGACCCGATGCGGGTGGTGGGCAAATCCTGCATGAATTGTCATGGACTGATTCATGGGTCCAATCATCCATCGGGCGCACGATTGCACCGCTAACGATTGTTGCGGCAAGAAGCGAATTGCATGGGGTATGGTTGGGCGTGATTGACCCGATCTAGCTATAGGAATATGCTCGATAAAATTCAATAAGTGTCAGGCGGGGGAGAATGAGGGAAGGCCTGTTAATGATGATGGTATTGTGCCTGGTTCAGGCGCAGCAAGCCTCTGCGCAGAATCAGCAAATACCTGCGGCACAAAATCAGCATGCACCCGCGCAGCCATTGCCTCCAGTGGTTCCTGAATCTGACGCCAGTGCAGGGAATAAAACAACTTCAGCAGAAAACGACAATAAAACGAGACCGGTAACCACAAAAAAAGCCACCAAGAAAAAAAAGTCCAGGCGAGTTGCGGCAGTGCGGTCAGAGATCGTGCTTGGGGTGGCGGCAATGGACAACCGCAAGCCCGGCGAGGCGGTGCAATTTGGCAAGTTTAGCGGCGTAACGGATAGCCGGGTATACCTGATAGCGGCTGCCGACATTCAGTCGCATAACGGTCGCCGTTACTGGAATTTAAAGGCAGACGACCTCGGGCTGGCCAACCGCAGCATTAATTTCGACGGCGGGACGATGGCCAAATATAAACTGCATTTCGGTTACAGCGAATTGGAGAATTTGCTTTCTGCCACCAGCCAGACTCCCTTCAATGGCGCGGGTGAAACAGTACTAACGTTGCCAGCGGGATTTACCCGGGCGCCAACTACCGCGGGCATGACAGATTTGGCTGCGAGCCTGAAGCCGGTGGAATTGGGCACTACCCGTAAGGAAGGGGACGCCAGCTTTGCCTACAGAATGGACAAGAATTTGGGCTGGTCTTTCACTTTCCGGCGTTATCAAAAGAATGGGACTAAATCCATGGGATCGCTTTTTCGTGACGATTTTTCCGTGCCACAAAGCATGACTTTACCTGAGCCGGTCAATTATCAGACTGACGAATTCCGTACTGTTTTTGATTGGCAGGGCGAGCGTGGTCAGGCCAGCCTGGAGTATTACTATTCACGCTTCGTTAACAATGATGCATCGTTGACATGGGATAATCCTTATATTGACAGCAATCCGCAACCGTATCCTGACCGGGGGCGCAATTCACTGCCTCCAGATAACCAGCATCAGCGGTTGTCGTTGAGCGGGAGTTTCAAGTTTGCTGCAACCACACGACTGTCTGTATTAGCCGAACGGGGGGTAATGACCCAGGACGAAGCTTTTCTGCCATACACGATAAATTCTCTGTCGACGGTAACCACGGCCCTTCCTAGAAATTCGCCCCAGGCGCGCATTGACACTACTTTGCTTAAACTCGACCTGGTTACCCAGCCGCTGTCTGCTTTATCGCTGCATGCAGGTTACCGGTACTACGATACAGACAACCAGACCCCGCGCGATTTATACCAGATGGTGATCAATGACTGGGGAGACCAGGTGCCGGTAAATTCCGAAGCGGCGCGCTATAACCAGCCATTTGATTATCGCCAGACTCAATTCAAACTGGATGGCGCATACCGTTTAGGCCCGGCCGCTACGCTGAAGCTGGGCTATGATCGCGACCAGAAAGATTATCAGTATCGGGCAGTTTACAACACAGCCGAAGACACCTACTTGGCCAGGTTGACCCATTACTGGGGGATTGCGACTAACTACGTGAGTGCCGCACGCAGCCGTAAACGCGCGGATAGCTATGACCAGGCGCGGGATTTTGAACACATCCATTCCAGCGAGTATCTTGCAACTCTTTCGCCCAGCGAATATTTCGACAACTTGCCGGGGATGCGCCAGTTTGATGTGGCAGACCGCAATCGCCAACGGCTTGGCTTGGGGACTACCCTGGCGCTTCGACCTGATTTAACGGTAGGCTTGAATGCAAACCGCAATGATGACAAGTATCCTGCTTCACAGTTTGGTTTGCAAGAACAAAAGATGGTCAATTACACCATGGATGCGACCATCATTCCGGACGAGGTTTCATCCTGGGCTATCTACTATACGCGCCAGGAAATGGAATGGCGGCAAAGCAGCTGGGCATATAACCGGGTTCAAAAAGGTAACCCTCTAGACCCCGCCGATATCTGGACTGCTAACTATCAGGATGTAATTGATACGGCA
This sequence comes from Gallionellaceae bacterium, assembly GCA_031400735.1. Classification (GTDB taxonomy): domain Bacteria; phylum Pseudomonadota; class Gammaproteobacteria; order Burkholderiales; family Gallionellaceae; genus Nitrotoga. The sequence continues at coordinate 4,683 of JANNQM010000033.1, forward strand.
GGCGTCAACATCACCTACAGTTTTCTGGATGAAAGCCTCCCTGTCCGGTTTGGTTATGCTTATGCTAACATTAATACCGACATCAGTTTTAATGCCGATCCTGCGAGTCCCGCCAATACGCCCTATGTCAATATGCCCACACTTGAGGCAGTACGCCAGACAATTGACCTGTCCGGAACTTACAGCCTGGGTGATAACCTGAGTGTGAGAGGCGGGGCCATGGTGGAAATTTACCGGGCTAAAGATTGGGCAACAGATGACGTTCTGCCCGGATCATCCGTAGCTCCGCAGGTGTTAACATTAAGCGGATCAGCAACACCCTACCAAGTAGTTCTTTTGTCTGTGGCGTTGAATTATCACTTCTAGTTGGCCACATGCATGCCCACAACATTGGGGAAATTAATGAAAATAATATTCATAAAAACTGTTCACGTTGCGCTAACTTTTATTTTCCTCGCCCTGTCAGGTCAAGCTTGGTCGGCACCTGCCTTTGTAGGTAACAAGGGTTGTGTCGGTTGTCACAAGGCAGAAGCGCTGGACTGGCAGCGAAGCCGCCATGCCAAAGCATTCGAATTGCTGGCTGCTGGAAGAAAGCCGGCTGAAAAGCGCAAAGGCAACCTGGATCCGGAAAAAAATTACCAGAGAGATGAAAAATGCGTGAAGTGCCATACCACCGGTTATAAGCAGGATGGCGGCTTTCAGGATATTGACACCACGCCGGATTTGGCTGGCATCGGTTGTGAGATGTGTCACGGTCCGGGCAAGGAATACCGGGAAATTCACAAGCGCATGATTCTGGATTTCAAGCGCGATGAAGTACGGGCCGTCGGCCAGACTTACGCAACATTGGGCGACAAGGTGTGCGAAAAATGTCATGGTGATAAGGATATGCCGATGAATAAAGATGTGGACCCCAAATATGAATTTATTTTTGAAGACAGGATGAAAAAAGCCCGCACTTCGTTCCACCGCATCACACCCACCGAAGGGGCTCATTGATGAGCCGCTCCCAAGCAATGCCAAGCCCTCTACGCTAGGCACGCGTCATGCGGCCCCACATCAGCAAGCTTAGCCTGAAGCTGACCCTGACCGTTGGGGCGATCCTGATCATCTTCATGGCCGGTGACCTGATGCTATCGCTGCACAACACCCGCAAGACCTCGGTCAAGGAAATAGAACGCTGGTCGCTGCTGTTGGCCGAGACCGTACGGGTCTCGCTGAACACCCTGATGAAAGAAGAAAGAATGGACGCGCGCTTCGAAATGTTCGACGCAATCCGTCTGGAAATACCCGGCCTGGAAAAAGTACGCGTAATACGCGCCCCGCTGGTAAACGAAATATTCCAGAAAGTCCATGACCAACGTGACATCCCGATCGAACAAGAAGCCATCCAGGACTACCGCAGCCGGATCGAAGAGCTGAACCAATCCCTGGCCACCGTAAAAGGCACGCTGGAAAAACAAGACATCAAGATCGAACTGGCCGTAGCCCAGCAAGGCATACTGGACGCGGAAAAGAAAATCCAGCAACTACGCGTCATCAAATCGGACGCACGGGAACTCCCGGTCAGCACCATGGACCACCAGGTACTGGCCAGCGGCAAACCCATCTTCCATGCCGAAGGCGACACCCTGCGCGTGTGGGCCCCCTACATCGCGCGCAAAACCTGCGGCGAAGCCTCAGGCTGCCACTCCGGCGTAAAGGAAGGCGACGTACTGGGCGCGGTGCACATGCAATTCTCCCTGTCCAAAATAAACCGCGACCTGATCAGGGACGCCACCCTGGCCGCGCTGGGCAAACTGGTACTGGTAATTTTAATCATAGGTGCCCTGATATTGATGATCAACTTTGTCGTGATCAAAAATATCCACATCATCCATGCTGCGCTGAAAAAATTCAGCAGCGGCGACTTAAGCGGCCGGATCAAGGTACGCGGCAAGGACGAAGTGCAGGACCTGGCGCAAGGGATCAACGTCTTCATAGACCGATTCGTTGAGATGCTGGACCAGGTAAAAATGGAAAAGCAAAGTGCCCAGGAGAACGAAGAACGCTTGAAGGTGGTGATCGATAACGCCGGTGAGGGCATTATTACGGTCGATGCCAAGGGCGATATCAATTCGTTCAACGCGGCGGCGGAAGCCATTTTTGGCTATGTTGCACATGAAATTTTAGGGCATACGTTGGCCGACCTGTTGACGGGTTTATCGGCGGGTGAGGTGGGTGAATGGCAAATAATGGGTAGGCGCAAAGGAGGGGAAGAGTTTCCTGTAGAGGTGTCGGTGCGCCAGGCACATATCCAGGGCAGGCCCCAATTTATTTGCATCCTGCGCGACATCACCGAGCGCAAGGAAGCGGAAAAGCGCTTAAACCAGCTGGCCAATTATGACATCCTGACCGGCCTGCCTAACCGCGGGTTATTTCAGGACCGGCTGGGCAGGGCGCTTATTCGTGCAGACCGCAGCAAAACCATGGTGGGTTTGCTGTTCCTGGATCTGGATAGGTTCAAGGCGGTCAACGATACCTTGGGGCACGATGCGGGTGACCAGCTGCTGAAATATGTTGCCGACGTGCTCAAGCATATCTTGCGTGAAGACGATACGATCGCTTATCCGGGCAAAGACGGCTCTGCCGATCAAAAGCCGGCCATCACCCGGCTGGATACCGATGGAACGCATGTCCCGCAGGATGACACTACTATTTCCAGGTTGGGTGGCGATGAATTCACGATCATCCTGGAAGGTATTTCCCGCGCCGAAAATATAGGCCAGATTGCCGAAAAAATCCTTGAGGGCTTCAAGCAGCCGCTTATCCTGAATGACCAGGAAATTTATGTGGCCACCAGTATCGGCATAGCGACTTACCCGAACGATGCGACCGACAAGGAAAGCCTGATCAGATGTGCCGACCACGCCATGTATCGGGCCAAGGAGATGGGGCGTGGCGGTTATCAATTCTTCGCGCGCGATGTTCATGCTGAGGTTGATGACCGGCTGCAGATGGAAACTGATTTGCGGCGTGCTATAGATTCCCACGAATTCACGTTGTACTACCAGCCCCAGGTGGATATTGCCAGTGGGGTAATCGTTGGCGCTGAAGCGCTGATTCGTTGGCCACTGGCGGAACAAGGCATAGCCTATCCAAAAGACTTCATGCCATTGCTGGAGGAAACAGGTTTGATTGTTCCCTTGGGTGAATGGGTGATGCGAACAGTCTGCCAGCAGAACGTTGAGTGGCAAAAGATGGGCATGCCGCCCTTGCGCATAGGCATCAACCTGTCCCCACGCCAATTTCGGCAAATGAACCTGGTCCCAAGAATTACTGAGATACTCAAGGACACTGGCATGCAGCCGCAACTACTGACACTCGAGTTGACGGAAAATATTCTTATGGAACAGGTGGGAAAGTCGGATTACACTCGCCATTACATTGCCGCGCTGGAGAAGCTCGACATAATGGGCGTGCAGGTTGCGATTGACCATTTCGGGATGGGTTATTCGTCATTGAATAACCTCAGGCAGTTTGCCATTCACACATTGAAAATCGACCAGTCCTTCGTGCACGATATTGAAAAAAATCCTGCCGCTGCCGCCATTGTTTCCACTGTGGTGAGTATGGGCAAGCATTTTGGTTTGCAGGTCATTGCACAGGGTGTCGAAACTCAGCAACAGCTGGATATGCTGGGCTCCCTCGGGTGTCATCAGGCGCAGGGCCTGCTACTGGGCGATCCAATGAGCGCACAATTGTTTGCTGAGTTTGTGCAACGCAAAGGGTCCGCCAGGCCTGGATAGCTGGTCTGCATCTCAAGTTTCGTTCCCTCCCGCGATTCATTCCGATATCCCTGTTCCTTGCTGAGTAGCCGAAAAATTTATTTCGGCTGGAGATTTCGTGGCCGGGAAAGATAGTGATGGCATAATACGAGCAACCAAAGCAAGTACAGCTGAAAAACTTTTGGAAGCGAACTGGCAGGCAAGGGAAAGGGGCTATGCTGCAACCCATAAATAAGTTGAATCTGAAGCTGACCCTGACCGTTGGGGCGATCCTGATCATCTTCATGGCCGGTGACCTGATGCTATCGCTGCACAACACCCGCAAGACCTCGGTCAAGGAAATAGAACGCTGGTCGCTGCT
>JANNQM010000034.1:0-23091 GCA_031400735.1 Gallionellaceae bacterium
GGCAGGGCCCGCTCCTACATTCTATAAAGAAGTATGGCCGGATTGCATGACTTCTTTCAACAGCGGTACGGAAGGCGCGCGTTTCAGTCGCAGGCAATGCTGGTCGAGCGCTTCCAGCAGCGTCAACAACGCAGGTAAGTCGCGCCGCCCGTGGCTTAACAGATAATGTGTGACTTCGGGCGGCAAGGCCAGGCCACGCGCTTGCGCATGGTGCTCCAATGCACGGGTTTTTTCGTTATCGCTGAGCGCATGGACCTGGTAAACCAACCCCCAGCCCAGCCGGGTGCGCAAGTCATCGCGCAGGTTCAGCCGGGCAGGTGCTGCCGGGCCGCTGGTCAGCAGCAAACCGCCGCTGTCGCGCATGGAATTGTAAAGCTGGAACAGCGCGATTTGCGCGCCCTCATCCAGCGCCTGCACATCATCCACCGCCACCACTTGCGCAATGGGCGGCACCGCAGCGTGCGCATAGTGGGCGCTTTGGCCTGCCGCGCGCGCGTGATCGACGATAGCCTGCAACAGGTGGCTCTTGCCGCTGCCCGGTTCGCCCCACAGCAAAAAACAACGCTCGCGCGCGCTGCCGGTTAGAGCATGACGCAATGCGGACAGCAATTCGACATTGCGTCCGGCAACAAAATTTTCCAGCGTGGGCACCCAATCGGGGGTGATGTTCAATAACAGTTGGGTCATAAAGGTTGGTTCAGGCTTTGCAGAACTGCATCAAGCAGCCATTTGGAGTAAAATCCAGCTCACAATTACGGCCTGCACTGTATCCTTAAGAAAGCGAGAATTCAACTTGAGCGTGCCTGAACCCCTGATAGACCTCCCCGGCGCACCCAGTGCCAGCCCACTTTCATACCGCGACGCGGGCGTGGACATTGACGCCGGTGACAGGCTGGTAGAGAACATCAAGCCCTTTGCCAAACGCACGATGCGCCCCGAAGTGTTGAGCGGCATTGGCGGTTTTGGCGGGTTGGTCGAAATTTCCAAAAAATTCCGCGAGCCGGTGCTGGTTTCCGGCACAGACGGCGTTGGCACCAAATTAAAACTGGCGTTTGATCTGAATTATCATGATTCGGTCGGAATTGACCTGGTCGCGATGAGCGTCAACGACATCCTGGTGCAAGGCGCGGAACCGTTATTTTTCCTCGATTATTTTGCCTGCGGCAAGTTGGATGTGGATACCGCAACGCAAGTGATAAAAGGCGTTGCGTTAGGCTGCGAGCAGGCAGGCTGTGCGCTGATCGGCGGCGAAACGGCGGAGATGCCAGGCATGTATCCGGCGGGCGAGTACGACCTGGCCGGGTTTGCGGTGGGCGTGGTCGAGAAAGCGAACATCATTACCGGTGCTGACATTACGCCCGGTGATGCGATATTGGGGCTGGCATCCAGCGGCGTACATTCCAATGGCTATTCGCTGGTGCGCAGAATTATCGCCCTTACCCAACCCAACCTGGCAGCCGAGTTCGATGGCGGCCGTACGCTGGCGCAATGCCTGATGGCACCGACACGCATCTATGTAAAACCGTTACTGGCCTTGATGCAAACGATCACGGTCAAGGGCATGGCGCATATCACCGGCGGCGGCCTGTTGGAAAATGTGCCGCGCGTGTTGCCTGATTCGGTGATTGCGCTGATCAACAGCCAGTCGTGGCCGACGCCGAAAATTTTCGACTGGTTGCGCGATAACGGCAATGTTGAGCAACAGGAAATGTACCGCACGTTTAACTGCGGCATAGGCATGGTGGTGATTGTCGCCAAACGCGATGCCGAGGCGGCGCTGAGCCATCTGCAGGCTGCCGGGGAAGAGGCATGGATTATTGGCTCTATTCAGACCCGGCTGGACAATGAGGCGCAAACCCAGGTGCGCTGAACGATGAAGTCCATCGTCATACTCATCTCTGGACAGGGCAGCAATATGCGGGCCTTGCTGCAAGCGGGCCTGCCCTGTCGAATTGCGGCCGTTATCAGTAACCGTGCCGATGCGCCGGGACTGGAAATTGCCCGGCAGCATGGGGTAGCTACCCAAGTCGTGCCGCATCACGATTATGCCGACCGGGCATCGTACGACAGCGCACTGGCTGATTGCATAGACCATTATCAGCCTGACCTGGTTGTGCTGGCCGGCTTCATGCGCATACTCGGCGCGCAGTTTGTGGCGCGCTACAAAGGAAAACTGATCAACATCCATCCGTCACTGTTGCCGGCCTATACCGGCCTGGATACTCATGCGCGCGCGTTGCAGGATGGCGTAAAAATTCATGGCTGCACGGTGCATTTTGTGACGGATAATCTGGATCACGGTCCTATCATCATGCAGGCCGCAGTGCCGGTGCTGATGGACGACACGGCGGCGACACTGGCGGCACGTGTGCTGCAACAGGAACACCGTATATATCCCCAAGCGGTGCGTTTGATTTGTGAGGGTTGCTTAAGTCTGACTGAGGAGGGCAAGGTGCGCATAGCGCGTCGCGAACAACCGGGATGCGCGCTTATTTCTCCCGGCGTATCGCTGGATGTCTGCCATCATCCATGAGAAATTCAATCGGCCTGGGAATTATCCGCATGAGTGTGCTGTTGCTCGGGCTGTTATGCAGCGGCCCGACACTGGCTGCACCGGTTTCTCCGGCTCGTGTCTACGCCGTTTATGATGTGCTGAAAGGCAGCATCAAGGTCGCCACGATTAGCGAAACCTATACCCGCACCAAAGACGGTTACTACATTGAAAGTGTGACCAGGGCGCATGGCTTGCTGGCAGTGTTCAAGCCCGAAACGATACAGGTCACCAGCAAAGGAATGCTGACTGCCAAAGGGTTACGGCCGGATACTTTTATCCAGCAGCGCAAGCTGGATTCGGAGCGGAATTCGCGCGCGGATTTTGATTGGTCAGCCAATCAGATTACCCTTACTGACCGCTCGGGAAAGCGCGATTTGCCATTACCCGAGGGGGCACAGGACAGGTTAAGCGTGATGTACCAGTTCATGTTTCTTGAACTGCAAAACATGAAGACCTACGAACTGTATATGAGCAATGGCAGCAAGCTGGGCAAATATATCTACAACATTACGCCCGAACAAATTGTGAAAGTGCCGTTTGGAACCTATAAGGCAATGTATCTAGCCAGCCCACCGGAACCGGGCGAGAACCGGACAGAGGTATGGCTGGCGGCAGAAAACGCCAACCTGCCGTGCAGAGTAGACATTACCGATCCGGAGGGCGGCAAGCTGTCGCAGGTGCTGACACAATTCCAGTTCGAACCGTGACCGTGACGGGAATTCATTGCCGGATAAATTCTTTGGACTACAAGACACTTGTTGTAACAACGCCGTATGGTAGAGTAATGTTCTGTTTCCAATCCTCTCAACAATAATATACCTCGCAACAAATAATATTTTATGATTTTGGTGACAGGCGGAGCCGGTTTTATCGGCTCAAATTTTGTGCTGGATTGGCTGGCGCACAGCAGCGAGGGTGTGGTCAATCTCGATTGCCTGACTTACGCGGGTAACTTGCACAACCTGCGCACGCTGGATGGCGATGAACGGCACGTCTTTGTGCACGGTGATATTGGCGATAAAGACCTGGTAGCGCGCCTGCTGGCCGAGCATCAGCCCAGAGCCATCATAAATTTTGCCGCTGAATCCCATGTCGACCGCTCCATTCATGGCCCGGCCGCATTTATCCAGACCAATATTGTCGGCACATTCCATTTGCTGGAAGCAGTGCGCGCTTATTGGAACGGGCTGCCACCCGCAGACCAGTCGGGTTTTCGCTTGCTGCATGTGTCGACCGATGAAGTGTATGGCTCATTGAGTAAAGATGAACCGGCATTCAAGGAAACCAACCCGTACCAGCCGAACAGCCCGTATTCGGCATCCAAGGCCGCTTCCGACCATCTGGTGCGGGCCTACCATCACACCTATGGTTTGCCGGTGCTGACCACCAATTGTTCGAATAATTATGGACCCTATCACTTTCCGGAAAAATTAATTCCGCTGGTGATCCAGAACGCTCTGGGCGGCAAGCCGCTGCCGGTGTATGGCGATGGCCAGCAAATCCGCGACTGGCTGTATGTCACCGACCATTGCAGCGCGATCCGCAGGGTACTGGAAGCAGGCCGATTGGGCGAGACCTACAATATCGGCGGCTGGAACGAAATGGCCAACCTGCAAGTAGTAAACACACTGTGCGCGCTGCTGGATGAAATGCAACCACGCGCGGATGGAAAAAGTTATGCGCAGCAAATTACCTTCATCAAGGACAGGCCGGGCCATGATAGGCGCTATTCGATTGATGCCAGCAAGATCGAAAAGGAATTGGGCTGGAAACCAGCGGAGACTTTTGCGTCAGGTATTCGCAAAACGGTGCGCTGGTATCTGGATAACCAGCAATGGGCGCAAAATGTCACCAGCGGCGCCTATCGTGAATGGGTGCAAAAGCAGTACGTCGCATGAAAATTCTTTTATTTGGCAAGGATGGACAGGTGGGCTGGGAATTGCAACGCGCACTGGCCCCGCTTGGTGAATTGATTTCGGTAGGCAAGCAACAGGCAGATTTCGAAAACATCGCGCATCTTCGCCAACTGGTGCGCCACATTCATCCCGATGTGATCGTGAATGCGGCCGCTTACACCGCAGTGGACAAGGCCGAAGCTGATCCCGCCAAAGCGCAACGTATCAATGCCGATGCCGTGGGCGTACTGGCTGAAGAGGCACATCAGCTAAAGGCCTGGATAGTGCATTATTCCACCGACTATGTTTTTGACGGTGAAAAAACGACTCCTTACACCGAACAGGATACACCCCGACCCTTGTCGATGTACGGCAAGACCAAGCTTGAAGGCGATCAGCAAATAGTCAAGAGTAACGCCAGACACCTGATCTTCCGCACCAGTTGGGTGTATGCCGCGCGCGGCAGCAATTTTGCCAAAACCATGTTGCGCCTGGCACAAGAACGGGATCAGTTAAAAGTTATCGCTGACCAGCATGGCGCACCCACCAGCGCCGAACTGATTGCGGATGTCACCGCGCTGGCCTTGTACCGCATAGCCGCTGCAAACCAGCCGGAAAAATTTTCCGCCAAATTTTCTGGCACCTATAACCTGGTGGCCAGTGGCCACACAACCTGGCATGGCTACGCCCAGCATGTGCTGGAATTGGCGCAAGCCCGGGGCATCCCGCTCAAGGCGGGGCCAACTGCTGTGCTGCCAATTAATACCGACGCCTATCCGCTGCCTGCCGCGCGGCCAAAAAATTCGCGGCTGGACACAACCAAGCTATGCACGACTTTTAATCTGCAACTGCCCGACTGGCGCTATCATGTGCAGCGCTTAATGGACGAATTGGCAACCTAAGGAAAATTATGAAACGTAAAGGCATCATCCTGGCCGGTGGCTCCGGTACGCGGCTATACCCGGCCACCTTGTCGGTGTCCAAGCAATTGCTGCCGGTGTTCGACAAGCCGATGATTTATTACCCGCTCAGCACGCTGATGCTGGCCGGCATGCGCGATGTGTTGATCATCTCTACACCGCAGGATACCCCGCGTTTCGAGCAGCTGTTAGGTAGCGGCGCACAATGGGGAATGAATTTTTCCTATGCCGTACAACCTTCACCCGATGGCCTGGCGCAAGCTTTCCTGATTGGCGAATCATTCATAGGAAATGACCTGTCGGCGCTGGTGCTGGGTGACAATATTTTTCATGGGCACGATATTTTTACCATCCTTAAAAATGCGATGAACCGCGAGCAAGGCGCCAGCGTATTTGCTTACCATGTGCATGATCCGGAACGCTATGGCGTGGTTGAATTTGACAGTCAGGGCAAAGCCATGAGCCTGGAAGAAAAGCCTGCCAGCCCCAAATCCAGTTATGCCGTGACCGGCCTGTATTTCTATGATCGGAACGTGGTGGATATCGCGAAAAGTCTTAAACCCTCACCCCGTGGCGAGCTGGAAATTACCGACCTCAACCGGCGCTATCTGGAGCAAGGCAACCTGGCAGTAGAAATAATGGGTCGCGGTTACGCCTGGCTGGATACCGGCACCCATGAATCGATGCTGGACGCCAGCCAATTCATTGCCACACTGGAAAAACGCCAGGGCCTCAAGGTAGCGTGCCTGGAAGAAATTGCCTACCGCCATAAATGGATAGACGCCGCACAAGTTGAAAAACTGGCGCAACCGTTGCGCAAGAACAGTTATGGTCAATATTTGTTGAGGCTGCTGAAGGAAACCGTGTTCTGATGAAAGCCACCCCGTGCGCCATTCCTGATGTGGTCTTGTTTGAACCACGAGTATTCGAAGATACCCGTGGATTCTTCTTCGAAAGCTACAACCAGCGGCAATTTGAAGAAGCCATAGGCCAGAAGGTCAACTTTGTGCAGGACAACCATTCGCGTTCAACCAGAAACGTCCTACGCGGGCTGCACTATCAGGTGAAACAACCCCAGGGAAAGCTGGTGCGGGTGATAGCCGGAGAAGCCTTTGATGTAGCCGTCGACCTGCGCAAATCCTCACCCACATTTGGAAAATGGGTGGGTGAAGTTTTGAGCGCAGAAAATAAAAAACAACTCTGGGTTCCAGAAGGTTTCGCCCATGGTTTTGTCGTGCTGTCCGAACATGCCGAATTTATTTACAAGACCACCGATTACTGGGCACCGGAGCATGAGCGGTGCATCGTCTGGAACGACGCGACGCTGGGCATAGATTGGCACATCAAGGGCCAGCCGATATTGTCCGCGAAAGATGCGCAGGGTGTGGGGTTCAATAGTGCCGAGGTTTTTGCATAGAGTATTATTTCGACCCGACTGCATTCATATGACAATGCCGTTTAAACCGGCACGAATACAGCCGGGCTAATACCAAAAAACTTTCCCAATTTTCCAGCCAGGGTTGCGCTGATTTTTCGTTTTCCTGCCAGAATGGCCGACAGGTTGCCCTGTGGCACAATGGCCGACAAGTCATCCTGTTTCAAGCCGCGCACTTCCATCAGGAAACGCAGGGCATCCTTGGGTTCGGCTGGCTCGATGGCGTAGTGTACTTGTTCATATTTCGAGACCATATCGCCAACCAAATTAAGCAAACCTGACAGAGGATGGTTTTCGTCATCTCCGGTAGCATCAAGCAACGCATTCATCAGGGCTGTCATGCGGTTGTAGCTTGCTTCGTTATGGATGGGACGAAGATGGGCCATTGCATCAAAAGCCTGCCAAGAAGCTTGAATGGCCCGGATGTTAAATTGAGTGTGTGTTGCGCGCATGATTAGCCTTTGCCTTTCCGGTAGAGCTTGTTCCAGTCATCGTATGCCCGATGCGTCATTACCTTATGGATAAATATTTTTTTGAACCTGTACCTGACGACAACCACCAACCGATAGTTGTTTCCGCCCACATCAAAAATTGTATAGGGCGGCACATAATCTGCAGAATTGAAGAACTCACGAACATGGTTGAAGTCCCTGAATTCTGCATGCTCCATAATGGAATGCCACTCTCGCAGCACCTGCTCCGCTTCAGGATGTTTCTGCCAAAATTCGCGAAGCATTTTGATGGATATGATATGCACACGCGTATTATATCAATTTGATATATTCAGTCAAGCCTGGTAATGCAGGTCATGCAGTGAGTCACATCCCCTGCTAACCGCTATTCCGCAACCCCGCTGCAATCCCGTTGATCGTTATCTGCAGTGCGCGGCGCAGCCTTTCGTTATCATCCCCGGCGCGGGTGCGGTCGAGTAGCATCAGTTGCAGGTGGTTGAGCGGGTCAATGTAGGGCATGCGCGTAGCCAGGCTGCGTGCCATGGTGGGATTGTCGGCCAGCAGCGAGGAGCTGTTGGTAATTTGCAGCAGTTTTTTGGTGGTGCGCTCCCATTCTGTTTCTATCATGCCAAAAATATTCTGGCGGATTTCCACATCAGCTACCAGTTCGGCGTAGCGCGATGCAATGCCCATGTCTGTCTTGGCCAGGACCATGTCCATGTTGGAAAGCAGGCCGCGGAAAAACGCCCAGCTTTTGTACATCGCACGCAGCTGCTTGAGGCCGGCATCGCCTTCACGCTCCAGGAATAATGTCACTGCGCTGCCAAAACCATACCAGCCGGGCAGGATCACACGGCTGATGCTCCAGCTGAATACCCACGGTATCGCGCGCAGGTCTTCAATCTTGTCGGATGCCTTACGTGCCGAAGGGCGGCTGCCGATATTCAATTCGGCAATTTCGCGGATAGGCGTGGCAGAAAAGAAATAGTCGGTAAACCCCGGCGTTTCGTACACCAGTTTGCGATACGCGGCGATGGCGTCCAGGCTCAGCGCTTCCATGATGCGGTGAAATTCCGGCATGGTGCTGTCATCGCCGTGGTGATGCAGCAAGGTCGCTTCCATCGTAGCGGCGATCAATGTTTCCAAATTGCGTCGGCCAATTTCCGGATTGGAATATTTGCTGGAGATCACTTCGCCCTGCTCGGTGATGCGAATCTGCCCGTTCACGCTGCCCGGTGGCTGCGCGCGGATGGCCTGATAGCTGGGGCCGCCCCCACGGCCTACGGTGCCGCCACGGCCATGGAACAGGCGCAGCTCAATGCCGTGTTTTTCAAACACTTTCACCAAGTCAATTTCGGCCTTGTACAACTCCCAGTTGGCGGTCAGATATCCGCCGTCCTTGTTGCTGTCGGAATAGCCCAGCATCACTTCCTGGGTGTTGTCTAGGCTGGCCAGTAACTGGCGGTAGTAGGGCAGTGAGAACAATTGATCCATGATCGTACCGCAACCGCGCAAGTCGTCTATCGTCTCAAACAGCGGAATGATATTGATGTGCAGTGCCGGTTGCGCGCCTGCTTTCATCAGCCTGGCTTGTTTTACCATCAGCACTGCTTCCAGCACGTCGCTGACATCTTTGGTCATCGAGATAATGTAATTGGGCAGCGCGGCACGGCCATACATGGCATGGATATCTGCCGCTGCCTGCATGATGCGCAGTTCTTTTTGCGCCGTGTCGGAAAATTCTTCCGGACCTGCGGTGAGCTGTTTGCCGTTTTGCAGGGCAGCGAGCAGCGTAGTGCGCCTGGTTGCTTCATCCATCTGGGTGTAGTTCTTGGTTCCGCTGAGGGTCAGCAATTCCTCCACTACCTGCTCATGCACCGCACTGTGTTGGCGCATGTCCAGCGGCGCCAGATGAAATCCAAACACATCAGCCGCGCGGCGCAGGTTGGCGATACGGCCGTTGGCCAGGTAGTAGGCATGATGATGGTTGAGCGAATTAATCAGGATGTCCAGGTCGGCAATGAAAGCCTGTGCATCCGGATAGGGTTTTGCATGGTGATCCACTTGGCGCAAATGCTCGACGCGGTGGCTTAATCTGGCGGCGGTGGCTACCAGCCGTGAATAGATCGCAATCAGCGCGCGCCGATAAGGCTCGTCATCGCGGCCGGGAGATTTGTCCGGTGAGTTGGCGGCAAATTCGCGCAACTCGTCGCTGATCTCAACCAGGCGCGACGACAAGCTCAGGCGTATGCCCAGCAGGTTGGTTTCCGCCAGATAATATTCCAGCGCAACCCCAGAATGGCGTTTGGCCGCATCGCGCATCATATCTGCCGTGACGAATGGATTACCGTCTCGGTCACCGCCTATCCAGCTGCCCACGCGCAGGAAAGACTTTATGTTGAAGGCCAGGCCATAATTTTTTTTCAGGTGTTTTTCCAGGCTGGAATACAGCTCGGGGATTTCGGTGAGGAAGGTGTGGCCATAAAAGGTCAGGCCGTTTTTTATTTCATCTTCCACTTTCAGCTTGGAATAACGCAGCATGCGCGTATCCCACAGGATCAACACAAAGCGGTGCAGCGCTTCTTCATTAACCGCCAACTCTTCCGGCGTCATATCCAGGCGATCACGGTTGGACAGCAGGCTGGAAATGATCAGGTGGCAATCGAGAATGCTTTTGCGCTGGACTTCTGTGGGATGGGCAGTCAAAACCGGGGAAATGAGCGCCTTGTCGAAGAATTCCTGCAGGGTTTGCGCGCTGATTTTTTTTTGCTGGAGCCGCTCCAGGGCCAGCAAGATGCTGCCTTCCTGTGGCTTGGAGCCGGCTTGCTGGTGAGCTCGTCGGCGGCGATTGTGGTGCAGGTCTTCGGCAATATTCGATAGCTGCGAAAAATAGCTGAAGGCGCGCACTACACATAATGTGTCGCGCGGCGACAGGTCATGCAACAATCTCTCCAGCTCGTTGCGGTCAGCGTTATTATGGGTTTTGCGGAAGCGCACCGCGCTTTTGCGCACGTTTTCAACCAGGTCAAAAGCCGCATCGCCTTCCTGCTCGCGCAGCGTGTTGCCGAGGATTCGCCCGAGCAGGCGGATATCTTCGCGCAGCGGGACATCTTTACTGGAAATGTCAGTGGGTAACGCAAGCAAGTTCATAGTGTTCATAATCGTCAGGGTGTAACGCGCGCGCAACTGGGTCATGTTAGAATGCGCAGCGACAGATTTAACCAACATTCTCAGGAATAACCAATGGATCGGACACTTCAGGCACAAAGCGCCACAGCAAAATCTGCGCCGGCAAAGCTGGTCATAGCCTCGCGCGAAAGCGCACTGGCAATGTGGCAGGCAGAATATATCCGTGATCGGCTGCGCGCATTATACCCACAAACTGCGGTCAGTATATTGGGCATGACTACCCAGGGCGACCAGATTCTGGATGTCACCTTATCCAAAATTGGCGGCAAGGGATTGTTTGTCAAGGAACTGGAAACCGCGCTGGAAAATGGCAGCGCCGACATAGCCGTGCATTCGTTGAAAGACGTGCCCATGCACCTGCCCGAGGGATTTATGCTGGCCTGCATAGGCCAGCGCGAAGATCCGCGCGACGCCTTTGTCTCCAATAAATTCGCCAATCTTGAGGCGTTGCCTGAGGGCAGCGTGGTTGGTACTTCCAGCCTGCGCCGCGAAAGCCAGCTGCGTGCACGCTTTCCCCACCTGAAAATTGATGCGTTGCGCGGCAACGTGCAAACGCGTTTGCGCAAACTGGACGAAGGCAAGTATGCCGCGATTATTCTGGCTGCTGCCGGCTTGAAGCGCCTGGGACTGGGTGATCGCATACGTGATTTGATTTCCCCGGAACAGAGCTTGCCGGCAGTCGGCCAAGGCGCGCTGGGTATTGAATGCCTGGCCAGCCGCACCGACCTGAAAGCGCTGCTGGCGCCACTGCATCATGCCGACACTGCCGCTTGTGTGCTGGCGGAGCGTGCCTTGAGCCGCGCCTTGGCCGGAAGTTGCCAGGTGCCGCTGGGCGGGTTTGCCGAGGTCGAAGGCGACACGCTGCGCCTGCGCGGTTTTGTTGCCAGCCCGGACGGCAAGCAAATGGCCCGGGCTGAGCAACGCGGAAGCGTCGCCGACCCGGAAGCATTAGGCAATGCGGTGGCCCACGCCCTGCGCGCGCAAGGCGCAGAGGAAATTCTTGCCGCGCTTGGATAGGGAAATCTTTGCACCACAGAGGCACAGAGACACAGAGAAAATCATACCCTATGGATGACGGGTCGGTCTTGGATTCTTCACCTCTGTGCCTCTGTGTCTCTGTGGTGGATTTTCGTTACTCAATATGAAGCAAGCCCTTCCACTCTCCGGGTTAAATATCGTCGTCACCCGCCCGCGCGAGCAGGCGGTCAAGTTAGCGCAACGCATTACCGAAGCGGGCGGCCACACCATTCTTTTTCCGCTGCTGGAAATCAAGCCAGTGGCGGATGCGCAGCCGTTGCGTGTACTGGTAGCACGCCTTTCTGAATACCATCTTGCTGTTTTTATCAGCCCGAATGCGGTGCGTTATGGCATGCAGGCTATCCTGGCTGTCGGCCCGTTGCCCAGCACTTTAGCGGTCGCGACAGTAGGCCAGGGCAGCGCCAAGGCATTGCGCGATTTCGGTGTCAGCAAAATTCTCGCGCCGCAACAGCGTTTTGACAGCGAGGCATTGTTGGCATTGCCGGAGTTGCAACACATGACGGGGCAGCGTGTGGTGATTTTTCGCGGAGATGGCGGGCGTGAATTGTTGGGAGACACGCTCAAGCAAAGAGGGGCGAGCGTGGATTATGCTGCCTGTTACCAGCGTGTCAAACCGCAGCAGGACATAGCCATGCTGCTGGCTGCCCGGCCCGATGCGATAACCGTGACCAGCAGCGAAGCGCTGGCTTATCTGGGCAACATGCTGCAAGAACAACTGCCGGATAAAGCAGCGCGCACCCAATTGATGGCAGTGCCGTTATTTGTACCCCATGCCCGCATCGCCGAGGTCGCACACCAGCAAGGCTGGCGGGTAGTGATGGAGACTGCGGCAGGCGATGACGGTTTGCTCGAAGGTTTGCTGGGATGGGCAGATCAGGGGACTGGAAGAACAGGACTGAGGACTGAGGACTGAGCATAGAACGGGTGGCGTGAAAGCATGATATGAATAAGCCAACATCTCCTGTAGAACAGGATAATCCCGCAGTGCCGGAGGCAGCCGCCGCTAAACCACTTAATCCGGTGGCGAAAATTATTTCGCGCATGAATATCATGCAGCTGACGCTGGTTGTGGTGCTGGCAGTATTTGTGTGGCAATGGCTGGCGGCAAGCCGCGAGGTCAATACGCTGCAACAGGATTTGGCGCGGCGCCTGGCCGAAATGGAGGGCAACAACAAGGCCAGCCAGGTGCTGGCGATGCAGGCCATGGAATCCGGGCGTGAGCTGGCAGCCAAATTAAGCCTGCTCGAAGCCAAGTATGCCGAAGTGCAGAATCAGCGCGCTTCGCTGGAGACGTTGTATCAGGATTTATCCAGCAGCCGCGATGAGATGGTGCTGGCTGATGTGGAGCAAATGCTGTTCATCGCGGGTCAACAATTGCAGTTATCAGCTAACGTGAAAGCCGCACTGATTGCGATGCAGCAAGCTGATGACCAGCTCAAGCGCATGGATCGGGTGGCCCTGAATAATTTACGCCAGGCGATAGCCCGTGATATGGACAAGCTGCGCGCTTTGCCCAATGTTGATTTATTGGGCATCAATGCCCAGCTGGATAATTTAATCCAGACTGTGGACAGTTTGCCGCTGGCACAGGATGTGCGGCGTATACCCGAAGAAAGCAGCGCGGTTAGCGCGGTGCCGCGCGAGGAGGGGAGTGCTTGGCAGCGCTTGTTACGTGAGATATGGGAAGAGGCCAAAAGCCTGGTGCGCATTGAAAACATGCACCAGGCTGAGTTGCCATTGCTGGCGCCGACGCAGGTTTATTTTTTGCGCGAGAACCTGAAATTACGGCTGATTTCAGCTCGGCTGGCCTTGCTGTCGCATGACGAGACCGGCTTCAAACATGACCTGCAGCTGGCGCAAGAATGGCTGACGCGCTATTTCAACAACCAATCCATCGCGACCAGTCAGGCGCTGCTCCAGCTGAACAAGCTGAGGCAGGCCAGTATCAATATCCAGCTGCCGGATGTCAGCGCCAGCCTGGAGGCGGCCCGTAACTACCGGGCCTCATTAGCCAAGAGCATGCGATGAATTTCCTGCTGTGGTTTTTGGGCCTATTTGCGTTGGCTGTGGCACTGATAATGGCCACGCACAATCCGGGCTTCCTTCTGCTGGTATATCCCCCCTACCGTATCGAGATGTCACTGACGCTGTTTGCAGTGCTGATGTTTACGTTGTTTGTACTCGGATATTTTACTTTCAGACTGTTGTTGTCCGCGCTGCGGTGGCCGCAATATATGCGCCAGTTGCGGGCTGAACGCGTCCGTAACGCCGGGCGCACGGCCATGATGGACGCGCTGGCTGCGTTTTTTGAGGGCCGCTATGCGGCCGCAGAACAAGCAGCGACGCGCGCAATGGATCTGGGCGAAAATTCTGCGATCAACCCGATTATTGCTGCCCGCTCCGCGCACGAACTGCGCCAATTCGACCAGCGCGATTCCTACTTGGCTGCTGCCGAGGGAAAATCGGTGGGTGAATCCACCATGCGCTTGATCGCCCAAACCCATTTCAGTCTCGATCAACACCAGCCGCTGGCCGCGCTCGACGCGCTGAAAGAATTGCAGGCAACAGGTGTAAAAAGCCATGTCGGCGCGCTGCATCTGGAACTGCGGGCACACCAGCTGGCACGTAATTGGGATGCAGTGCTGGAAGTCGCCGGGCAGTTGCAAAAACGCGGTGCGGTGGATGCGGCTGCAGCGGAATATATCTGCGAGCAAGCGTGGGTGGAAAAAATCCGTGCCAGCGCGCCGGACGCAGCCGCTATACAAACCGTATGGAAAAGCATTCCAGGTGAATTCAGGCAGCGCTCCAAAGTGGCCGCTGCGGCAGCACGTACTTTGATGGAACAGGGGGATTGCCATACTGCTGCACAAATATTGACCGGGCAATTGAATACTCAGTGGGATAGTGATCTGGTTGCGCTCTACGGCGACTGCTTGCAGGGAGAATCAAGGGGGCAGTTGGAGCAAGCTGAGCGCTGGCTGCCGCAACATCCTGACGATGCCGGTTTGCTGCTGGCCTTGGGTAAATTATGCTTGCATCAGGGGCTATGGAGTCAGGCGCAGAGCTATCTGGATGCCAGCAACAGCATTACGCCCAGCAGTGCTGCCTATAACGCACTGGGCCAGCTGGCTGAAAAATTGCAGCACAAAGAGGAAGCCTTCAAAAATTTCCATAAGGCCATGAATCTGGCCCAGGGCGGATAAAAAATCCCAGAAATAAAAAACCCAGAAATAAAAAATCCGTCACACCTATAGCGTGACGGATTTTAGAATGTTGAAACGTTGTAAACGTTAATACTTGGATAATTGCTGCACACCTGCGGTCGGTGGCGTGCTGATATAACCAATCGCGCCTACAGTATTCTTTACATAGCTTATGACTTCTGCGTCACCCGCCTTGACAGGCGGCGCAGCCAGGCCCCCGCGGAACCCTTTCTTTATCCATAATGCAGCGTACTTGCTGGCGTCCATATTAATGGCTTTGGCCAGGAATTCGCCTTGTACCGCAACATTATCTACCGGAGCCAGTTTTAACGAACCGGCAAATTGTTTCTCACCCAGGTAGACATCCCTTATTTCCGACAAGGTAAGCTTTACGCTGGGGTGAGCAATGACATAAATTTCTGCCGCATTAGCGGGAACATTAGCACTGAGTCCGAATAATCCTAAACCCAATAAAATAAGCTTAGCACTGGTTTTAATAAATGGCATCATCAGGGTCCCCTTAGAAGCGAATAGCATATTGAACACGTACTTCCTGAGAATCTTCCAGGCTGCGCGCGGAGCGTGAATTTATCTGGGCAACTTCGGCTTTAATCACTGCATTGACATTCAGCTCGTAGCGAACCCCGACAATCTGTTTGCTGTAATTTTTGCCGTTGGACAGATTCCTGAAGTACTCATCCCGTGGGTCGTAATCGGTTTCTTCCCAGCGGATAAACGGTATCAAGTCATCCAGTACATAACCAAGCTGAACAAATCCGGAGGAGCTTTTTGCCTTGTAACCCGGCGCAGCAACCGATACCAGATTGGTGTTGCTGAATTTGTAATATTCCGCAATCAGTTCGACATTGTAATTGTCGTAATGGGCATAAGCGCCAACCATGTTTACTTTGGATTTTTCGATAGGGTCAGTGATGGTAGTGATTGTGGTAGCAACGACCTGAGCGCCAGGAGTAGCAGGATTGGGTAGGGTGTAAGTAGTTGTCGTTGTCGTACCGGGAGCGCAATTCCCCGAAGTATCAATCGAAGCGCATGCAGTAACCTTCGCCCTCATGACATGAACTCCGGCACGCAGCCCTTCCAGTCCACCGCCTGCGTTAAATCCCAGGTTAAAACCAAAGTTTTTGTTTTTGTTATCGCCGCTGGTATGGTTGGGATCAATGCTGCCTCCCACAACCCGTGTGCTATTGCCCGCGTATAAATCGTAAGTCAGCTTGCCGCTACCCATAGGGAACAGGCCGACTGCCCAGAGCCCGTTAGTATGGGCCGGCATCGCACCACTTAATTGTACCGGCCGCGCAATGCTGGGCTGTAGCTGCGCGCCATGATGGTAAGCGGTGTTCCAGAAGCCATACGGCGTATGGAAACGTCCGCCCCACAATGTCAGCGCATCGTTAAAAGCGTAACCAATCTGCGCGCGTTCGACGGTAATGACATTCGACCCGGAGGTGTTGAATTCCGACAGCAGCTCGAACAAACCGCGCACATGATCTCCTATCTGGGGAGATGCAAACAGCGTCAGTGAACCGACAAAGGCGCCGTTCCGTTCCGGTGTGGCAGAGGAGGTGGAGCCGCTGGTGGTAGCCGATCCGGTGCTGCGTGAAAAAGCGCCTACATCGGCAAATATCTGTATCGGTATCCTGATTTCGGGAAGTTCAGCTGCCTGCGCCATCCCCAGCCCTGCTGTTACCAGAGCCAACGCGAAGGCTGATCGGTGAATTGTGCCGCGATTGAATTTGGACATAGTATTTTCCTCAAGAATTTTATTGTTTGTTCCTCCCAGTGCAACCCCACCTAGGAACCGCGCAATTGTGAAAGCAGATCAACCTTTAGGCAAGCATTATTTTTTTTTGTCTTTGTCAGCACTCTTTCCAAGGCCAGCAACCTTTCCAGGCGATTTTTTAACTGCGGGTTTCTTCTTGGTGGCAACCTTTTTCTCGGCATTGGCGGGAGCAGCCTTGGCGGCCACTTTTTTCCGGGTTACTGCTTTCTTGACTACCGGACCTTTTGCGACACGCGCAGCCAGCAGTAGCAATGCTTCTTCCAGCGTGACTTCCTCCGGCGTGATGTCTTTGGGCAATGTGGCGTTAACTTTGCCATGTCGCACATAAGGCCCATAGCGACCATTGCATACGTCTACCGGTTTCTGGTCGTCGGGGTGTACCCCCAGTTCGCGCAATACCGTATTCGAAGTGCGGGCTTGCGCCAATAATTCCACAGCACGGTCAAGGCCTATCGTGAAGACACTGTCGCTGCGCGGAATGGATTTGAATTTTCCGTCATGGCCGATATACGGCCCGAAGCGGCCGATATTGACGATGACTTTTTTGCCGCTTTCCGGGTGGTTACCCAGCTCTTTTGGCAGCTGCAATAATTGTAGCGCAGGCGCCAGTTCGGCGTCCGCTACCGGCAATTCCTTGGGCCAGGAAATACGTTTGGGTTTGCTCTTGGTTTTGGTCTGGGCGTCTTCTTGCACTTCGCCCAGTTGCACGTAATAGCCGAAAGGGCCGCGTAATAACAGTACCGGCAGGCCGGTCGCAGGATCGTGACCGAGTTCTTTGCGCGCTTCACCGGCGTCGGCCTCGGCTGCGCTGTTGCGCGTGTAGTCGCATTCCGGATAAGCGGTACAGCCGATGAAATTGCCGCGTTTGCCCAAGCGGGTGGCCAGCGGTTTGCCGCATTTGGGACAGGCTTCGTTGATCAGTTCCTGCGTGACATCCTTGCGCTCGATGTTCTTTTTTTCCTGCACCAGGGCCGTGAAGGGATGCCAGAATTCATTCAGCACCGGAATCCAGTCGCGCTTGCCATCGGATATTTCATCCAGTTCGTCTTCCATCTGCGCGGTAAAACCGTAATCCACATAGCGCGTGAAATGTTCGGTCAGAAAACGGATAACGACCCGTCCGACATCGGTTGGCTTGAAGCGTTTTTTATCCAGCAACGCATATTCGCGCGCCTGTAACGTGGAAATAATGCTGGCGTAAGTGGAGGGACGGCCAATGCCGTGTTCTTCAAGCGTTTTGACCAGGCTGGCTTCTGAAAAACGCGGCGGCGGCTGGGTGAAATGCTGCTCACCATATAGTTTGTCCTGCGGTATCGTTTCCCCTTCTTCCAGCGGCGGCAATTTTTTATTTTCTTCTTCCTCGCTGTCGTCGATGCTTTCCTGATAGACCGCGATAAAACCGGGGAACACCAGCGTTTGTCCGGAAGCGCGGAATAGTGTGTCATCGGCGCCCAGTCGTATGTCGAGACTGACTGTATCAAAACGCGCTGGCGCCATCTGGCAGGCCAGCGTACGTTTCCAGATCATTTCATAAAGCCGTGCCTGGTCTATCGCCAGGTAGTCGCGCATTTGTTCCGGGGTGCGCGCAATGGATGTAGGGCGCACCGCCTCATGCGCCTCTTGCGCATTTTTGGCTTTGCTCTTGTAGGTCAGCGCGGCCTTGGGCAAATAATCAGCAGCAAAATGTTCGCCGATGTAACCGCGAATTTCGGCCAGCGCTTCCTGTGCCAATGACACCGAATCGGTACGCATGTAGCTGATCAAGCCTACCGTCTGGCCGCCGATATCGATACCTTCGTATAATTGTTGCGCAATGCGCATGGTGCGGTCGGCTGACATGCCGAGCTTGCGCGAAGCCTCCTGTTGCAACGTGGAAGTGGTGAACGGCGCCGCCGCAAAACGCTGCTTGGCTTTCTTTTCGACGCGCACGACACGCGGCGGCAATTTGGCAGCGCTGATGTTGGCAATGATTTTGTTGTATTCGGCTTCGCTGGGTATGCCCAGCTGTTCCAGCTTTTTGCCCTGGTATTGAAACAGCCTGGCGCTGAACGGAATGCTGTTTTTCTGGCTGTCCAGATGCACCGTCCAGTATTCCTGCGACTTGAACGCTTCGATTTCCAGTTCGCGTTCTACTATCAAGCGCAGCGCCGGGCTTTGCACACGTCCGGCCGACAAGCCGGGACGGATTTTGCGCCACAGCAGTGGTGATAAATTGAAACCGACCAGATAATCCAGCGCGCGCCGCGCCTGTTGCGCATTGACCAGCGGTATCGAAATTTCGCGTGGATGGGCTACCGCTTCGCGCACCGCAGTCTGGGTGATTTCATAGAACACCACGCGCTGCATGGTTTTGTTTTTCATGCCGCGCTTGCCCTTGAGTAGTTCGGCCACGTGCCAGGCAATGGCTTCGCCTTCGCGATCCGGGTCGGGTGCCAGAAAGATGTGATCGGCAGCGGCGGCGGCCTTGGCGATGGCAT
Source organism: Gallionellaceae bacterium (assembly GCA_031400735.1). Lineage (GTDB taxonomy): Bacteria > Pseudomonadota > Gammaproteobacteria > Burkholderiales > Gallionellaceae > Nitrotoga. The sequence goes on from JANNQM010000034.1 coordinate 18,965, forward strand.
CTACATGCTTGCTGTTGCGGGCTATGGTTTCGTACTGCATGGCAAAATCATGTTCAGTATCAATCGCGCCCGATTTTGGTATCAGGTCGCGCACATGGCCATAGGTGGCCAGCACCTCGAAATCTTTGCCCAGATATTTCTTCAGGGTGACGGCTTTGGCCGGGGATTCAACGATCAGTAGATTACTTGCCATGGCTAATTTTTATTTTTAAATTTAATGTAAGTGGCTGGATTCAGCCGGGGTCAGCAAATCTTCAACTATTATTGGATCCAGATCGTGATGCTGGTTCCACAGCACCATCAGCGCAATGAGCTTGACCTTGTCCAGCGGCAGATTGTCGCGGTTTAGTGCGACCGCACGGTCAAGGATCATTTCACGTTCAACAGGCGTGATCATTTTATTTTGTTCCCAAAATGCCAGGAAACGGAGTGCTTCCTGGTCGATCAGCTTTACTTCCCGGTCGGCGTAGCAACGTAACCCGCTGTCATTGATGGCTGCGGGATAGTCGGCCTGGGTCAGTTGCTTCAGGCCAGACAGCCAGGTCAGCGCCCGATTGATGTCCTCGTCTTCAAACCCGGCGGCGCTGAGCTTGCGGGATAGTTTGTCAGGATCGGGGTAGCTGCCAGCATAAAAATAACTCTCGAACAAGAACATCAAAATATCAAACATGGCACCCCGAAAAATTATTGGTTTAAGCTAGGCGTTGGTACAACCCTCCCGGCAAGGTGGCCACATCGCCATCCAGTTCCAGTTGTAACAGGATGGCGGATAGCGCTTCAATCGTCAAGCCGCTGCGCTGGCTTAAGCCATCCAGGTCAGTCGGATCGAAACCTAAATATGCGAATAAGGGATGCTCTTCCTTGGTGCTGGTTTGAGCAACCGGGCCGGAGGAAAAATGGCCAAATTCCTCCAGAATGTCCTGCGCAGACTCCACCAGCTTGGCCCCCTGCTTGATCAGGTAGTGGCACCCTTTGGCTTGCGGGGAGTGGATAGAGCCGGGAATAGCGAACACTTCACGGCCCTGCTCCAGGGCCATGCGTGCGGTAATCAGCGATCCGCTTTGCAGCGAGGCTTCGATCACCAGGCAGCCAAGGCTGAGGCCGCTGATGATGCGATTGCGGCGCGGAAAATTTGCCGCCAGCGGTGGCGTACCCAAGGCGAATTCGGAAATCAGCACGCCTTGTTGTGCCAATTGATGTGCCAGTTCGCGGTTGGCAGCAGGGTAAACCTTGTCCAGTCCGGTGCCCACTACGCCGATGCTGGAGCCTTGTCCGCGCAAACCGCCGCGATGCGCGGCAGCATCGATGCCGTGCGCCATACCGCTGGCGACACACAGCCCGGCAGCGCTGATGGCTTGGGCAAAAGCCTCGGCATTGCTCAAACCCTGTGCGGTGGCGTTGCGGCTGCCGACTACGGCCAGGGCCGGATGATTGAGCAATTCGCGCCGGCCTTTGACATATAACAGCAGCGGCGGATCGGGGATATTGAGCAGGGCTTGCGGATAGTCAGGGTCGGCCAGCGTGACGATGCCGTTGTGCGTATCTTCCAGCCAGCTTGCGATGGGTATCAGCGTGGCTTCGTTCCAGCCTTGGGCGATGGCTTCCGCCACCGCTGGCTGGACTACTTGTTTGAGGGAATGTGCGGGTGTGGCAAAGATTTGGGCGGGTGTGCCAAAAGCCTGCAGCAAGCGGCGCTGACCTTCATTGCCCAAACCAGGTATCTGGTTAAGGGCGAGCCATGACGCCAGCTCTGCATCCATACTCAGGGAGTCAGTGCAGTATCCAGCACTTGCACCGGCAGGTTGGTTTGCATCACCAGGGCATAGGCTACTTTGTCAAAGGTGCGGAACACAAATATCAGGCCATAGCGCACGTCCGGCAGCGTGATTTTTTCACGCTTCAATTCTTCGCCTTTGCTATACAGCGCCAATACGTGGCCGTTTTCCAGGCCGTCGCGCCGCCCCTTGTTAAGCGTGATGATGGAATATTGGCCAGCCTGGGAAACGCCACCATAAATCGAAATTACCCGCGCCGCAATTTTGCCTTCTGGTGCGCGCGGCAGGTAGTTGTTGGTGACCACCTCAGAAGGGTAGGTGAGGTGATCGCCTTTATTGATTTCCTGAATCGCCTTGGTAATCTTGAGCGTGCTGATATTGTCGAATTTTTGTACCTGGGCTTCTCCCAGATAGTTTGCCTCGTATCCCAACACTTCCTTGCTGTCCGGGTCAACCAGCTTCTGGCCCGGGCGGTAAATCTGCCATATCAGCCCTTTGTCCACGGGCAGGCCATTCACATAGGCAATATCGTCTTTGCCCAGCAGGACGCGCTGCTCATACGTGCCTACTATGGTGGGTCCGCCGGACAAGCCATCTTCTTCGATTATCAGCGGCTGGCTGAGGAAAGCCCCGATGTCACTGCCCGGAATGCTGGGGATAGCGTTGTGATCGCTGGGCAGTATGCGTACTCGGGGTGATAGTTTGGTGATGTCAGACTGGCTTGTTCGGGCAGTGCCCGCATCGGCACCCTTGACTTCGGCTTTTGCGGTCTCCATTACCTCCGCCTCGACTGCTGCTCCCTTGGCCGCCTCTGCTTGGACCGCCCCGGTTGCTGCTGTTTCACCAATGTTCAGTGTGCCGCTTGCTCGATCCAATACGATCACGTCACCCGGGTAAATCCAGTGCGGGTCAGTGATAGTGTCCTTGTTCAGGCCCCATATTTGCGGCCACTGCCACGGGTCATTGAAAAATTTGGCGGAAATATCCCACAAGGTATCCCCTTTCACCACGACGTGACGATCAGGAGCGTCGGCGCGGATTTTAACCGTGTCTGCAAGGGCGAAGGCGGGCAACAAACAGCAAATCAGCGATATAATAATCTTTTGCGTGGACTTTTGCATGGATACCCCATTTGGCATGAAAACTCAGTTTTTGATAAAACCTGCTTTGTATAGAAATTCGGGACAGATTAACAGAGGACGCGGCACGATGCTCGTGCAATGTTTAAATTCTGCATCCAGTCATTTAAATTAGCAAGCATTTATGGCAATTCTGAAAATATTGCAATATCCGGACGAACGGCTACATACCGTTGCCAAGCCAGTGCGGGAGGTGACAGGAGCCACGCGCAAGCTCATCAGCGATATGGCTGAAACCATGTACGCTGCGCCGGGAATAGGTTTGGCCGCGACCCAGGTGGATGTGCACCAGCAGATCATTGTGATGGACATTTCTGAGGCACACGACCAGCTGTGGGTGTTTATCAATCCGGAAATTCTTGCCAGTAGCGGCGAAAGTGAGTGCGAGGAAGGCTGTTTGTCTGTTCCCGGCGTGTATGAAAAAGTTCGGCGTGCCGAACGTATCACGGTGCGCGCACTGAACGCTCAAGGGGAATCGTTCACGCTGGAAGCAGACAGATTGCTGGCGATTTGCGTGCAGCATGAGATAGATCATCTCAAAGGCAAGGTGTTTGTTGAGTACCTGTCGCAGCTCAAGCAGTCGCGACTAAGAGCCAAGATTAAAAAACATCTCCGCGAAACTATGTAAGGCTCCCACTTGAAAATTATTTTTGCCGGCACCCCGCATTTTGCCGCCACCGCGCTGGAGATGTTGCTGGCGCGGCAGTTTGATGTGGTCGCAGTATTGACCCAGCCCGACCGGCCAGCCGGGCGGGGCATGCAGCTTACTCCTAGCCCGGTCAAGCAACTGGCGCTGGCGCACGGCTTGCCCGTATACCAGCCGTCCTCGCTCAAATCCGCCGAAATTCAGCAGTCATTGGCCGGCTTTGCCGCTGATGTGATGGTGGTCGCGGCATATGGTTTGATCTTGCCGCCAGCGGTGCTGCAATTGCCGCGCCATGGCTGCCTGAATATTCATGCCTCATTGGTGCCGCGCTGGCGCGGTGCGGCACCGATCCAGCGCGCCCCTGTGCAATGCAACGATGCACAAGCTCGACGAAGCGGTCGCGCTTGCCGATATCGATGCCCTGAGCGCAATTTATGGAGGTGTTCTGACGCGCTTCTTTGCTGGCGCAAACTAGCGCGTCCGACGAAGCACAATGTAAAGCGCCCCCGCACCGCCGTGCCGCGGATGCGCGCCACGCACAGCGGCAATGGCCCCCGAATGGCGCGA
>JANNQM010000035.1:0-2441 GCA_031400735.1 Gallionellaceae bacterium
CGGCACCCTGCTGTCGCCAAAGTTTGCCTCTGCGTCGGCGAGGCCCGACTTGGCACCCGCCGCCGCCTATCAACTGGCTTGGTGCGTCGTCGGCGAAGGCAAAGTCGCGCCCGAGGCCAAGAGACCCGATGAAAATAATCACCCTGATTCAAAGCAAGCGCCAGTACAAATTGAGCGGGCAGGATAAGTTACGCATAGACTTAAAGTATGGAGATGTCGCGCAACGCGTACTCGCCATCAAAAACTTTTTTAACGAATTGAAATAACGCCGATCATCCCTTCTTTTCATTCTGCGTGCAGAGTTCATTGCACGCTACATTAGCACTGTGCCCTTGAATTCCCGCTGATTTACCTATACCCTACATTTTAGATGGTAATTTTTAGGCTTGTTCTCACTTTTATTATGGAGACGTCTGATGTGCAATTATTTCGACAATCAGCTCAGCCTATGGCCTGACCATCATTCGCCGGAGAGCGCGCCGTGACAGCAAGCGCTCCTCTGGGTTTGGGTTATCAAAACGTCTGGGCACAGTTCAGCGGTCCGCTCCTGACGCTTGGAGTGATCATTGCTCACATGCTGGCGTATCGTGTCGGCGTTGATATCCCCAACCCACCTGCCTTCCTGATCCTGGCGATTGTGTTCTCCGCTTACGCCGGTGGCCTGGGGCCGGGCCTGATCAGCGCCGCCTTATCCTGGGCCTACATTTATTTCTTCTTCTCCCTCCCCGGCCAGCCATTTTTACATACCGATGAAAACCTCAAACGCGTCATAGTTTGGGCCGTTACCATGCCTGCCACAGCAATTCTGGTGGGCACATTGAAAAACCACGCCGAGCGTACCTATCTGCAACAGGATATGCTGGAGCAATTTTTCAAATTTGCCCCGGATGCCATCGTGGTCGTGGATAGTGAAGGTCACATCGCCAATGTCAATAACCAGGCGAAAAAGGTGTTCGGCTACCTGCCCGGCGAACTGCTCGGAAAACCAATTGAAATATTGATTCCAGTAAACCTGTCGGAGCGGCACCTGCAACACCGTACCGGATACATGTCCAACCCGCATGTCCGCCCTATGGGCAGCGGTCTGGATCTGAAAGGCCGGCGCAAGGACGGCAGCGAATTTCCCGCCGACGTCACGCTGGGACCGCTGCAAACCGGCGAAGGGAAGTTTGTGCTGAGCATCATCCGCGACATCACCGAACGAAAACAGGCCGAAGAGGAAATTCGCCAGCTCAACGTCAACCTTGAGCGACGCGTGCTTGAGCGCACCAGCGAACTGCAAGTCGCCAACCGCGAACTCGAGTCATTCAGCTATGCGGTGTCGCACGACCTGCGCGCGCCGCTGCGCTCCATTGATGGCTTCAGCCAGGCGGTGATTGAGGATTACGCAGACCAACTGGACGATCAGGCCAGGGATTATCTCGACCGCGTGCGCGCCGCCACCCAGCGCATGGGCCATCTCATTGACGACATGCTCGCCCTGTCGCGCGTGACGCTGGCAGAACTGCAGCATGGGACTGTCGACCTCAGTGCGCTCGCCGCCGATGTGCTGGCGGAATTGCAGAAAAGTGCGCCGGGGCGCAAAGTGGACTGGTGCATCGAACCCGGCCTGAGCGCAGTGGGTGACGAACGGTTGTTGCGTGTGTTGCTGGTCAACCTGCTTGGCAATGCCTGGAAGTTCACCGGCAAAACAGCAAACGCAAAAATCGAGCTCGGTGCCATGCGGAACACCCCCGTACAGAACACTCAGGACGCACCGGAATTCTTTGTGCGCGACAACGGCGCCGGCTTCGACATGACCTACGCCGACAAACTGTTTGGCGCCTTCCGGCGCCTGCACACAGCCGCCGAATTCCCCGGTACCGGCATCGGGCTGGCCACGGTACAGCGCATCGTGCACCGCCACGGCGGGCAAGTCCGTGGCACAGGTCTGCCCGGCCAGGGCGCCACGTTTTATTTCTCATTACCCGGCTGATTATTTTTCATGCCTCTGAATAATTTGCAGGATGACGCACCACTGAGCTGCTTCCCCCTTTGAAAAAGGGGGACTGAGGGGGATTTTCATATTCGGCGTATCTCAAATCCCCCCTACCCCCCTTTTTGCACCCGTAAAGGGTACGCCGGTGGGTACCCCGCTGCTACGCAGCGACCCTTCCGCAGTCAAAGGGGGAACAACAGCGTCCTGAAAATCGTTAAGACGCATAATTATTGCCCACTTGGGGCGGAAACGGAGGCTGTACATGAACCACCTGAGCAACAAAACCATATTACTTATTGAAGACAATCCCGACGACGAGGCACTGACACTGCGTGCCCTCAGAAACAACCACATCATGAATGAAGTGACGGTGGCACATGACGGCATTGAGGCGCTCGATTATTTTTTCGGCGAAGGTGCCGCTGCAAACTCCGTTCCGGCGGTGGTGCTGCTGGACCTGAAG
>JANNQM010000036.1:0-9361 GCA_031400735.1 Gallionellaceae bacterium
TCGGCTTCCTTGATCTCGAAGTCGTGGGTGATCGCTGCGGTCTTGCCCAGCATGATCGACGCCGAACAGTATTTTTCCGCTGACAGATGCACCGCACGCTTGACCTGGGCCGGTTTCAGGCTCTTGCCGGTGATGATGAAGTGGAAATGGATTTTGGTGAATACCTTGGGGTCTTCGGTGGCGCGCTCGGCCTGAATCTCCACCACACAGTCGGTTACTTGCTGGCGGCTTTTTTTGAGGATGTGTATCACATCATAAGTTGTGCAGCCGCCGGTTCCCAGCAACACCAGCTCCATCGGGCGCGGCCCCAGATTGCGCCCGCCACCGTCCGGTGGGCCGTCCATCACTACGGCATGGTTGCTTTCTGTTTCCCCCAAAAATGTCACCTGCTCTACCCATTTAATGCGTGCTTTCATTGCGTTTTACCTTGAAGTCAAATTGGCCACAGATTTTACCCGATACAGGGTTTCCCGTTCGGGTCTGGCATTTCCCTGAATTCATGGAGCTAAAAGGGTTTGACAGCACGTTGCCATCTGACATAGAATTCGCGCCCTTCGAGATTTAACTCGCTATTTGTTTTAGGATTGCCATGAAAACATTCTCTGCCAAAGCGCACGAAGTCCAGCACGACTGGTATCTGGTGGACGCTGCTGACAAAATTCTGGGGCGTTTGGCCAGCCAGATTGCCGCTCGCTTGCGTGGCAAGCATAAGGCAATCTACACCCCGCATGTGGATACCGGTGATTTTATCGTCGTGGTTAACGCCAAGAAGCTGGTGGTGACCGGCAACAAGACTGAGGCCAAGCTGTATCACCGCCACACGACTTATCCCGGCGGGTTATACACGACCAATTTTGCCAAGCTGCAGGAGCGTCACCCTGATCGCGTGCTGCAAAAAGCGGTTAAAGGCATGCTGCCAAAAGGCCCGCTGGGTTATGCGATGTTGCGCAAGCTGAAGGTTTATGGCGGTGCCGACCATCCGCATAGCGCACAGCAGCCGAAACCGATTGATTTATTGAAAGCATAACCATGAGCGTAACCTATAACTATGGCACCGGCCGCCGCAAAAGCGCAGTCGCGCGGGTCTTCATCAAGCTGGGCAAAGGCGATATCGTCGTCAATGACAAGCCACTGGATGTATTTTTTTCGCGTGAGACCGGCCGTATGGTAGTGCGCCAGCCGCTGCAACTGACTGACACGCTGAACAAGTTCGATATCATGGTAAACGTTTTCGGTGGTGGTGAATCTGGCCAGGCCGGTGCGGTGCGCCACGGCATTACCCGTGCACTGATAGATTTTGACGCGACGTTAAAGCCGGTGCTGAGCAAGGCCGGATTGGTGACGCGCGATGCGCGCGAAGTGGAACGGAAAAAAGTCGGCTTGCGCAAGGCGCGCCGCCGCAAGCAGTTCTCCAAACGTTAATCAGGAGACTGTTCTGGAACAACCGCCTTCGGGCGGTTTTTTCATTTTGATGTATCATTCATTGGACGGATTCGGCGAGGCAACGCATGATAAAAGTGGGCATCGTAGGCGGTACTGGTTACACCGGCGTGGAATTATTACGCCTGCTGGCGCAGCATCCAGAGGTGACGTTGCAGGCCATTACCTCGCGTAGCGATGCTGGAACGCCGGTCAGCCAGATGTTTACCAGCTTGCGCGGGCATGTGGATTTGCACTTTGTGAAGCCGGAAGATGCGCATCTGGAGCAATGTGATGTGGTGTTCTTTGCCACGCCCAACGGCATTGCAATGCAGCAAACGCGCGCGTTGCTGGAGGCCGGTGTGCGCGTGATAGACCTCGCGGCAGATTTCCGGATCAAGGATGTAGCGGTCTGGGAAAAATGGTATGGCATGAGCCATGCCTGTCCCGACCTGGTGGCTGAAGCGGTGTACGGTTTGCCGGAAATTAACCGCGAGCAAATCAAGCAAGCGCGGCTGGTGGCGAATCCCGGCTGTTACCCCACTGCAGTGCAGCTGGGCTTTATTCCGCTACTGGAAGCCGGACTGGTGGATTGCGCCAGCTTGATCGCCGATGCAAAATCGGGCGTATCGGGTGCCGGACGCAAAGCGGAGCTGGGTTTTTTATTTCCTGAGGCAGGCGACAATTTTAAAGCCTACGGTGTACCGGGCCACCGCCATTTGCCGGAAATAAGCCAGGGTTTGGCAGCGGTAGCGAACAGGAAAGTGGGCTTGACCTTCGTACCCCACCTGACGCCGATGATCCGGGGCATACACGCCACGCTGTACGCAACGGTTAAAGGTGATGCCGACTTGCAGTCGGTGTATGAAAAGCGCTACCGCAACGAACCCTTTGTCGATGTGATGCCAGCCGGCAGCCATCCAGAAACACGTTCCGTGCGCGGCGCCAATATTTGCCGTATTGCAATCCATCGCCCGCAACAGGGCAACACTGTGGTGGTATTGTCGGTGATTGATAATCTGGTCAAGGGTGCTGCGGGTCAAGCCGTGCAAAACATGAACATCATGTTTGGCTTGCCTGAAACCATGGCACTGGCTCATGTTCCTTTGTTGCCATAACTACAAGTTCCTTTGTTGCTCTAACTATGCGTCATAAGCTGCTACGCCATATAAAACGCAAATTCAGCAACTCCGCGCCGGTTCTGGCGGTGCGGCCCCATGTCCCGTGGTATGTGCGATGGACACTGGCCTTGCCAATAATATTGGCTACCGCTGGGCTGGTTTGGTGGGCGTATGATTCAGGTCTGGAATTCGCGGGCTTTTTTCGGGCGCAGGCCGAACAGAAAATAGCTGAGCTGAACACCCAGATCACCACGCTGAAAAGTGACAACGCTCAACTGGCCAGCCAAGTGGCGTCGTACGAAAGGCAGGCGCAGATTGAACGCGCGATCAACCAGGAAATCATCCAGCAGCTGCAAGGGGTGAATGAGGAAAACCTTCGCCTTAAGGAAGATCTGACGCTGTTTCAGAATTTGACCGTGGCCGACACGCGGGAGGGGGACCTGGCGATTCAGCAGTTCCTGATTGAGCGTGATACCTTGCCCGGAGAATACCGTTACCGTCTGCTGCTGGTACAAGGCGGGCAGCAGCGCGTAAAGCCGTTTATCGGCCATATGCAATTGCTGGTAAATGTAGTGCGTAACGGCGCGCGCTCGGTGGTGGTATTCCCGCGCGAAAGCCTAGCAGCGGAAAATGCCGGGGCAGATGTCACCTACCAGCTCAATTTCAAGTATTATCTGCGTATCCAGCGCAGCTTTCAGTTGCCGGAAGACGCGTTAGTGGAGAGTATTGAAGTGCGGATTTTTGAGCGCGGCTCGAGCGAGCCAAGAATCAAGCAAAGCGTCAATCTTTCATTTGGAAAGGGAGAAAATAATGTTCAATAAACGTCACAGTAAGCCACAGGAACGCATAGACTCGCTGATCGGTGCCGCTGCCAAGATTGAAGGCAACCTGACTTTTAGCGGCGGGCTGCGGGTGGATGGTGAAATTACCGGCAATGTCATCGCCGTGCCGGGCGAGCCCAGCACCTTGGTGTTAAGCGAGCACGGACGTATCAATGGCGAAATCAGCGCGACCCATTTGGTCATTAACGGTGTCGTCAATGGCTCGGTCAGCGCGGCGGAATACATGGAACTGCAAAGTAACTCGCGGATCATAGGGGATGTATATTACAAAACGCTGGAAATTCAAATTGGAGCGGTGGTGGAAGGTACGTTAATCCACTTGGCTGACGTGGCTTCCGCTGACAAGGTTGTTGCATTGAAAGTAAGCAACGGGGAATAATAATTTTTGGAGCACATCATGAATACAGTTACCGACTTGTCCGCTGTGGAAATGCCTGACCCTATCCTGTTTACCGACAGCGCGGCAAACAAAGTGAAACTGTTGCTGGAAGAAGAAGGCAACGCCGACCTGAAGTTGCGCGTGTTTGTCAGCGGCGGCGGCTGTTCCGGCTTTCAGTACGGGTTTACTTTCGACGAAATCACCAATGAGGACGACACGGTGCTGAATAAAAACGGCGTTCAGCTATTGGTTGATCCTATGAGTTACCAGTACTTGGTCGGCGCGGAGATTGATTACCAGGAGGGGCTGGAAGGATCGCAATTCGTCATCAAAAATCCCAATGCGCAATCTACCTGCGGTTGCGGCTCATCTTTTTCAGTTTAACTTCGTTTTCAAGTCAGGGAATAAACAAGGGCAAGAAGGCGTAAGTCTTCTTGCTTTTTTTACACAAAAAAATCATGCTGGATAGATCGCACCAAGTATGCAGGGGTGCCGTGCACCGGTGGCAGATGGCAGGTTCGCGTTACGGCCATCAATTGCTTGTTCTGCCAGCCAGGCAAAAGCAACCGCTTCCAGCCAATCAACCCCCATGCCCAGAGCATCCGTTGTTTGCAGGCTGCAATCAGGCAAGGATAGTGCCAAGTGTTGAACCAGGGCCTGGTTATGGGCACCGCCCCCGCACAAATAAACCTCTTCAACCCCGGCACAATAGCGCTTGATCGCATCAGCAATCGCGTAACTGGTCAGCGCCAGCAAGGTAGCTTGCACATCCTCTGCAGGCTCGTTGCCCACAAGCTTGCTATTCAGCCAATCCAGATTAAACAAATCGCGCCCTGTGCTTTTGGGCGGCGCAGCGCGCAAATAGGGTTCTTTCAGCAACGTTTTCAGCAGCACAGGAATAACCTGTCCACTGGCAGCCCACGCGCCATCCCGGTCATAAGGCATTTCACGGTTCTGGCTAATCCATGCGTCCATTAATAAATTTCCCGGCCCGCAGTCAAAGCCGGTGGTGACCTGACCGGGTTGCAGGTTGGTCAGGTTGCTGATGCCACCTATGTTGACGATGACACGATGAATGGCCGGATCACGCAATGCCTGATCGTGAAAGGCTGGCACCAATGGCGCGCCCTGCCCTCCCGCAGCAATATCCCGGCTGCGAAAATCACTCACCACAGCAATACCGCTCAATTCGGCCAATAATGCGGCATTACCCAATTGTATGGTGTAGCCTTGGTCAGGACGATGGCGTATGGTTTGGCCGTGGCAACCGGTAGCGCGAACCTGGGCTGGCGTGACATTGGCAGATTTCAATAGCGCTTGCAGCGCAATTGCATACTCGCGCGCCAGCTGGTTGGCCATCATTTGCGACTGGTGTATTTCGTTGCGGGACGGCCGATGCAGCAGTAACAGCGCATCTTTCAGGGATTGTTCATAGGGTCGGTAATGGGTAGCGATCAGCTTAGGTTTATCAGTGGCAAGGTCCACCAGAACAGCATCAATACCGTCCAGGCTGGTGCCAGACATCAAGCCTGCATACATCTCGGAATTATTGAGCACAACCAATTGCCTGAGGCAGCTATCAGCTAGTCAAGGCGGGCCAGATTAACGTCATGCAACAAGCCTAAGCGCGCAATCAAACCGCTGGTAGCTTCCTTGAAAGCGGCCATTTGCAATTTAACTATCGGGGCGGCATCCGGCAATGCAACACGTAACGGATCGCGCTGCTGACCGTTAATTTTAAATTCATAATGCAGGTGCGGACCGCTGGCCAGGCCCGTCATGCCAACATGGCCGATGATCTCACCCTGCGCAACACGTTGGCCGCGACGCAAACCGGCAGCAAAGCGGGACAGGTGGCCATATACCGTGGTATAGCGGCCCTGATGGTTGACGATCACGACATTGCCATAGCCACCCTGCCTGCCCACAAATGACACAATGCCATCTGCGGTAACCTTGACTTTGGTGCCGGTAGAGGCGGCATAATCCACGCCTTTGTGCGCGCGCCATGTGCCCAGCACCGGATGGAATCGCGACAAGCTGAAGCCAGAGCTGACCCGCGAAAATTCCAGCGGAGAACGCAGGAACGCCTTGCGTACACTCTTGCCATCCGGCGTGTAATAGTCACTGTGAGTGTTATCCGCCTGGTAATGCACGACACGGAATGCCTCGCCCTGGTTGATGAATTCGGCCGCCACAATGCGCCCGGTACGAACCGGCTCGCCATTGCTATAAGTCATTTGATAGACCACGGTAAATTTGTCGCCCTTGCGCAGATCGCGATGGAAGTCGATGTCGCCGCCAAAAATTTCTACCATCTGGTTAGCTGCGCCATCAGGCAGCCCAGCCTGGTCGGTAGCAGCAAACAAGGTAGTGGAGATTTCGCCGGTGCGCATGAACAACCTTTCTTCAAGCTCGGCAGGTAGCGTGCTGGTATTAAAACCTTCAGCACTTTTCTCAATGACAATCTGGCTGCCATTGTTGTCCAGGAAGCGCAACGCCAGCAGCGCTCCCTCGGAATTGGTTTCAGCCTGCACTGCTTTGCCAACACGCAATTGGCGCAACGGAGCGGCAGCCGGATTGCTGCTTAAATACTGGGCTGCGGCGCTATCTTCCACATTCATTCTGCGCAGAATTTCGGCAATGGTATCGCCGCGCTGTATATGGATATTGCGCCAGAAATTTGCGCTCGCGGTATTTTCTTCACTGCCTTCCTGCAAGTCAATCGGCAGAGCAATCTCTTCTACAACAATTTTAGTTTTGGCTGAAAATTGGTCAACCTGGGGAGAGATTCCAAATGCGGTCACCACCCCCAGAAAAGGTAGAGTAGACAGGGCCACAAACCAGCGCAACTTTAATTTATGCGCTTGAGTCAGACTATTTTGAGTTAGCATTCATGCCTCCCGGCTATCGCGTTCTATTGTTTATCAACGCTTTATTGGTTCAACTGGGCGCTACTTTAACAGACAAGGGTGTTCGCTCAAAACCCGTTCATCCAGTGCTAAGCAGGGCGCGAACGGTGGTATATTGCAGACAAGCGGTTACGTTACACGGATGAACGGCAATTAACGTCGGATTTTTTATTTCTGGAAACCATGTCGAACATAACACAGCAACAAACACTGGATTTGATCAAACGCGGCTGCGACGAGCTGCTGCTGGAAACGGAATTAGTGCAAAAGCTGGCGTTGGGTCGCCCGTTGCGCATCAAGGCCGGGTTTGATCCTACTGCGCCGGATTTGCACCTGGGGCATACCGTACTTCTTAATAAAATGCGTCAGTTGCAAGAATTGGGGCATCACGCACTTTTTTTGATCGGCGATTTTACCGGCATGATAGGCGATCCCACCGGCAAAAATGCAACTCGCCCGCCCTTGTCGCGGGAACAGATAGTGCAAAATGCGCAGAGCTACCGCGAACAAGTTTTTAAAGTGCTCGATCCGGACAAAACTGAGATCGTTTTCAACTCCACCTGGATGGATAAATTTAACGCCGCTGATTTAATTAAGCTGGCCTCCACGCACACTGTGGCTCGCATGCTGGAACGTGATGATTTTGGCAAGCGCTATAAAGGCAACCAGCCAATTGCGATCCATGAATTTATTTATCCGCTGGTGCAAGGCTACGACTCTGTCGCGCTCAAAGCTGACATGGAACTGGGCGGTACCGACCAGAAATTCAACTTGCTGATGGGACGTGAATTGCAAAAGCATTACGGACAGCCGGTGCAGTGCGTGTTGACCATGCCCTTGCTGGTCGGTTTGGATGGCGTCAACAAAATGTCCAAGTCGCTGGGCAACTACATTGGCATCACCGAACCTCCCCAGGAAATATTCGGCAAGCTGATGTCGGTTTCAGATGACTTGATGTGGCGCTATCTTGAGTTGCTGTCCTTTGAACCTATGAGCACTATCAGCAAGTGGCGCACTGAAGTTGAGGACGGCCGCAACCCGCGCGACATTAAAGTATTGCTGGCACAAGAAATAGTCGCACGCTTCCATAATAAATCTGCCGCACAACAGGCGTTGACGGAATTTGAAGCGCGCTTCAAGCAGGGCGTGTTGCCAGACGACATGCCGGAAATCAGCGTGGTCACCGCCAGTGGCAGTATTGGTATTGCCCAATTATTGAAGCAGGCTGGGCTGGTGGATAGCACATCAGATGCCTTACGGATGATTACTCAGGGCGCGGTAAAACTGGATGGTGAGCGGGTCAGTGACAAGGCGTTGCAACTCAAGTCGGGTACCGCAGTGGTGGCACAGGTAGGCAAGCGTAAATTCAGCCGGGTAACGGTTACGTAAAATGATGCTGCTATTTAATTCCGTCAAGCTTCAATCTGCTGCAAATCCCAACGCGGCTTTACATTAAAACGGTAACCACTACCCCCGTGCTGTTGCTGCAAACGTAGCGCGCCAGCGAAGGCAATCATCGCACCATTGTCAGTGCAAAATTCCAGCTCGGGATAGAACACACGGAAACCACCGTTGTCGGCCGCCTGATTCAGCTGTGCGCGCAGCTGCCGGTTGGCGCCGACACCCCCGGCTACCACCAATTGTTTCAACCCGGTTTGTTTTAGTGCTGCCAGTGATTTGCTGGCCAGCACATCCACAATGGCAGTTTGCACTGCGTGGGCGATGTCAGCGCGAGTTTGTTCGTCTAACACATGTTGACGAGTCAAAGTAAGTACCGCAGTTTTTAACCCGCTGAAACTGAAATCCAGATCTCCACTATGCTGCATCGGACGCGGCAACTTGAAATGCCCAATGCGTCCGGCGATGGCCAGCTTGGCCAGTTGCGGCCCACCGGGATATCCCAGACCGAGTAGTTTCGCGCTTTTGTCAAAGGCTTCGCCCGCTGCATCGTCCAGTGTTTCCCCAAGCAGCGTGTACATCCCTACCCCATCAACGCGCATTAATTGGGTGTGGCCGCCAGAAACCAGTAATGCCACAAACGGAAATTCCGGCGCCGGATCCGACAACAATGGCGACAACAAATGCCCTTCCAGATGATGGATACCCAACGCGGGAATTTCTAACGCATAAGCCAGTGAGCAGGCCACGCTGGCCCCCACCAACAACGCGCCGGACAAGCCCGGGCCCTGGGTGTAGGCAATAGCGTCAACATCGCGCAATTCACATTGTGCTTGCTGCAACGTAGCGCGAATCAGCGGCAATACCCGACGTATATGATCGCGTGATGCCAGCTCCGGCACTACGCCACCATATTCATTATGCATGTCCACCTGTGAGTGCAGCACATGGGCCAGCAACCCGCGCTCGCTGTGGTATAGCGCGATTCCGGTTTCGTCGCACGAGCTTTCAATTCCAAGGATGAGTTTCATTTTAGCGGCCATATTTAACGCGGTCGCATTGTAGCGTTTTAGCTGGCGCGGCGGGCACACAGCTAGGTAGATAATTATCCTCAACAAAACGCTTGACCATCATTTTTTGCTCTGTATAATGCGCCCCTCTCGTTGCCTGGGGGACGTTTTCAGGCAGCCCGTTCTTTAAAATTTCAAGACAACCGACGAGTGTGGGTATGTGAGCTTAGGTATTGAATCTTATTTGGCGCAAGCTGAATGGGATTTGATGACTCAAGAC
>JANNQM010000037.1:0-6496 GCA_031400735.1 Gallionellaceae bacterium
AGCGCTCTCCCAGCTGAGCTACCGCCCCATGTCGAGACGCAATTCTAATGAAATCGGCTAGCTTAAGGAAGCAGAGGGTTGTGGCCTGCAGTTCCAATGGCATCAATCAATAGTGACAGCGAAGTCATTCGTTCTGGTTGCAACTGATCGCGGTGCGTCAGGATAGTCCCAAAGCAGATTCACTTGCGTCCATGCATCTACACACACACAGCACAATGCCGTACCCCGTCATATTCACGTATATTTTCTCGTCGTGCGTGCTTGCTGCGCCGCTACCAACCGGCTTGGCCGGGACACGTACAAGCCGACCCGTAAGCGCTCGCGTCAGTAAGGATTTATAAGTAAATGACCGGCTACTTTTCCCGTGCTCAATTCCAGCACGACGGCATAATCGTTTTTTCTGCCACGTAATGGTAAAAATCCAAGTTGCATCTCGAGATACTTATTTTGGTCAATGAACCTGTCTACCAATACCGCGCCCCCTGCTTTTTTCCGCAAGATTGCCAATGGTTGCGCTTTGCTCTTGGCCAACCCCATCATGTCCGCATAAGGCATATAGTATTTTGGCAGATGATATACATCCGCCCCGCCGCTTGCTGCAGAAAATAGAATCGTTTCCAGCTCTTTTTTGTTTTCGGGCAATTTTGCGGCGATGATTTGCGGACCCCACCAGGGCAATGATTGATACACATCACGTTGGGCCTTTTTCAACTCGGCAGGATCAATCTCTGATGCGACGACCACGTCAAAACGGTCCACATTAAACACCGCGTATACCGGCCTGGCGGTAAAAACTGCATACATGCCATAAACCAGTGCTGCCAACTGCAAAAAAACGACAATCAACAAATCGCGCTTGAGCTCAGGTTTTTTCAGGTCAAAAACAATCAGCGTGATCAAGGGACCCATTACCACATCGACCGCTGCCAAAATCAGGATCAGCCGACCCGCCTCGATCGCCCCAAAGTAAGGGTCAGGATACCAAACCAGTTTCATTGCGATCAGCACCGTAATGGCAATACCCGCACTGATGACCAGGTGCAAACCACAGGCGGTAAATCGATTAAGTCGCATGGTGAAAATCGCAAAAAAACGGCGCTCCAGAGAGCGCCGTTTTGCTGAACTGAAATTTAAAGAATCGTCTCAACTATCCAGCAACCAGAGTACAAAATTAATTAAAACGCTGCACGGCAGTTTGCTGGAGCATAACGGCCCTGTAGGGTACCCGCGGTTCCGACAGCATATGTTGAGGCGGCACTCTTGCAATGCCAATCAACGCTACCACTTGCATTCAACGGACCCATCGCCGTATTGCCAATGGTCGGCACGAGAACGAGGGTATTAGTGGTCGCCGTCAACTGAGGAATACCACCAGTGGCCGCGAGTTCATTATAAGTAATGGTTACTTCTCCATTTAAAAGGTTAAGAGCCATATCTCGCACCGTTCTGGTAATAACAAAGCACCAAACATCAGTAACAGCTATACCACAAGCGGCGGCAGTGGCCGCATTAGTGATTTGAGTTGCTGTGGCAGGAAACCCGCCAGACACTGTGAATGTTTCCGTAATCAGAGATTTAGCGGAACCAGCCAATACCAGGCCTTCTGAAACTTTTGCCCGGACCGTGTAGTCCTGATAGGCCGGAATCGCGATAGCGGCAAGAATGCCGATAATCGCGACCACGATCATCAGTTCGATAAGCGTAAAGCCCTGTTGGATCTTTTTCATAATCAACCTCCGGTTAAATGTTTCAAAATTTGAAGCAGTAGGCCCTGGAAATAACCGGCCCTTGCGGGACCGTCTTGCACGGCGCCCCTGATCCTTAGCGGGCCGATGCTTTCCGGGGCTTGCTGCTGCTGTTTAGTAATTAGCAGAGGATTATTGAATGGTCAAAAACCCAGATCCGCTGCCATAACTAAACTACCTAACCATAAAGCATAAACTGTACCAAAAGTGATCCTTGAGCTTACTCCGCTGCTTTTGGTAGCAAAGTGCCTGAGAGTATAGGCAGTTATCTCAGGTACTCATGACCAAGACCCCGCATGGACAGTAGAGTTTTCTGTCTGGCAGGTGCCGAATTTTGTCAGATCATGCCAAATATGGGTAGTTATGTATGAAAAACAATCAGATAGACGGCGGTACAGGTCGGGTGAACGGAATTAGCAGGCTATTTTTGTGCAAGCGTGCCTTCCCTAATCGATACCCAGTTTTTCCAGCTTGTAGCGCAGGGCGCGGAAAGTGATGCCCAGCAACTTGGCGGCCGCGGTTTTATTCTGATTGGCGCGCGTCAGGGCATCGCGGATGGCCACTTCTTCGATGCGCGCAATGTACTCATCCAGGCTTTCGTCGGTATCCGGGCCTGCCGTCGCGTTTGCTGCGGATTCGCCGGTGCGGTCGCCGACCGGAAGTTGCAGGTCAAAGGCATTGATTTCACCCCCGTCACACAGGGTAATGGCACGTTCCAGGGTGTTTTCCAGTTCTCGGACATTGCCGGGAAAGCCGTAACGGGAAAGGGCGCTGAGCGCATCGGTGGACAGCCTGGGAACCGGGATGCCCAGGCTTGCGGCAAGACGTATGCACAGATGCTCGGCCAGCACCGGGATGTCCTCGGGGCGCTCGCGCAGGCTAGGAACGGCCAGTTCGATCACGTTCAGGCGGTAATAGAGGTCCTGGCGGAACTTGCCTTCCCGCACCAGGTTTTGCAGGTCCTTGTGGGTGGCAGACAGGATGCGCACGTCCACCTTGATCTCGCTCTGGCTGCCCACCGGGCGCACGGATTTTTCCTGAATGGCGCGCAGCAGCTTCACCTGCATGTGCAGCGGCAGGTCGCCGACTTCGTCAAGAAACAGCGTGCCGCCGTCTGCCGCCTTGAACAGACCATCCTTGTCCGCCACCGCGCCGGTAAAGCTGCCTTTGCGGTGACCGAAGAACTCGCTTTCCATCAGGGCTTCCGGGATGGCGCCGCAGTTCACCGGCACGAACGTTCCGGAGGCGCGCGGGCCCAGGTCGTGGATCAGGCGCGCTACCAGTTCCTTGCCGGTACCGGACTCGCCATGGATGTATACCGGTGCCTGGCCACGCGCCAGCTTGTCGATCAGGGCGCGGACCTTCTCGATGGCTGCCGATACGCCCAACAGTTTCTGCTGGGCGCTGCCCTGTTTGGTTTCGGGTTTCGCCGCCGGTCTCTGGCCGACGCGCAGCGCCGAGCGCACGATGTTGCGCAGGTCATTCACATCGAGCGGTTTGGAAACAAAATCGAATGCCCCGGCCTTGAGTGCGACAATGGCCGCTTCCATGCTGCCGTGCGCGGTGATCACGGCACAGGGCAATTGTGGATGCTTCTCCTGGATATGGCGGACCAGATCGATGCCATTGCCATCCGGCAGGCGCATGTCGGTGAGGCACAGGTCGAACTTGAACTGCTCGAGCAGGTGGTGTGCTTCCTTGATGTTTTGCGCCGAGCGCGTCTCGAGATTCATACGTCCCAAGGTGAGCTCCAAGAGCTCGCGGATGTCGGGCTCGTCATCCACGATCAAGACCTGATTTTTGCTCATAACGTCCCTACCGCGAATTCACTGCATTCTTCGGCCCGGGCGAAGGTCACGCGGAAGCGGCTGCCCACACCTTTGTCTCCGGGAAAGTACTCCAACCGCGCGCCGTTGCTTTCACACAGTTCTCTCGCAATGTATAGACCAAGTCCCGTGCCTTTGGGGGTCGTCGTGAAGAATGGATCGAAGATATTGTCCACAATTTCCGGTGGAACGCCGCTGCCCCAGTCGACGACGTCCAGGAACGGACGGTTGTCCTGACCATGTCCGGTTTTGAAGGCGATAAGCGCCTGTCCGGAAAACGCCGGACTGTGGCGCAGGGCGTTCTGGCAGAGGTTGCCGATCACCTGTTGCAGCTGTTCTGGATCGACGCACACGGCAAGGTTCGTGACACCGAGTGTCTGGAACATCTCCGGCGGGTGTTTGCCGGTGATAGTGAACTGGCGAATGAACTCGCCGATCCAGGGGGCGAGTTGCAACTGGACCGGATTGACCTTGTCGCGCCGCGCGAGCTGCGTGACATTCTCGATGATGACGTTCATGCGCCGGCTCTGATCCTGGATAATGCGCAGCAGGCGCGTCTCTTCCGCGCCCTTGTCAGCGGATTCGTCGAGCAGCTGGGCGGCGTGTGAAATAGCGCCCAAGGGATTGCGGATCTCGTGGGCAATACTCGCGGTCAGACGTGCGAGCGCTGACATTTTGAGCTGCTGGGCCTGTTGTTTGAGTACCGCGGTGTCCTCCAGAAACACCAGCACGCCAGAGTCGTCACGTCGTTCGCCCACCGGGACGAAACGTGGCAGCAGCGCATAACCGGATCGGCTGCGAATGATGCTGCGTCCGGCGCCTGTGGATTTTTCCCGCCATTGCCGAAACTGCCCGGCCAGCTCAGGCGACAGATCGGTGAGCATGGGATTATCGCTGGCTTCTGCCGGGATTCCCAGAAAACTGCGTGCGGTCTTGTTGAGCATGCGCACTTTGCCGTCCTGATCGCAGACCAAGACACCAGAATGCATGCGCTGGATGATAAGGTCATTTACTTCCGCCAGATTAGCGAGATCCACGCCGCGTTGCTGGGCGAGAGCTTCAGTGGCGTGCAGGCGCTGAGCAAGCAGGTGGGTAAGACCGGCGGTGGCGAACAGACCGATGCCGAGCAGACCCATCTGGGTATAGCCATCTGTGCTCCACCTGTGCGCGATCCATTCCCCTTCGGTCAGGAATGCCCAGTTCACTTCGATGCCGATGGAGATTGTGGCGAGCGCCGCAAACAGGATGGTAAGACGTGTTCCAAGCATCAGACTTGCGCCGGCAACTGCCACCAGCAGCAACAGGCCCACGCCACTCTCCAGGCCCTGGCTGGTGTGCATCAGAAGGGTGAGCAGGACGATATCGGCAAATGCCAGGAAGGTGGCTTGGGTTTCGAAATTGGGCCAGCGCCGGTAGATGACAGCTATGGAAAGGCCTGCCACGCCCAAGTAAGCCAGACTGGCCGTTTTGAACATCTGTGGCCCGCTGGCACCAAACGGGGGAACGGTTTCTCCGGAGAAGGCCAGCGCCACCGCTGCAAGCGCGACGGCAAGACGATAAAAATTAAAGGAACGTAGCAGCCTCCAGTTCTCCGCCGTGAAGGCAGATTGACTGTCTGCTGCCGACATGGTCAGGCCGAAGAGTCCGGTGCCCATTATGGAAAGCAAGCCTGCACAAAAATAGCCCTTATAGTGCTCGATCTTGTCCCTGTGTCAGGCGCCCGGGATATCGCGCCCGGGCCCCACAAATTTATTTCCTGGCGCGGTCCGCGTCAGCGTGTTTGTCGCTGCAGTAGGTCTTGCCGCTTGCCGTAATGGCATCGCTGCGCGGCATAAACATCCCGCAATAATCACAGCGTAGCATGTCCGCAGGCGGTGGAGGGGCGGGTGAGTCGGAATGGCGCTTGGCGAGCGCGCGTTTGATAAAACGCAGGACGAGCCAGAGCCCGAACAGGACGATGGCGATGCGCAAAAACTGGCCCATAGACTAATTTCTCTCCCCGATCATCGAGGGCGGTGGATTGCAGCGAGAAGGTTAATGTCTAGCCACAATTGCGTGTTGCCGTCAGTTTTCGCACGAACGCCTGGTGTGCGCCAGACCCGCGGCCTGCTCACCCGGCAGGGGCAAGGGGGGGGTAGCATGGACCCGCCGCCGAAAGAGAGTTCGCTATGGATAGCGAACTCCAAGGTTGCGCGCAAAACCAGACGCGTCGTGTCCTGCATGTTGGTCGGGATGAGAGGATTCGAACCTCTGGCCCCTTGCTCCCGAAGCAAGTGCTCTACCAGGCTGAGCTACACCCCGTTAAGATTTATGGAAAGCACGCCTGCACAAAAATAACCATATCTAATGCGTGCGATGGACAGAAAAATGGGCGAGGTCAAGCAGCGCTTGTTTGTACGGCGATTCGGGAATCGCGGTCAAGGCCTCGGCGGCACACCGCGCCTCGTCCTCAGCCTTGCGCGCAGTGTACGCATTTGCCCCGGTTGATTCAATGGCGGCCACCACTTCCTCGATGCGATCAAGGCCGCCTTGCTCGATGGCGGCTCGCAGGAGTTGTTGTTGCGCCGCGCTGCCGGTACGCAGCGCATACAGCAGCGGCAGCGTGGGCTTGCCCTCGGCCAGATCATCGCCGACATTTTTGCCCAGGGCCTTGCTGTCGGCGGTGTAATCGAGCATGTCATCGACGAGTTGAAAGGCGGTGCCCAGGTGCATGCCATATTTCGCCATGGCCGCCTCGATCGCCGGCGGCTGGTCGCCGATGACGGCGCCGAGGCGTGCTGCCGCCTCGAACAGTTTGGCGGTCTTGCTATAGATCACCCGCAGGTAGTTCTCCTCGGTGACTTCCGGATCATGGCAGTTCAGGAGCTGCAGTACTTCGCCTTCGGCGATGGTATTGGTCGTTTTCGCCAGGATCTCCATGACCCG
>JANNQM010000038.1:0-7301 GCA_031400735.1 Gallionellaceae bacterium
CAGCAACATGCCGATTTCCAGCCATTGCTTCTTGCCGTGCGACAGCAGACCGGCCAGACGCTGGGCATGTTTTTCCAGATGAATCAGGCGCAAGGTATCGGCGATATGGTCGCGCGTGTTGTCGTCTATCTCGGCGAACAGGCTGCGGCGCACGCGTTTGTCGGCCTTCATCGCCAGTTCCAGATTCTCAAACACGGTATGGCTTTCGAATACGGTCGGCTTCTGAAATTTTCGACCTATACCGGCATCGGCGATTTGTGGCTCGGACATGCGTGTCAAATCCAGCGTCTGGCCAAAGAATGCAGTACCGGCATCGGGCCGCGTCTTGCCGGTGATGACATCCATCATCGTGGTTTTGCCCGCCCCATTGGGGCCGATAATGCAGCGCAGTTCATTGGCGTCTATGGTCAGGTTGAGTTTGTTAAGCGCCTTGAAACCATCGAACGACACGGTGATGTCTTCCAGATACAGAATAACTTTGTGCGACAGGTCCAGCACGCCTTCGACGCTGGTATGCCCGCCGCCTGTTCCGGCATCAAACCCCGCCTCACTCATGGCACACCTCGTTGACGAATACGCTGCCACAAGCCGACCACGCCTTTGGGTAAAAACAGCGTGACCAGCACAAACAATAATCCGAGGAAGAATAGCCAGTATTCCGGAAACGCTACCGTGAACCAGCTCTTGGACAGGTTCACCACAAACGCGCCCAGCACTGGCCCGATCAAGGTGCCCCGGCCGCCGACCGCTGCCCAGATTGCAATCTCAATGGAGTTGGCCGGCGACATTTCACTCGGGTTGATGATGCCGACCTGTGGCACATACAGCGCACCGGCAACCGCGCACAACATGGCCGACAGCGTCCAGATGGTGAGTTTGTACCACAGCGGGTTATAGCCGATGAACATCACGCGCGATTCAGCATCGCGGATCGCAGCCAGCACACGGCCAAATTTTGACGTAACCAGATAGCGTCCCAACACCAGCGTGAACATCAGCATCAACGCGCTAAGCACGAACAAGGTCACGCGCATTTCCGGCGCAGTGATGGGATAGCCCAATATGCGTTTAAAATCAGTGAAGCCATTGTTGCCGCCAAAGCCGGTTTCGTTGCGGAAGAACAGCAGCATCGCAGCATAAGTCAGCGCCTGCGTGATGATCGAAAAATACACGCCCTTGATGCGCGAACGGAACGCGAAATAGCCGAATATGAACGCCACCAGCGCGGGCACCAGCAACACCAGCAACACGATGTACAGGAAATGTTCTGTGCCGTGCCAGTACCACGGCAGATCTTTCCAGTCGAGGAACACCATGAAGTCCGGCAGCGCCGAATGATACACACCGTCCAGGCCTATGCTGCGCATCAGGTACATGCCAAATACATAACCGCCCAACGCAAAAAACAAGCCGTGCCCCAGCGAAAGAATTCCGGCAAAGCCCCAGATCAAATCCATCGCGACGGCGACGATGGCGTAACACATGACTTTGCCGCCGAGCGTGATCACATAATCGGAAACATGTAGCGGATGTCCGTCCGGCAAGATTAAATGCGCGGCAGGCATCAGCACCCATGCCACCAATGCAAACAATCCCAGCGCGATCCAGCCACGACGGCTGGTGGCCAGCAGAAAACGGATCACAAACGGCGTGCGCTTTTTAATCAACAGAGCGCCCCTTCAATGCAAACAAACCCTGCGGCCGTTTCTGGATAATGATGATGATGAACACCAGCACCACGATCTTGGCGATTACCGCACCGGCCCAACCCTCGATAAATTTCGTGACGACGCCCAACCCCAACGCCGCCCACACTGCACCGGCCAGTTGGCCCACGCCGCCCAACACCACCACCATGAAGGAATCAACGATATAGCCCTGGCCCATGTCCGGACCGACGTTGGCGATTTGCGACAGCGCCACGCCACCCAGTCCGGCAATACCAGCTCCCAGGGCAAATGCCAGCGTATCAATGCGCCCGGTGGGCACGCCGACACATCCGGCCATCGCGCGGTTCTGCGTCACAGCGCGTACAAATAATCCCAGCCGGGTACGGTTAAGCAGCACCCACATCAAACCCAGCACGAATAATGCGAAGCCGATTATGATCAAACGATTCCACGGCAGCACCACATTGCTGATCAACTCGACACCGCCCGACATCCAGCTGGGGTTGGCCACTTCCATGTTCTGCGGGCCGAAAATGACACGCGCGGCCTGGATCAAAATCAGCGATAGTCCCCAGGTGGCCAGCAACGTTTCCAATGGCCGACCATACAGCCAGCGAATCACTGTGCGTTCCATAATAACGCCGACCAGCGCTGCGCTGAAAAACGCTACCGGAATAGCGGCCAGCACATACCAGTCCAGCGCGTCCGGAAAATGGTTGCGGAACACATTCTGCACACTGTAGGTAGCATAGGCGCCGACCATCAACAGCTCGCCATGCGCCATGTTGATGATGCCCATCACACCGTAAGTAATCGCCAGCCCCAGCGCCGCCAGCAACAGCACACTGCCCAAACTCAAGCCGGAAAAAATGCGGCTGATATTTTCGCCCCAGGCCAGCCGGGTTTCGAGCGCGCGCAACGAAATCTGTGCGGCCATACGCACTTGTTCATCCGCTTCGTTGGCCGGAGAAGTTAACGCAACAAACTGGATTTTAAGATTGGGATTGCCGCTTTCGCCCAGCGTTTTTACTGCCGCCAAACGCTGTGCCGGATCGGGACTCTTGAGCGCCATCAACGCATGCGCCTGCGCCACCATTTTTTTTACTTCGGCATCCTGTTCCTGCGCCAAGGCACGTTCCAGAACCGGAATGAATATTGGATCGACGTTATCTTCCAGCGCCTTGGCCGCCGCCAGCCGCTCGTCGCGGTTGGGGCCGAACAGCTTTAATACGGCCAGTGCCGTGGCCAATTCCCCGCGCGCACGGTTATTGACTACCAGCGATTCGGTGTTCACAGGCACCGGGGAAATTTCCACTGAAGTAGCAGCATCGAATGCGCGCTGCCCATCAATGCGAACGAGTTTATCGCCAGCGAGCAGCAAACTGTCGTCAGCCAGCGCCTGCAACAAGCGCATCGCTTCCGGCTCGGCACTCAAGGCCAGTTGCTGGATGGCAGAAATTTTCTGGTCAGTATCCGGCGCTGCCAGTTGCTGCACCACGGCGGCATTCAGTGCTGCATGCACGGGAGACACCGCTACAGCCAGCCAGAATAAAATGAAAACGTGTCGGATCATTAGAATGCACGAGTGGACAAAAAACCGGCCAGCAAGCTGGCCGGGAGGGCGGAGATTGTTCAGCAGTTACTTCACATCCGGTTCGTCTTTTTTCTTGTCGTTACCTTCAATATAGGGGCTCCACGGCGCGGCCTTGATTGGTCCGGGAGTTTTCCATACCACGTTAAACTGGCCGTCGGCGCGCACTTCGCCAATGAACACTGGCTTGTGCAGATGGTGGTTTTTCTCATCCATCTTTACCGTCATGCCGGAAGGCGCCTTGAAACTTTGGCCGCCCATCGCGGCGATTACTTTATTCACGTCAGTGCTTTTGGCTTTTTCCACGGCCTGTTTCCACATATGGATGCCGATATAAGTCGCTTCCATTGGGTCATTGGTGACTGCTTTGTCCGCATTCGGCAGCTTGGATTTTTTGGCCCAGTCCTTGTACATCTTGATGAACTTGTCGTTCTCGCCATTTTTCAGCGTCATGAAATAATTCCATGCAGCCAGGTGGCCGAGCAACGGCTTGGTATCCACACCGCGCAATTCTTCTTCACCGACCGAGAACGCCACCACCGGCACATCGGTTGCTTTCAACCCGGCATTACCCAATTCCTTGTAAAACGGCACATTGGAATCGCCATTGATCGTGGAGATCACCGCCGTTTTGCCGCCAGCGGCAAATTTCTTGATGTTGGCAACAATGGTCTGGTAATCGCTGTGGCCAAACGGCGTATACATTTCCTCTATGTCTTTTTCAGCAACGCCTTTGGATTTGAGAAAGGCGCGCAGAATCTTGTTGGTGGTGCGCGGGTAAACATAATCCGTGCCCAACAGGAAGAAGCGCTTGGCCCCGCCACCATCCTTGCTCATCAGGTATTCCACGGCCGGGATCGCTTGCTGGTTGGGTGCGGCACCGGTGTAGAACACATTTTTTTCCAGCTCTTCGCCTTCGTATTGCACCGGATAAAACAGCAGGCCATTCAATTCCGAAAACACCGGCAACACGGATTTGCGCGACACCGAAGTCCAGCAGCCAAACACCACTGCCACTTTGTCCTGGGTCAGCAGTTGCCGCGCTTTTTCAGCGAACAATGGCCAGTTGGAAGCCGGATCCACTACCACCGGCTCCAGCATTTTCCCCATGACGCCGCCCTTTGCATTAATGTCGGCGATGGTCATCAACGCGGTTTCTTTCAGCGCAGTTTCCGAAATCGCCATCGTGCCAGACAACGAATGCAGGATGCCGACCTTGATCGTATCGGCGGCATACGCGCCACTGCCCGCCCCGAACACGGCAAGGGCGGCGATAATAAGTGCTTGGATAATATTGCGACGCTTCATGATGTACCTCTCCTTAAGTGAAATGAATCAGGCCATCTACAGCCTGCCGGTTTTTTGCTAACCTCAAAACTGCAATTGCAACGCCACCACGAGCCCGTTCACGCTCGCTGCTGCGGTAGTTTTCGTGCTGGAATACGTAGCGCTCAGCTGGGCGTTGTAGCCATCTATGATGTACAGCGCGCCGAGATCGGATCTCTTGGTGGTAACGTTGGTATCCGCATCGTATTTCTGATAGCGGACGAAGGGTTGTACTTTCCCCATCAAGTAGCCGGCCCCGGCGGAGAGAGCCGTGCCCTGCTCAGACAAAATGATATCGCTGGTGTCGTAGTTGTAATAAGCGGCTTCCAGCGAAACTGCGCTGGCATCGCCGAGTTTCTTTTCCATCAGAAAATCGACGCTGTACGAGGCGTAATCTCCTTTGGCTATTGCAGTAGTCGCACCATCTGTTTTCATCCTGCCCGCGAATGCCACCGCTAAAATATCTTTCGCGCCGAGATAGTTTCCTGTGCCGTAGTAACCAGGTTCCGCATCCCAGAAATCAAATTGCAAGCGGGTGGCATACATCAGGCTATCGCCTACCGTAGTATTGGCGACCGAACCTATACCCAGCATATCTCCCTCAAATGCACCTACCGAATAGCCCAACATGCCGTCCAACGCACTGCCGACCACCGCGACCCCTTCATCACGGCCTATGACCCCACCGTTCCATCCATAACGTGATGCAATGTTTGCCCAATAGCCGCCGCCCAATGAGTAATAGGGCCCGGCCATGTTGGCGCGGTCACTGGGCGAGAGAAAACGCCCGGTCCAGATACTCAATTCGGGTGATATTTCAAATATCCCTGCTGCGTCTATCACTTGAAATGTATCGCCAGCACCCGATTTCTCGGAGTTGAACATGCCTTTGATATTTTTATTGAGGGAGCCGCCAACATACAGGCGCGCGCTGTCCAGAGAAAAATTCTTCGACCTGGAACCATCAGGAGCGGCTTTACTAACCGTGGAGAAACTGCTGCGCATGCCAAACCCCAGGCTGAGCGAACCTTCATCGCCCACTTTCAAGTTAGCTCCGGCATGGGCTTCAACCTGCATCACTGCCAGCCCGATTGACAGGGCCAACGAGAGTGCGCGGATGTGTTTACTGGTGTGAATGGTCTTGCATTGATTCTGATAGAACTGTGTCATGCGATCCCCCTGTGAGTTGATTTGCGTTACTGCACAGGGAGGGTATGCAAAAGCTATGCCACGGTACAACCCAGAGGAGATTCAGCAGGTATAAAATCTCGTGAAATGAGGCGGGATATATATTGCAGCGGAGGTGGGCACTCTTGGCCAGAGACTGGACCCTCTATTTATTGCAGGGGAGTCCTGGGCTGGAGCGCACTCTAACTGTGCAGCATCCAGCAGGAACGCACCATATTAAACCTAGCGCAGCCCCCCGAACATTTGCGTGGAAAAACCCAAACTGCTCGCCACGCCTGCGCCGAAACGTTTTGCCAGCCGTTCGGCGAAGCCTTCGCGCGCAGTGAAGTCTATGATGTCCTCAGCCTTAACCACATCGCGCGCCACACTTTCCACGCTGCCGATCGCGTCCGCCAGACCCAGTTCTATACTCTTCTGTCCGGTCCAGATCAGGCCGCTGAATGTGTCGGGTGATTCTTTCAGGCGGTTGCCACGGCCTTGTTTGACCACGTCGATAAATTGCTGATGAATTTCAGCCAGCATTTTTTTGGCATATTCTTGCTGCTCGGCATTCACCGGCGAGAATGGATCCATGAAGCCCTTATTGCTGCCTGCAGTAACCAGGCGGCGCTCCACACCCAGCTTGTCCATCGTGCCGGTAAAACCAAAACCATCCATCAACACGCCTATCGAACCGACCAGGCTGGCCTTGTTGACAAAAATTTTATCGGCCGCGGCGGCCACGTAATATCCCCCCGAAGCGCAAATATCTTCCACCACCACGTATAACGGGATCGCGGGATACAGCGCGCGCAAACGGCGAATTTCATCATTGATGTTGCCCGATTGCACCGGGCTGCCGCCGGGACTGTTGATGCGCAGGATCACGCCTTGCGTATTCTTGTCCTTGAAAGCCTCTTGCAAACTGCCCATGATATTTTCAGCGCTGGCGGCAGTGTCCGGCGCGATTACGCCATACATATCCACCAGCGCGGTATGCTTGCCGCCGAGCTTGGCTTCAGCGCTACCTTTCCATCCCATGAACATAAACAGCAGGAAAAACAGGTAGCCGAATGTCAGCACCTTGAAAAAAATACTCCAATGACGCGCCCGGCGCTGTTCCTGAATGGCCGTCATCGCCAGCTTTTCCAGCACACCGCGTTCCCAGTTGGAATTTTGTTCGGTCATGATGTATTTCCTTAATCAGTTGGTAGCGTGCGCTGTGCGCACGATTGTTGCTGTAAATGACTTGTTAGTGCGCACAGCGCACGCTACAACGCTATACGCGCAGTATATCAGGCGTGCTGCCTGAGCCATGTTCGCAGCCCCACAAAGTCATCCAGCAACGCCAGTGGCTGTAGTGCGCGCAACTCGTCAGCAGGATGGGCGCCATGCGTCATGCCTATCGCGTCCACTCCGGCATTGCGTGCCATTTGCAAATCATGCGTGGTGTCGCCCACCATCAGCGTGCGTTCAGGGCTTGTACCGAGCTCGGACATCAGCTCAATAAGCATTTTGGGGTGGGGCTTGCCAGCGGTTTTGTCTGC
>JANNQM010000039.1:0-18242 GCA_031400735.1 Gallionellaceae bacterium
TATGCCAAGGGCGAAGGGATTACCCGCGATGCCAAACAGGCAGTGTATTGGTATCAGAAAGCCGCCGAGCAAGGGTTTGCCTCGGCGCAATCCAATCTCGGGCTGATGTATAACAAGGGCGAAGGGATTGCCCGCGATGCCAAACAGGCGGTGTATTGGTACCAGAAAGCCGCCGAGCAAGGTGGTGCTAAGGCGCAATTCAATCTCGGGCTGATGTATTACAACGGCAAAGGGATTGCCCACGATGCCAAACAGGCGGTGTATTGGTGGCAGAAAGCCGCCGAGCAAGGGGATGCCGATGCGCAATTCAATCTCGGGCTGATGTATTACAACGGCAAAGGGATTGCCCGCGATGCCAAACAGGCGGTGTATTGGTGGCAGAAAGCCGCCGAGCAAGGGGATGCCGGTGCGCAGAGGATGCTCAATGAGATCAATGGGGCACAATGATTTCCGCAGTTAAGGGGGTAGCGTTACAACTAACCCAGCTAGCAATTCGACGCCGTACACTTCGATAATGATTATTGCTGGGACAAAAACTGATAAGGATTGGCATGCATTCAAGCCAAACTTGGGCAATGGCGATGCCAATGTTTGGCGATCTGCTTTCAATGAATTTTTCATGCAGCGCCTTAATCTACGTTACTTGGAACCCATAAAAATTCTTCAAGAGAACGATACATACCAAGGTGTAGGATTTTCTATCTTGGCCATTCAATGCAGCCTCATTGAGTTTCTTGAATCCACTGCTAGAGGGGAAAATTATCGGTTCTTGGTTAAAGGTGAGTCACTTAACCAGTATGAATACTCATCAAGCCGAGATATTTTTGTTGACTTTCTTAGTAAGCGGCAGCCGTTTTCAAATACCTTTGATGCCACTTCCGCGAAAGATTTTTATGTAAATGTGAGATGCGGGCTGTTGCACGAGGCAAGAACAAAAGGTGGCTGGAAAATTAAGGCGAAGCACCAAAATGATGTCGTGGCAGATGTGCAAAATCGTATCGTGTACAGAAACAATTTTCAGAAAGCACTTTTATCTTACATTAAGGAGTTTGGCGTAACTATTGAGACGAGTGAGACACACCAAAAAGCCTTTATTCGGAAGTTTGATAACCTTTGTGCATAAAAGAAACTAAATAGGTTGGCTTCGCATTGCTTGTGAATTATTTCGACCAACGAATTCCAACGGATACCGTATTTGAATGATAGCCCTTAGCCAAGTCAGCCGCAACTTCACGGTAGGCGATCAGCAAGTTGCCGCCTTGCGCAACATTAACCTGAATATCGCGGCCGGGGATTATGTTTCGATCATGGGACCTTCCGGTTCCGGCAAATCGACTTTGCTCAATCTGATTGGCCTGCTGGACCGGCCGAGTTCCGGCACCTACAAGCTGGATGGCGGTGACGTAACTGCGCTGGACGATAAACAGCAAGCCCGGGTGCGCAGCGAAAAGATTGGTTTCGTGTTCCAGTCATTTCATCTGGTGCCGCGCCTGACTGCGGCAGTGAATATTGAGTTGCCGTTGATACTGGCCGGCATAGCGCCGGCCGAGCGCAAGACGCGGGTAGCGCAGTTGCTGCAAAGTTATGGGCTGGCCGATCGTGCTGACCACAAGCCGGATCAGCTTTCCGGCGGCCAGCGCCAGCGCGTGGCGATTGCCCGCGCCACCAGCATGCACCCCGCCGTGTTATTGGCCGACGAGCCGACCGGCAACCTGGACCAGGCCACCGGCAAGGACGTGCTGAACCTGCTCGAACAGTTGCTTGCGCAGCATGTTGCGCTGATCGTGGTGACCCATGACCCGGTGATTGGCGTCCGGGCAAAGCGGCAGTTGCACATGGTGGATGGCCAGATCATTTCTGAAGTGCAGCGAGCAAGCTGATAACCAGTAGGTTCAATCAAAACATGAGTGCCTCTAAAAATTCAAAATCCTAAGCGAGACAAGGCGCGAGCAAAAAATTGCGACGCCGCATATAATTGAAATGTAAGGAGCCATTTTTTGTGAGCAACGCTGTATCGCGACGGAGTTTGGATTTTTAGAGGTGCTCACATGACCTTCACCGACATTGTGCTTTTCGCAACGGGCAGCTTGCGCGGCAGCCGCACCCGCACGCTGCTGATGATTCTGGTGATGTCTATTGGCGTGGCCTCGGTGGTGGTGCTGACCGGGCTGGGCGAGGGCGCGCGCCGTTATGTGGTCAATCAATTCTCTTCATTGGGCACCAATCTGGTGATCGTTCTGCCCGGACGCACTGAGACTTCCGGTATTTCCTTGGGCATGCTGACCGGCCAGATTCCGCGTGAACTGACGCTGGATGATGCGCAGGCGTTATTGCGCAGCAGCGCGATCAAACGCATTGCGCCGCTGACAGTGGGTTCATCGCAGATTTCCATGGATGCGCTTAACCGCGAGGCGGTTGTGCTGGGTTCTACCAGAGATCTGCTGGAAATTCGCCACATGACTTTGGCACAAGGGCAATTCCTGCCGGCCGGAAATATTGATGCCAGTGAATCGGTATGCGTGCTGGGCAGCAAAATCAAGAGCGAGTTGTTTGGCCAGAGGCAGGCCATAGGTGCCTGGGTGCGCCTGGGAGACCGCCGTTTCCGCGTGATAGGAGTGCTGTCCAGCCAGGGCGAGTCTATGGGGCTGAATAGCGATGAACTGGTCATCGTCCCCGTCGCTTCGGCACACATGCTGTTCAACACCTCCGGCCTGTTCCGTATTCTGGTGGAAGCAAAAAGCCGCGATGCGATCGCGCAGGCAGTGCGCGATGCCGAGGAAATATTGCGCGCTCGTCACAATGGCGAGCGCGATGTAACGGTTGTCACGCAGGATGCTGTACTCGCCACCTTTGACCGAATCCTGGGCGCGTTGACCATGGCGGTGGCGGGCATTGCTTCCATCAGCCTGGCCGTCGCGGGTATTTTGATCATGAACGTGATGCTGATCGCGGTCTCGCAACGCGTCAAGGAAATCGGCTTGCTCAAGGCGCTGGGCGCACCGGCAACGCAAGTCCGCAACCTGTTTTTCGCCGAAGCGATCCTGTTGTCTGGCATCGGCAGCGTAGTCGGCCTGACGCTGGGTGAAGCGGGTGTGATGGTGATAGGAAAAATTTATCCGGCGTTGCCGGTCGTTGCACCGTGGTGGGCGGTGCTGGCGGCGCTCGGCACATCGCTGTTCACCGGGGTCGCATTCAGTGTATTACCGGCACGGCGCGCCGCACGGCTTGATCCAGTAACGGCGCTGGCCAGGTCATAACATGTTGCTCCCAGATCTGATCCGCCTGACCACCTCCAGTTTCCTGGCCTATCGCGTGCGCAGTTTTCTGACTGGCCTGGGTATTGCTGTCGGCATCACGGCAGTGATATTGCTGACATCGATAGGCGAGGGCTTGCACCAATTTGTTCTGGCCGAATTCAGCCAATTCGGGGCCAACCTGATTTCCATTCAGCCGGGAAAATCGCAGACGCATGGCGCGAATGTGGGTGTGTTCGGTTCGGTCAGGCAATTGACTATTGAGGATGCCGAGGCGTTGCGCCGCCTGCCCGATGTCGAATATGCTGATCCCAGTTTGTCCGGTACCGCCGAGCTGCGTGCCAATGGCAGGACGCGGCGCACAGTGGTGTATGGTGCCGGGCCCGATTTCACCAAAGTGCTGGCCAGTAGAGTGCAGACCGGCAGCTTCCTGCCCGATGAAGACCCGACCCAGGCACGCGCGCTGGTTGTGCTGGGTTCCAGGGTTAGCCAGGAGCTGTTTGGTCAAGGACAAAATCCACTCGGCAGTTATTTACGCATCAGCGGCCAGCGCTACCGGATAATCGGAGTAATGGAACCCAAAGGCCAGATACTGGGCCTGGATATGGACGATACAGTGGTTATTCCTGCGGCGCGCGCGCTGGAATTGTTCAATCGCCCTGGCTTGATGGAAATCCATCTAAGCTACCGGCCCGGCGCCAATCTCGACCGGGTGTTGCGCGCCATTACCAATTTGCTTGTGCAACGGCATGGGCGTGAAGATTTTACGCTGGTGCCGCAACAGCAAGCTCTGGAAGTGCTGGAGTCCGTGCTGCAGGTCATTACCTTTGCCGTAGGCGCGCTGGGCGGCATTTCACTGTTGGTAGGCGGCGTGGGTATTCTGACTATCATGACCATGGCCGTGACCGAGCGTACTTCGGAAATAGGGTTGCTGCGCGCGTTGGGTGCGCAGGAATACCAGATACTGATGCTGTTCCTGGGCGAAGCATTATTGCTGTCCGCGCTGGGCGGCTTTGCCGGTTTGGCATTGGGCATCGGTATTGCCCAGGCCCTGCACCTGCTGTTCCCGGGGCTGCCGGTGCATACTCCCTGGCTGTTTGCCGTGCTTGCTGAACTGAGTGCAGCCAGCATTGGCCTCGCGGCAGGAGTGATACCTGCGCGCCGTGCCGCGCGCATGAATCCGGTGGACGCATTGCGGACACAATGAACCGCTCCTGTATTAAATGTTAAATCATAGGTACGATTTGGAATGAAAAAAATATCAATCCGTTGCGATATTTTCTGCGCTGTGGTCGACAATTATGGCGACATAGGCGTGTGCTGGCGTCTGGCCAGCCAACTTGCGCACGAGTTCGAGATTATTGTGCGATTGTGGGTGGACGACCTGGAAAGTTTCAGCAAGCTATGTCCACAGATAAACACAGCTAAAGCGCTACAGGTATGCAACGGGATAGAGGTCAGGCATTGGGTTCCGCAGTTTGTGCAGGTAACACCTGCCGATCTGGTGATTGAATCATTTGCCTGCAAATTACCGCAAGGCTATCTCGAAGCGATGGCAGCGCAACCTCACCCACCGGTGTGGATTAACCTGGAACATTTAAGCGCGGAAGAATGGGTCGCAGGCTGCCACGGCTTGCCTTCGCCGCATCCCTCGTTGCCATTGACCAAATATTTCTTCTTTCCCGGCTTTACCCCGGACACAGGTGGCTTGCTGCTGGAGCGCGGTCTATTCGAGCGGTGCAATCAGTTCCAGAAGGATCCAGTAGCGATTGAAACTTTTTGGCAAGCATTTGGCGTGTTGCCTCCAGGGCGCAGTGAAATGCGCGTGTCTTTGTTCTGCTACGAAAATCCGGCGTTACCTGCATTATTGTCTGCCTGGGCTGCAGGCAGCATGCCGGTTAGTTGTTTCGTGCCAGAAGGGCCAGTGCTGCCGCAGCTGGCAAAATTTTTCGGGCAGGCGCAAGCGCTGCCGGGCGAGATATTCAGGCGCGGCAACTTGCAAGTGCATGTGCTGCCAATTATGGATCAACAGCGCTATGACCAACTGTTGTGGGCATGCGACCTCAATTTTGTGCGGGGCGAAGATTCGTTCGTGCGCGCGCAATGGGCGGCGCGGCCTTTTGTTTGGCACATTTACCCGCAGCACGACCAGGCGCACATTGCAAAATTGCACGCCTTTATCGAATCGTATGGCAGCGGACTGGCGCCAAATGCGGCTACAGCATGGCGAGTTTTATGCGAGGGGTGGAATAGCACGGAAGATATGACAGCGCGCCGCATGGAACAGGCATGGAACGATTTCCTGAGCCGCAGGTCAATGCTCCGCCAGCACACACTGGCATGGGCGCAGCGCTTATCAGGCAATAGCCTGACTTTGAATTTACTGAATTTTTATCAGAAAATTGATAGAATGCGCGCCACATCAGATTCCAAGTAGGTACTGATTAATTGGTTTTGTCGTTCCCGCGCAGGCGGGAACCCAGTTAAATCAAAAGGCTGGATTCTCGCCTGCGCGGGAATGACGATTATTCAGCGTTTCCCTGAAACAAGATTTTAAGGCAGACAGACATGAAAATAGCTCAAGAACTCCGTGCAGGTAACGTCGTTATGGTCGGCAGCGATCCCATGGTGGTGTTAAAGGCCGAATACACCCGCTCTGGCCGTAATGGCTCGGTGGTAAAAATGAAATTCAAGAATTTGTTGACCGATTCGCCGGGCGAGGCAATCTACCGCGCCGACGACAAATTTGAAATGGTGATGCTGGACCGCAAGGAAGCAACCTATTCCTATTTTTCGGACCCGATGTATGTATTCATGGACGCCGAATACAACCAGTATGAAGTGGAAAAAGAAAACCTGGGGGATTCGATAAACTACCTGGAAGACGGCATGCCCTGCGAAATGGTGTTTTATAACGATAAGGCCATTTCAGTGGATTTGCCCAATACAGTTGTGCGCGAAATTGTTTACACGGAACCCGCCGCGCGCGGCGACACGTCAGGCAAGGTAATGAAGCCGGCCAAGATCGGTTCTGGCATGGAACTGCCGGTGGCAGCATTCTGCGAGATTGGCGACAAGATCGAAATTGATACCCGCACCGGGGAATTCAAGCGCCGCGTATCAGCCTGACCGTATTCATCCGCTAAAAAAGCAGCCGAAATGGCTGCTTTTTTTATGGGAGCCATATAACGGCAGGCGCGATAGAATGGCACGTTCCAGGTTATCGGGCAGTTGTGTGATGAAGGTGTTCGTCTATATAGGTGCCGAGCTGGCACGTTACGGGTTTGGCCATGGCCACCCGTTTGGCCCGGACCGACAGGATGTATTCTGGCGCGAAGCGCAGCGGCTGGGTCTGGATCAGCGCGTGAGCGTATGGGAACCGGTACAGGCCACCCAACAAGAAATAGAACTCTTTCATACCCCTGAATACGTCGAGCGCGTCAAATTGCAATCCACCACTGGCCTAGGGTTTCTCGACTATGGCGACACACCGGCTTTCCCTGGCGTAGATGAAGCTGCGGCTACCGTGGTCGGATGCACTCTGGATGCCATGCGCCACATCATGGCGGGGCATTGCCGCCGCGCTTTTGTGCCCATTGCCGGGCTGCATCATGCGCAGCGCGGTATGGCAGCGGGATTTTGCGTGTTCAATGATTGCGGTGTGGTGATCGAAGCGTTGCGTGCGGAGTATGGCCTGACGCGGATTGTCTATGTGGACATCAATGCCCACCACGGTGACGGCGTGTTTTATGCTTTTGCAGATGACCCGGAAATATTTATTGCTGACATTCACGAGGACGGCCGTTATCTTTATCCGGGCACCGGTGCTACCAGTGAATCCGGCAAAGGCCAAGCGGCGGGCACCAAGCTGAATATTCCGCTGCCGCCCGGCGCCAAGGACAGTGATTTTTTTGCGGTGTGGCCGGAAGTGGAAAATTTCCTGAATGCCGCGCGCCCGGAATTTATCATCCTGCAATGCGGCGCCGACAGCCTGGCCGATGATCCGATCACTCATCTGCTATACAGCAGTGTAGCGCATGGCCATGCTACGGCCCGATTGTGTGCCATCGCCGAAAAATTTTGTTCCGGACGCCTGTTGGCACTGGGTGGCGGCGGTTACAATCGGGAGAATATTGCTGACGCATGGACCACAGTGGTGCAGAGTCTGGTGGATAGTCCTGTTGTTGAAGAGCAATAATTTCGCAAAGGAGAAGACGATGACAAACAATCCAGTCGGCTGCAACAATAACTCTGTCAGAAAGAATCATGCATAAGCTCATTGGCATCACATTACGAATCTGTTCCCAGTCAGGCCTATTCATTCTGGCTTTTGCTTTTGCCTTTATTTCTGGGCTGGCACATGCCAGCCTTCCGCAATCTTCCAATGTACCCGGCGGCGTTGCGATCATCCCGCTCGGCAGCGTTTCTGCCAGTGCCGAAATGCCGCAAGCATGGTTGGGTGATCAGCCTGTTCTCGTTACATCCGATCAAAATAAATGGTACGCGGTGGTCGGCCTGCGGCTTGATGTGAGGCCCGGTTCGCATCAGTTGCGCGTTAATGTGGGTGGCGTAACGAAAGCGCTGGACTTCGTGGTCAAACCAAAAAATTATCCCAAGCAGTACATCACCCTGGAAGACACGGGCAAGGTGCAACTATCGGCAGAAGATCAAGCGCGTGCCGATCGCGAGATCGCCGCCATCAGGGAACTGAGACGCCACTGGCGCGCGGCACAGGACACTGATCTGGCGTTTATCCTGCCGGTAAAAGGTAAGCTGGCCAGTCGCTTTGGCCTGCGTCGTTTCTTTAATGAGGAGCCACGATCACCCCATGCCGGCCTTGATGTGGCCGTCGCGCGCGGCACGCCGGTCAAGGCTAGCGCGCAAGGCCAGGTGCTGGCAGTCGATGATTATTTTTTCAACGGCAAAACGATTTTTGTTGACCACGGCAACGGGCTGATCACCATGTACTGCCACCTTGACCAGATCGACGTGAAGGCTGGCGAACCCGTAAGCAAAGGTCAGCGTATCGGACTTTCCGGAAAAACCGGGCGCGCCACCGGCCCGCATCTGCACTGGAGCGTCGTGCTGAATGGGGTAATGGTTGATCCCGAGCTGTTTGTGACGGTGAAACAGGGGCGGTGAGGGGTAGGTTCGGTTGTTTATATGGAAGCGTGATAGCCGAACTGAGTCAGGAACAACCCTATCAAGCATTTGCTCTAAATGTTCGGCCTATGCCAGAGGGACTTAAGATTCCTTATGAGTTGAGTTTATTGCAACCTGCGCGCAGAATGTTGTCTTTGCCGCCGTTTCGGTCGGCCAATATACGTTAGGAGATTTCATCAATGGAAGCTGGAAAATTTAATACCATCATTGGTAACCTCCCGCCAGGCTCAAAGATTGGCGATGGAAATACAATCGTCAACGCTGCGGATGCAAATGGAAATATCTTTTATAACACTCCTATGGCAGTTGGCTACGGCGCAAAAGCGGGGCCCGGCTCAATAGCCATTGGTGCATTTGCCGGTGCAGGCTTACCAGATCTTTCGTTTCCACCAGAATTGCAATCGGAAATGGAAAGTCTAGTCAACGTTGCAGTCCAGCAGGGCAATCAACAGCTCATCTTAGCCATAGAGAAACTTACTGCTGAGTTGCGTCAGCCAATGCCAAAGAAGAGCGCAGCTCTTACTTCTTGGGAGGCAGTGAAGGCGATTGCCAGCGTCGACGGGGCCTATAGCATGCTGGCAAAGGCTTCAACGGCTTTGCTTGCCTATATTTCTCAGAATGGGGTTTAACCATTCGTATTAGCTGACTCCCTAAGCTTTACGTTTATTTGGGCGCATCTTTACAATTATTTCGGCCTTGCTTTACGTTTTTTTCTGAATTAGCCCCTTGTTTCGTCTTCATGCAAGCGTCGCTCCGGGCTACATATAGCACGCAGTGCTATATGTACTTCTTTCCTTCGTCCCTCTATGCGGCCTTGAGTTGTTGTATATGGGTGTAATCGCCTTGCTGCTCCAGTGTCCATACGTCCACAGCCTGTTGCATCCTCAGCCACAAACCAGCGCCATTACCTAACAACTTGCCTAAACGGATTGCCATGTCTGGCGTAATCGGGCGGCGTTCGTGCAATATCTCGGACACGGTGCGGCGCGACACTTCCAAACGGTCGGCAAACTCGGCTTGAGTGATTCCCAGCTCGGGTAACACCACTTCGCGCAGTAATGCGCCGGGGTGAGTGGGTGCGCGTTTCTTGTTTCGTAAAGTATCCATCAGTGGTAATCCTCCAAGTCCAGAATATAAGCATCGCCGTTTTCAAACTCAAACGTGATGCGCCAATTGGCCGATACTCTCACGCTCCACAGATTGCGCTTTTCGCCTTTCAACCGGTGCAGGCGTAAGCCGGGCAAGTCCAATTCTTTCACTTGTTCCGCCGCATCTATCGCATCAAGTATCAGGGTTATGCGTGGCGCATAATCCGCCTGTACACCGCTGGCACTGCCTTTAATGAATAGCCGCTCAAGCCCTTTGTGTTTGAAGCTCTTAATCATGATGTATTGTAACCCTTGAGGTTACAATGTCAAGTTGCAAGGAAACAGTTTTGAATTGCTCGATTGCAGACCTAACCCAGACGCATTGCAATCTCATTTCGGCGGCGCCACCGAACCGGTATAGAACACTGCGCACTCTCCGCCAGGAAGGAGATCCCGCCCTTGTTTGATCAGCTTGAGCGCCGGCCCGGCGACGGATTTGAGGATATTCGGCTTTTCTACCACGGGTTTCTGGAAGGTGCCGCGTATTTTTTGCCGCACTATCGCGCAGCCCTTGGCGTCGATCATGGCCATGGTCACATCCTTGAACTGCCCACTGACGAAATCTAGCCCTCCCTGAAGCGCGACCCGGTTCTTGTTCGTCGCCATGGCTACGTCCTGCGCCTGCGCCACGCCGCGCTCGACCTTCCAGTCAGAGACGAGCATCCGGATCGTGCTGCTGCCTCCGGATTCTTGCAAGACTCTGGCAAAGTTGTACCCTTTTGTGATTGCCAGCCCCGCAGGTCCGGCAAAGACGAAGGCGCCCACGTCCACCAGGTTAAAGTTCTGGCTGGACTCAAACCGGGAAAGCGTCCGGTCGAGGTCAATGCCGTTGAGCATCAGATCCTTGCCGCGAAGCGATGCCTTGCCGTCTGCAGTCTGCTTCATCTCGCTCCAGGTCTTTCCCCGCATTGACAGATTCGCGGAGAAATCCATCAGCCCCGTTGCGGCCATCTGTGGCGACTGGGTCTTAAAGAAGTCCTTGATGTGAAACTGCAACAGAGCGTAATCGATGCGGTAGAAGGGGACGGCGCCGGAATAATCCACCTGGATATCGCCCTTTCCCTGCGCGCCGAAGATGCGCATCGTAACCGGCGTGATAGCCAAGACCCCATTCTTCGCGTCGGCCGAGAACTTCAAATCGGACACCGCTAAGTCATTTCCCCGGATATCCGCGCAGGCGAGTTTCGCCGTGAAGGAAAGATTTTTCATGAGGTCCGAATTTATCCCGCCGGAAAGCCGCAGATGCTGCACGTTCAGGCTGCAATCTGTGGCATCAAATCTTTCGCCGGATTGTTTGTCCGCGTACAGCAGAGTCGCATCAGAAAGCGAAACTTTTGCCAAGTCCAGGTCCGGTAACATTTCTTCGGCCTTATCCGCTGTCTCGAAGTTGAAATTGCCGTCGCGGCCGCGCTCGATGGAGAACTGGGGATGCTTCAGCGAGATTTTCCCGATCCGGACTTTCTTCTGGAGCAGAGGAAGGAAATTGATTCCAAGCCTGGCTTCCTTGGCGGAGACAACGTCGGCCCCACGGTTGAGTATGTGCACGTCCTGCAGCGTGACCCGCAAGCCTGGGAACAAGCCGATCTCCACCTGACCGTTAACCCTGACTTTCATCCCCAACGCTTCCGAAGCGACCGCTTCCAGCCGGGACTTGTAGGCATTCGTGTCCACAAAAACAAGCAGGGCCAGCGCGACCAAGACAAGGACAGCAACCAGCCCGCTGATGGCGAACAGAATGATTTTATATTTTTTTGAAATTGTCCTGTTCCAGTTTCGCAGCAATTCCACCGGCACCCGGCTCAACCGTCGCCAACTCGCGCGAGCTGTTCTCATCTTATGCGTCACGTTCATTGCTGGATTTCCAGAATTTCTCCATGGCAAGATAAATATAAGACGCCGACCAACCGATCAGGAGCAGGCCGTTGAGCGCTTCGGCCCCGGCAAGCAAGCGAATAGACCCGTTCGGGGTGTAATCACCAAAGCCCAAGGATGTGTAACTCTCGGCAGAAAAATACAAACAATTGGCAAGCGAGAAATCTGTGGGCCCGGTGATGCTACCCACATTCCCATACCTGACCAGAAGAAACAGTGCGATTCCGTACACAACTATTTCGATGGCGTGCGCGGCGAAGGCTGAGAAAATTACCAGCAGCAATTTTGCGCGGCTAGGGATGTTGAGAGACGGAAGTGCGGAATTCAGGGTGCCCAGCACCTCATAGTGGATCACCGTCGTCAGCGCGAGGAGAAAGAGACCGGAGATGACGACTGTGAACATAGGTGAGGGGGGCGGTGTTAAGGCTCGAGGATCAGGCGTGGCGCTTGCGTGTTGGGCATGGCGGCAGCTCAGAACTTTGGGAAGTGTATGCGGCTGACCATAAGCGAGCCGGAAAGTGCAAACAACAGCACCAGCGGATGAAACGTGAAACCGGCAATCACGAGCTGTCCCAACCACAGAGAATCGCCCAATGCGCCTTGTGAAGCTGCCCCGAACATCAACATGACCAGTAGCAGTGACGATGGGATAGGCGTTCCCTCGAAGTACTTCACCTTGCCTTCGCCGTCAGACAGCGCCTCGGCGGTAATGTTATAGCGCGCCAGGCGGGACACGCCACATGCAACAAAATAGGCCAGGACAATACGGTCATACAAGCCCTGCATGCCGCAACCATACGCAATCACGGCTGGGGCTACGCCGAAGGAAATAATATCAGCGAGAGAGTCGAGTTCGCGCCCCAATGCAGAAGTTTTCTGCCGCCACCGGGCAATCCGTCCATCCAGGACATCAAAAACCATAGCGGCAATGACCAGCCAGCACGCAAAGTAGACATGCCTGACATCGGCCGTTTGCAGGTATGTCATCATGGAAAACAATGCCCCCGTGCCGCAGACTGCGTTTGCCAGCGTGAACCAGTCGGCAAGATGAAACTCGCGAATCATGGAGAAGGGCTTGTGCAGTTTATTTATCATGTCGGACAGAATACTCCTTTGTGTCAGGAAGTGACAACGCCGATCGAGCGCCAGGGGTAGGGGCATCGGGACGGGAATTCAATTTCCCAACCGCCGAGCAACAAATAAAAACGACACCGCGAGGGTGTCGTAGTAGTAGGTTAGTAGGGGAATTGGCCATCCTGGCCAGCCAACGCGCCTGCATGCGCGTTGTCATTCGCGGGCTCGCAGCAGTGCTGCTCGAATTCCCTGCTGCCTTGCAGGCCGCGCATTCGCCTGCATGCGAATGCCGCTCCGGGCTACAAAC
The DNA here is from genome assembly GCA_031400735.1 of Gallionellaceae bacterium. GTDB lineage: Bacteria > Pseudomonadota > Gammaproteobacteria > Burkholderiales > Gallionellaceae > Nitrotoga. The sequence goes on from JANNQM010000039.1 coordinate 12,819, forward strand.
AGCACGCAGGTGCTGTTTGTTTAACGCCCTCCGCCCCCGCGTCCGTACCGGACGCGGATTCAATTCCCGCCGCCTCCACATCAATCCACAAAATAAAAGCCCACCGCAAGGGTGGGCTTTTATTTTGTTGGTGGAGGCGGGGGGAATTGAACCCCCGTCCGCGAGCACTCTACAGGCAGTTCTACATACTTAGTCTGGTTATTTAATTTTATCCGGCAGACGCCAACCGACAGGCTGCTGCCAAACGAGTTACCTAAATTTAATGCCATGCAAAGTAACCCTGCATGACACGATTCCGTGTAAATGACCTCACTCATCGCGGCCTTGCGGCCTTGAGCCCCTCCACGGACAGCAGGGTGTGAGGTCTAACCGCTTACGCGGCTAAAGCGTACGTTTCGTCGTTTGCGACTATTGGTTTTCCAGCTGATTTACGAGGTGGCGGGTCCTCGGTATGCCCTACACTGCTTTGCAACCCACGTCGAAGCCAGGTCGCCCCCGGTTTCGCTACTTTACTTTTACAAACTTAGGAGATTGTAGCAGTATCAGAGAGTGAGGTGGGTGATAAGTTCCATGGGTGATTCGATTGTGCCATCGGCTCGCCAGGTGGCCAGGTCTTCCTGCTCATTGATGTAGCCGTAGCGGGCAATTAGCGTTTTCATGCCGGCGGCGCGCCCGGCTTCCACGTCGCGTTTGTCATCGCCCAGATAGAGGCAGTGTTGCGGTGCGATGTTCATTAGTTCGCTGGCCTTGAGTAGCGGGTCGGGGTGGGGCTTGGCGCGGGCGCAGGTGTCGCCGCTGATCAGGCAGGCAGCGCGCTGCGCATAGCCCAGGGCTTGCATCAAGGGCAGGGTGAAGCGGTGCGGCTTGTTGGTGACGATGCCCCACGGCAGGCGGCGTTGTTCCAGTGTCTCTATCAGTTGCGCCATGCCGTTGAATAAAATTGTGTGGATGCAGATGTGGGTGTTGTAGTAATTCAGGAAGGCTTCTTTTAGCGTTGCAAAATCAGATGCATCGGGGTCGATGTTAAAACCCACCTTGAGCAGGCCAACGGAGCCGTGCGAGGCTTGCGGGCGGATGGCTTCAAGTGGCAAGGGGGGTAGGCCGCGCAGTGTGCGCACATGGTTGAGCGCGGCAGCCAGGTCAGGTGCGGTGTCGGCGAAGGTTCCATCTAGGTCGAAGAGGACGGCTTTAATCATTCCGTTATCATGTCACCCTCTCCCCCAACCCCTCTCCCGCTAGCGGGAGAGGGGAGCGCGACTGCGCGGGAGAGGGGGTAAGATTTTTTGACGGCTTGTTAATCACGACGACAAGCAATCATGTAATTCACGTCAGTGTCTTTGCCAAGCGAATATACTTTGCTGAGCGGGTTGTAGCTCATGCCACAGATGTCGGCTACGCTTAATCCGGCATTGCGGCAGTGCTGGGCAAGTTCGGAAGGTTTGATGAATTTGGCGTAATCGTGCGTGCCGCGCGGCAACATCTTGAGCAAGTATTCCGCACCGATTACTGCGAACAGGTATGACTTGGGATTACGATTGAGGGTGGAAAAAAATACATGGCCGCCCGGTTTAACCAGTTGCGCGCAGGCGCGCACGATACTGGATGGGTCGGGCACGTGTTCCAGCAGCTCCATGCAGGTGACTACATCGTAGTGGCCGGGCTGTTCGGCAGCGAGCTCTTCCACAGCGATTTTTCGGTAGCTTACTTGCTTGCCGCTTTCCAGCAGGTGTAGCTTGGCGACTTGCAGCGCCTTGTCGCCGAGATCAATGCCGGTGACGTGGGCATTCAGTGCGGCCATGCTTTCACTCAGGATGCCGCCGCCGCAACCGACGTCCAGCACAGTTTTGCCGGACAGGGGCGCGATGAGGTTGATGTAGTTGAGGCGCAGCGGGTTGATTTCATGCAGCGGTTTGAATTCGCTATTGGCATCCCACCAGCGATGGGCGAGCTGACCGAATTTTTCCAGTTCAAGCAGATCGACGTTGGTCATGGCGTCCTCTGCTATCTGTTTTTCTCCAGCCGGAAATGTCGAGTGCGCTGCCGAAGATCGGGGACTCTTGTGTGTAATGCACCAGAGCATAGGCGGCAGTTGGCTGCATGTGTATGCATATCATCTTGATGTTGATTGTTAGCATGGCGCGCGCCAGCTTGTTCAGCCAGGCGTAGTACACCTGGTCAATGATGACCTGCTCGGCCAAGTCGTAATACAAACGCGAGGCTTTGGCATGCTGTAGACGTGCCACAAGGCTCATGATGAGCGTGCCATGATCGTGAATGTTCATGCCGCGCGATGGCTCCAGCAGAAAATCATCGCTGCCAATTTGAGTCAGATGCAGACCCGGTATAGTCATTTCAGTCTACTTTATGGCTGACATGGATGCCCATGCGGCTGAACGCTTCTTTCAATCCATCAGACAGGCTGGCACGGGTAGTGACATCACTCATGTCTATGTTTAGGCTGACCAAGGCGCGCGCAATTTCCGGCTGGATGCCGGTGATGATCGCATCGGAACCCATTAGCTGCACGGCCCGCACGATCTGGATGAGGTGCTGGGAAACCATGGAATCGATATTCTTTACCCCGGTCAGATCCATCACCACGGCGGTAGCGTGATCCTTGGCAATGCGATTAAGTAATGCTTCCATTACCAGCATGGTGCGGCTGGAATCAAGCGTGCCGATGATGGGCAGGGTGAGTACGCCATCCCATATTTCAGAGATGGGAGTGGAAGTTTCGCGCAGTTCGGCTTCCTGGGCGTGCAGGGCGCGTTCCTTGTCCTCAAGATAAGAGCGGAAAATGGCCATGATCAGTTCATTGAACACGCCGGTAAGATACAGCAATACAGAGCGCGACTGGCTGAAGGCGATACCGCTCTCTTGTTCCAGCGCATCAGACAAAGTGTGCTGCAGGAGTTGGGTATAACGCACGACATCTTCTACATTACCCCCGCGCAAAAGTATTTTTTTGGACAGGCCTGCAAAAAACATTTCCAGGGCATGGAACTCCGGCGATCCTTTGTTGGCGGGATCCTGTGATCCTAACAGTGCGGTCATCAGGATCAGAAATTCGTGGCTGAAATCAGCGACGTCATCATGATCTAGCAGTCTGTTGTTGCCGCAAAAGAACTTGCGGCCCGGTTCTTCCAGCGCTGCAGAAATGTTGCCTATTTTAAGGTTAAATAGTGCGACCAGTTTTTCGCTGAGGGCATTCTGTTGCGTTGGTTTGTTTTTTTGCGCCATGCTTAATTCCCCTTGGTTATTGCTTAATGGTTATTGCTTATTCAATGGTTGAAATAAAAATAGACTGGTCGTCCGAAATCCTGCCCATGATATTCCCTAGCGTGTAGGCGATCAACTGCGGGGGCTGGTTGAACAATCCGGGGAAGTTCACTATATCCAGGTTGCGGCGGATACCGTCACTGGCGGTTACGATCACGCATTTCTTTTTGAAACCGGCATGGAACGGTGTTGTTGATCTATGTTCTCTGCCCAAAATTCCCGGTGCAAAGGCAACATTATATAGTTGTTCTCGGTCGTAAAGGTGGGCGTGCATGTCACCCACGCCCAGAAGTTGTACTTTATTCTGGTTCAGGTCGATTTCGCCGATGACGGCTACCGCTCCGCGGGTGCCGACCAGTTGTTTGTCCACCGCAGCCAGTAGTGCATCAGGATCATCGTGCCGGGACAGATGGACGGCGAGATTGTCCGTGGCTGCCTGTGCTTTTTCACCGTGCCCCAAACCGTCGAGATGCAGCCAGTGTAGTTTGCTGCCGGCATGACGCAAATAAATACGGTCGCCGTTGTGGTGGTTGTTGGAAAGTGAGTTTGAATACAGGCCGATTTTAAACCCGTCAAATTCATTTCTGGTGCTGCCGATATTGTTGTTGTCGACATGGAAGCGCGACAGGAAAATGGCCCCGCTCCATTTTTTTTCGATACCTGCACTCTCATGCTGGGTGTAGGTATAAGCTTCGTCGCTCAAGCGGCGGATGGTGCCCAATCCCTTGCCCAGTGTGTTTGTGGTGGAATAGCCATCTTTTTCGGCCAAATAAAGATTGGCGATACCAGGGCCATAATCCAGTGCGAGTATGTCCAGTATTGGCCCTGGCTGCTGCCACAGCTGAAGCATGCCACGCCCGCCGGCGTGCTTGATTTGGTTGCTGACCATTTCTGACGCGACCAATAGCAGGCTCTCACGTTTCGGGTCTGAAATGCCGAGACGTTGGGCGATTGCCGAAAGTTTCGAGCGTAGCAGGATGAGCGTGCTTTTGTTTTGCGCTGGGCTGTTATACAGCAGCCTGCAGTCTGTTGAGCTATCGTAAATTTTATCCACGGTTGGAGGGGGTTTTTTTTCTCATATGGTTACTTGGAGCCGTTACCGGCTGAGGTCCGTGTTGGACTGTATGCACACAGGGGGAGATGCGCTCGCCCGTAAATTCGACTAGACGGCTACGGTCTGTGGGAGAGTTGTTCGGACAAGAATGAATGCAGGTGCTGTCGTCCGGCGATAGGCAGAGATCGACCATAATTCGGCCACGCCCCAGATGTTTCGCTTCATACAATGCCTTGTCCGCACGGCGGATAAATTCTTCCAACGTGAGGTCGGCCGGGCTGTTCGGGTTGATGTCGGTAATGCCGATACTGACTTTGTTGTCCATCAGTTCGAGCACTTGCCTGGCCTTGTCGCATGCAAGGGAGTGGTCGGCAAATATTACGATGGCGAATTCGTCTCCACCAAAGCGGAATGCAAAATCCACTTCCTCGCGGATGACGCTACGCAATATATTGGCCACCTTGTTGAGAAAAGTGTCGCCGAACTGGTGGCCAAATTCGTCATTGATCGCTTTGAAATGGTCAATGTCGAGCAGCACCAGTGACAGTGATGAATTTTTCTGGCGCATGGCATGATGGAATGCCCGGCCCAGCTTTTCGTCGAAGGCGCGGCGGTTAAATAGTCCGGTGAGCGGGTCGGTTTCTGCCTGGCGCATGGATTCGTGCAGTTCGGCCTGGTGTTTTTTAAGGCTTCGTTGCAGCGCTTCCAGTTCTTTCTCGGTGCTAGAGCGGACTTCATCGAGGTGTCGAACCATTTCAGTGTTGCGTTGCAATAGGATAGCGGGGTCGGTCGATGCGGTTGAGTTTTGCAGGTGGTATTGCAATTGCATAACTGTCTCTTGCAGCGGTAAGTGGGAGAGGTGGGCGATGTTGACGTGTTGTTCCCCCCACTTGACCTGCAGTAGTCTGCCATCCAGTTGCAGGCTGGCAGGCAAGGGGAAGCCGCTTGCGGCACCTGCGCTGCGTAGCTTCTGCATCAGGTCGAGTGAGGCGATGGATGCGGCGAAAGTATTGCCGCCGAGCTTGCTTACGCTTTCCAGAATAAAGCCAATAAAATTCTGCAGGTCGTATTCAATCGCCAGATTTTGTTGC
>JANNQM010000040.1:0-9229 GCA_031400735.1 Gallionellaceae bacterium
TATCCAAAAAATTCGGCGGCGAAGCCAAGGCCTACGACCAGATTGACGCAGCGCCGGAAGAAAAGGCACGCGGTATCACCATCAACACCGCCCACGTCGAATACGAAACGGCCAACCGCCACTACGCCCACGTAGACTGCCCGGGCCACGCCGACTACATCAAAAACATGATCACCGGTGCTGCCCAAATGGACGGCGCCATCCTCGTCGTCTCCGCTGCCGACGGCCCCATGCCGCAGACGCGTGAACACATCCTGCTGGCACGCCAGGTTGGCGTGCCTTACATCATCGTCTACATGAACAAAGCCGACATGGTCGATGACGCAGAACTGCTCGAGTTGGTCGAAATGGAAATCCGCGAACTATTATCCAAATACGAATTCCCCGGTGACGACACCCCCATCGTCATCGGTAGTGCATTAAAAGCCCTGCAAGGTGACGCCTCCGAAATGGGCGAACCCTCCATCTTCCGCCTGGCTGAAGCACTGGACACCTACATCCCCATGCCCAAGCGCGCCCTCGAAGGCGCCTTCCTGATGCCAGTCGAAGACGTCTTCTCAATCTCTGGTCGTGGCACTGTAGTAACGGGTCGTGTTGAGCGCGGCGTCGTCAAAGTCGGCGAAGAAATCGAAATCGTCGGCCTCAAACCCACCCTCAAAACCATCTGCACCGGCGTTGAAATGTTCAGAAAACTGCTCGACCAAGGCCAGGCCGGTGACAACGTCGGCGTCCTGCTCAGAGGCACCAAGCGTGAAGAAGTCGAACGCGGCCAAGTCCTGTGCAAACCCGGCTCGATCAAGCCACACACCAAATTCACCGCCGAAATCTACGTGCTGAGCAAAGACGAAGGCGGCCGTCATACCCCGTTCTTCCAGGGCTACCGTCCACAATTCTACTTCCGCACCACCGACGTTACCGGTGCGGTCGAGTTGCCCGCCGGTACTGAAATGGTCATGCCTGGCGACAACGTCTCGGTCACGGTCGCATTGATCGCCCCGGTGGCGATGGAAGAAGGCCTGCGCTTCGCGATACGCGAAGGTGGTCGGACTGTCGGTGCGGGCGTGGTGGCTAAGGTGATTGAGTAACAGGATTTAGGATCGAGGAGCGAGGATTGAGTAAAAAACAGCTCGATCCTCGATCCTGATTTATATTGCAAAGTTGATTGAGTAAGACTACAATGCGCGCCCTCGCGTGGGCTTGGTGTGTAATCCGGGTCACGCGATTTCGTTCTTTAAATTAGCAGCGGTGTATGAACCTGCTGCAAAAGGTAAGTGAGAATTATGAAAAGTCAGAACATCCGAATCCGCCTGAAGGCGTTTGATTATCGACTGATTGATCAGTCGGCGCTGCGCATTGTGGATACTGCGAAGCGTACCGGCGCCGTAGTAAAAGGGCCAATTCCGCTACCTACCAAGATTGAGCGTTTTGACATATTGCGTTCCCCGCATGTAAACAAGACATCGCGCGACCAGTTTGAGATCCGCACCCATCTGCGCATGATGGACATTATGGATCCCACCGAAAAGACTGTGGATGCGCTGATGAAACTGGATTTACCCGCTGGTGTTGATGTGGTCATCAAGCTCCAGTAATAAATGTAGGCTGGGTTAGCGGCTTCATCGCGTAACCCAGCAAGTAATGCTTCATCGGTTTTAAAATAATCGGCTGGCCAATTGTAGTCAGCCCCTTAAAGAAGGATATAACATGAGTTTAGGACTAGTCGGTCGCAAGATTGGCATGACCCGCATTTTTACCGACGATGGAACCTCGTTGCCGGTGACTGTGCTGGACGTGTCCAATAACCGCGTTACCCAAATCAAAACCGCCAATACAGATGGCTACTCTGCTGTGCAAGTAGCTTATGGCACGCGCCGCCCCAGCCGCGTCAGCAAGGCAGCGGCAGGACATTTCGCCAAGGCGGGCGTAGAAGCGGGCAGCACGCTGAAAGAATTCACGGCCACTGCCGAGCAGTTGAGCGGTCTGCAGGCTGGCGGTACGGTCGGCGTGGATATATTCAAGGTAGGTCAAAAAGTGGACGTGACCGGTGTGACCATAGGTAAAGGTTATGCCGGCACCATCAAGCGCCATCACTTCAAATCCGGCCGTGCTACACACGGTAACTCCAAATCGCATAACGTACCCGGCTCTATCGGCATGGCGCAAGATCCTGGTCGCGTATTTCCGGGCAAGCGCATGACCGGCCACTTGGGCGATGTACAGCGCACCGTGCAGAATCTGGAAATCGTTCGTATTGATGCCGTACGCCAGCTGTTGCTGGTCAAGGGTGCGATACCCGGCGCCAAAGGCGGCGACGTGGTCGTGCATCCGGCAGTGAAGGCAGGTGCATAATGGATATCAAAGTGATCAATGACCAAGGCCAGTCTACCTCCAGCATTTCCGCTTCCGATGATCTGTTTGGCCGCGAATACAATGAGGCACTGATTCACCAGGTAGTGATTGCCTATCAGGCCAATGCGCGTTCCGGCAACAGCAAGCAAAAAGGCCGCAGCGAAATCGCCAAGAGCACACGCAAGCCGTGGGCGCAAAAAGGCACCGGTCGTGCCCGTTCCGGTATGGCTTCCAGCCCGTTGTGGCGTGGCGGCGGCAAGATTTTCCCGAACAGCCCGGACGAAAATTTCACGCAAAAAGTTAACCGCAAGATGTATCGCGCTGGCCTGGCTTCGATTTTCTCGCAACTGGTGCGCGAAAACCGCCTGACCGTGGTCGATAATTTAACTCTGGCCGAACCCAAAACAAAATTGCTGGCGCAGAAAATGAAAGGCATGGGTCTGGGGTCAGACCGTGTACTGATTATTACCGACAGCATAGACGAGAACCTTTATTTGTCTTCGCGTAACCTGGCCAATGTGCTGGTGCTGGAAGCTTATCAAACGGATCCGGTCAGTCTGGTGCGTTTCCCCAAGGTATTGGTGACGCGCAGCGCGATGTCAAAAATTGAGGAGATACTGGCATGAGCCCCGCGAAAATTATTGCCCCGCCAGCCACTCCCAAGCAAGCTAACGCTAAACAATATAATCAGGAACGCTTGATGAATATTCTGCTGGCTCCGCAAGTATCGGAGAAAGCTACGTCCATTGCCGAAAAAAACCGTCAGGTCATTTTCCGCGTTACACCCGATGCGACCAAGCCGGAAATCAAGGCTGCAGTAGAGCTGATGTTCAAGGTTGTTGTCGACAATGTGCAAGTTGCCTGCGTCAAGGGCAAGAAAAAACGTTTTGGCGTAGTGAACGGTCAGCGCAAGGATTGGAAAAAAGCCTATGTTTGCCTGGCGCTCGGGCACGAAATCAATTTTGCTGCTAGCGAGCAAGGATAAATCATGGCACTGATCAAACTTAAACCTACATCTCCGGGACGGCGCGCAGTTGTGCGCGTCGTGAATCCTGACCTGCACAAAGGCAAGCCGCACGCGGCATTGCTGGAAAGCAAAAACCGAACTGCTGGCCGCAATCACAATGGGCACATCACTGTGCGACATATGGGTGGCGGGCACAAAAAGAATTACCGCATTGTGGATTTCAAGCGCGACAAAGATGGCATTACTGCCACGGTTGAACACTTGGAATACGATCCAAACCGCACCGCGCACTTGGCCTTGCTGTGCTACTCCGATGGCGAACGGCGCTACATCATTGCCCCCAAGGGTGTGGCTGTAGGCGCGCAATTAGTCAGCGGCTCGGAAGCGCCGATCAAGGCTGGCAACGCGTTACCGCTACGCAATATTCCGGTCGGTTCCACGATACATTGCATAGAGATGCTGCCTGGCAAAGGCGCGCAGCTGTCGCGCTCGGCCGGTACCTCGGTGCAACTGCTGGCGCGCGAAGGTGCGTATGCTCAGCTGCGATTGCGCTCTGGTGAAATCCGCAAGGTGCATGTAGATTGCAAAGCGACCATAGGCGAAGTTGGCAATGCTGAACACAACCTGCGCTCGATCGGCAAGGCTGGCGCGATGCGCTGGCGTGGCGTGCGTCCGACGGTGCGTGGTGTTGCCATGAACCCGGTCGATCACCCGCACGGTGGTGGTGAAGGCAAGACTGCCGCCGGTCGTAATCCGGTCAGCCCATGGGGTGTGCCGGCCAAAGGTTTCCGTACCCGTCGCAACAAGCGCACCAGCGGCATGATTGTCCGCCGCCGCTTCCAGGTTTAAGGAGTAGATATGGCACGTTCCATTAAAAAAGGCCCTTTTGTTGATAGCCACCTGCAAAAGAAAGTCGATGCAGTGCGCGCAACCAGCGACAAGCGTCCGGTAAAAACCTGGTCGCGCCGTTCCACGGTGTTGCCTGATTTTGTTGGCCTGACGATTGCAGTGCATAACGGCAAGCAACATATCCCGGTGTACATCTCCGAAAACATGGTCGGACATAAGCTGGGTGAATTCTCGCTGACCCGCACTTTCAAGGGACACGCTGCGGATCGCAAAGCAGTGGTCAAGAAATAGGAGACATGATGAGCACAACAGCAATAGTAAAAGGTGTTCGCCTGTCAGCCCAAAAGGGCCGGCTGGTGGCCGACCTGATCCGTGGCCTGCCGGTGGACAAAGCATTGGACATACTGACGTTCAATCCCAAAAAAGGCGCGGTCATTATCAAGAAAGGTTTGGAGTCGGCGATTGCCAATGCCGAACATAATGATGGCGCGGATATAGATGAGCTGAAAGTGACCACCATCTATGTCGACAAGGGGGCGTCGTTGAAGCGCATGCGTCCCCGCGCCAAGGGCCGTGGCAACAGCATCGAAAAGCAAACCTGCCACATTACGATTATCGTCGGGAGCTAATACATGGGACAGAAAATTCATCCAGTCGGCTTCCGATTGAGCGTACAAAAGAACTGGTCTTCCAAGTGGTATGCCAACAGCAAAAATTTTTCCAGCATGCTGCTCAAGGACATTGAAGTCCGGGATTACCTGAAGAAGAAATTGTTTGGTGCGGGCGTTTCCAAAATCGTGATAGAGCGTCCGGCTAAAAATGCCAAGATAACGATCTACACTGCCCGTCCCGGCGTGGTGATTGGCAAGAAGGGCGAGGATATTGAATCGCTGCGCGCGGAATTAAGGAAGCGCATGGGCTTGCCCGATGTGGCGCTGAATATTGAAGAAGTGCGCAAGCCGGAAGTGGATGCGCAACTGATCGCGGAAAGCATCACCTCGCAGCTGGAAAAACGCATCATGTTCCGCCGCGCGATGAAACGCGCAATGCAGAACGCAATGCGCCTGGGTGCGTTAGGCATCAAGATCATGAGTGCCGGCCGCTTGAACGGTATCGAAATTGCGCGTACCGAATGGTACCGCGAAGGCCGTGTGCCATTGCATACCCTGCGTGCCAATATCGACTATGGTACAGCCGAAGCAAAAACCACCTACGGCATCATCGGGGTCAAGGTGTGGGTATACAAGGGCGACTATAGTGATGTGGAAGAGGCATCCGCACCGATAGCGGCAGAACCAGAAAAACGTGCAAGAAAGGCGGGGCCAAGACATGTTGCAGCCAGCTAGAAGAAAATACCGCAAGGAGCAAAAAGGCCGTAACACCGGTGTTGCTACCAGCGGAAACAAAGTCAGTTTCGGCGAGTTCGGCCTCAAGGCCGTTGCGCGCGGGCGCCTGACGGCGCGCCAGATTGAAGCGGCACGCCGTGCCATGACGCGCCACATTAAACGTGGTGGCCGTATCTGGATTCGCATATTCCCGGACAAGCCTATTTCGCAGAAACCGGCTGAAGTGCGTATGGGAAACGGCAAGGGCAATCCGGAATATTATGTTGCCGAAATTCGTCCGGGCAAAATGCTGTATGAGATGGATGGCGTGGATGAGGTAATGGCGCGCCAGGCGTTCCGTCTGGCCTCGGCCAAACTGCCTATCGCGACCACGTTTGTAATTAGACAGGTAGGGGCCTAATCATGAAGGCAAGTGAACTGAGAACGAAATCTGCGGCAGATCTGGAGAAAGAACTGTTGTCCCTGACCAAGGCGCAATTTGGCCTGCGTATGCAGGTGGCGACCCAGCAATTGACCAATAACAGCCAATTGCTGAAGGTGCGCCGCGACATTGCCCGCGTAAAAACCCTAATCACAGAAAAAGGTGCGCAGCAATGAGCGTAACAAATGTAAAGCGTACGCTGACCGGCACAGTGGTCAGTGACAAAATGGATAAAACGGTAACCGTGCTGGTGGAACGCAAGACCAAGCACCCGCTGCTGGGCAAAGTATTGCGCGTGTCGAAAAAATACCATGCGCACGATGAGAACAATGAATTCCATGAGGGCGACCTGGTTTCGATTGAAGAGTGTCGGCCGATAGCCAAGACCAAGAGCTGGCGGGTGGTAAAGCTGGTGGAGAAAGCCCACGCAGTTTAGGGAAAAATCCAAACTCCGTCGCGATACGGCGTTGCTCACACCCTTCGGGTGCAAGAACCTCTGCGAGGCAAAAAATGGCTCCTGACATATCAATCATATGCGGCGTCGCAATTTTTTGCTCGCGCCTTGTCTCGCTTAGGAGTTTGAATTTTTAGAGGCGCCCTTAAGTTTCAATTAAATGCTATTTGCGCTTGCGCATCTTGCTGAATTTTAATACAATGCGCGGCTTCGTTTCACCGCCACAAAATACCGTGGCTTAATTCGTTTTACCGCCATTGTTGGCGGTTTGACCCGAACGGGTTCCAAAACTAGCCGCCTGAAGCGGATAAAGTTGGAAGAGAGAAAATAAATGATACAAATGCAAACGGTTTTGAACGTTGCCGATAATACCGGCGCCCGCACAGTAATGTGCATCAAGGTCCTTGGTGGTTCCAAGCGCCGTTATGCCGGCATTGGCGACGTGATCAAGGTCAGCATCCGCGATGCGGCACCGCGTTCACGCGTAAAGAAGGGTGAAGTGCATAGCGCGGTTGTTGTGCGCACTGCCAAAGGCGTGCGCCGCCCGGATGGTTCACTGATCAAGTTTGACGGCAATGCAGCGGTATTGTTGAACAACAAGCTGGAGCCGATTGGAACGCGTATTTTTGGCCCGGTCACACGCGAATTGCGTACCGAGCGTTTTATGAAAATTGTTTCGCTGGCTCCGGAAGTGCTGTAAAGCCCGAAAGTGTTAAGGAAGAATCATGCTCAAGATTAAAAAAAATGATGATGTGATCGTCATCGCTGGCAAAGATAAAGGTAACCGTGGCAGTGTGCTGCGCGTAGTGGGCGACCGCCTGCTGGTCAGCGGCATCAACAAGGTTAAAAAACACCAGAAGCCCAATCCGGCCAAAGGCCAGACCGGCGGTATCGTGTCCATGGAAATGTCTATCCACGCTTCCAATGTGGCGATATACAACGCGGCGGCAAAAAAGGCTGACCGGGTGGGCATTAAAACGCTGGAAGACGGACGCAAGGTGCGTATCTTCAGGTCCAACGGCGAAGTGATAGACGCGTAAAGGAGTGACATAGCATGGCCCGTATGTTTGATTATTACAAAAGCACTGTAGCGCCACAGCTGATGAAAAAATTCAGCTATAAATCCATCATGGAAGTGCCGCGCATCGAAAAAATTACGTTGAATATGGGTGTGGGTGAAGCGGTTGCGGACAAGAAGGTGATGGAACATGCGGTGGGCGACATGTTGAAAATCGCCGGGCAAAAGCCGGTCGTGACCAAATCCAAAAAATCCATCGCCGGTTTCAAGATTCGCGAGAACTATCCCGTGGGTTGCAAAGTTACATTGCGTAAAGCGCGCATGTACGAATTCCTGGACCGCCTGGTGACCGTGGCTATCCCGCGCATTCGCGATTTTCGCGGCATTTCCGGCAAGTCATTTGATGGCCGGGGCAATTACAACATGGGCATCAAGGAACAGATTATTTTTCCCGAGATTGAGTACGACAAGATTGATGCATTGCGCGGCATGAACATCACGATTACCACCAGCGCGAAGAATGACGAAGAAGCGCGTGCCCTGTTGCTGGCATTCAAATTTCCGCTGAAGAACTAACTATTAAGGATTGGGGAATAAATGGCTAAAGCATCTGTCATTAACCGCGAGCTGAAGCGTCGCGATACGGTAAAAAGATTCGCCGCCAAGCGTGCCGAATTGATGGCGACTATCGGCAACATCAAGCTGAGCGACGAAGTGCGTTACGCCGCACGGCAAAAGCTGCAGGCCTTGCCCAGAGATTCAAGCCCGGTGCGCCTGCGCAACCGTTGTTCATTGACAGGGCGTCCGCGTGGCGTGTTCAGTAAGTTTAGTCTGGGTCGTACCAAATTGCGTGAATTCGCAATGCGGGGCGAGATTCCTGGCGTAATCAAGGCAAGCTGGTAAGGGTGAATTTATGAGTATGAGTGATCCGATCTCCGACATGCTGACGCGCATCAGAAATGCGCAAATGTCGGAAAAAGTAACGGTAAAGATGCCTTCTTCCAAGCTCAAGGCGGCGATAGCCAAAGTGCTGCAGGACGAAGGCTATGTCGAGGGTTTCAACATTTCCAGCAACGACGGGAAACCGGTTCTGGAGATCGGGCTGAAATATTACGCAGGCCGCCCGGTAATCGAAAAAATCCAGCGCATCAGCCGCCCTGGGTTGCGTATTTACAAAGGCTGTGAAGACATTCCCCAGGTGATGAATGGGCTGGGTGTGGCCATTGTCTCCACTTCCAAAGGCTTAATGACCGACCGCAAGGCGCGCGCCAATGGTATGGGTGGCGAAGTGCTGTGCATCGTTGCGTAAGAGGTAATTAATAATGTCCAGAGTCGGTAAAAATCCAATCACAGTGCCTGCCGGTGTTGAAGTCACGCTGGCGGCTAACCAGGTTTCGGTCAAAGGACCGTTGGGCACACTGCAACACGCGCTGAATAGCGATGTCACGGTGCAGCGCGAAGGCGACAACTTGCAGTGCGCGGCGGCCAATGATTCGATGCAGGCCAATGCGATGTCCGGCACGATACGCGCGCTGATTGCCAATATGGTGAAGGGCGTCAGTAAAGGATTTGAGCGCAAGCTGGTGTTGGTGGGCGTGGGTTATCGCGCGCAGGCTGCGGGCGATACGCTTAACCTGACGCTGGGTTACTCCCATCCGGTCACCTACAAAATGCCCAAGGGCGTGACCGTCGCCACTCCTACACAAACGGAAGTGGTATTAAAAAGTTCGAATAAGCAACAAGTAGGGCAGGTCGCCGCCGAGATCCGCGCGTTCCGCTCACCCGAGCCGTATAAGGGCAAGGGTGTACGTTACGACGACGAGGT
>JANNQM010000041.1:0-39908 GCA_031400735.1 Gallionellaceae bacterium
CGCATAGCGCACCCTACATTACTGGATTCCCGCCTGCACTAAAAGTAGGCAATTTTCTACTCGGCAAGCCGAGTGAAAAGTTGTCACCGCGGGAATGACAACAACCCTACAAATCCAGCAACCCCCGTCCCGGATACTCCAACGCCTCTTTAATCGTAGCCAGAAACAACACCGCATCCCGGCCATCAACAATGCGGTGATCGTAAGACAACGCCAAGTAATTCATCGGACGTATGACCACCTGGCCGTTCTCAGCTACGGGCCGGTCTTTAGTGGCGTGTACACCAAGAATCGCGCTTTGCGGCGGATTGATGATGGGGGTGGAGAGCATGGAGCCGAACACGCCGCCATTGGATATTGTGAACGTGCCGCCGGTCAGTTCTTCCAGTGTAATTTTTCCATCTTTGGCGCGCGCGCCGAATTCGACGATCAGTTTTTCGATATCGGCCAGGGATAGTTTGTCGGCATCGCGGATGATGGGCACCACCAGACCGCGTTCGCTGCCGATGGCGACGCCTATGTCGAAGTAGCCATGATAAATAATGTCGGTGCCGTCGACCGAGGCATTGACCACCGGGAATTTCTGCAAGGCCAGCAGTGCCGCCTTGACGAAAAACGACATGAAGCCGAGTTTGACGCCGTGTTTTTTCTCGAATGCATCTTTGTAGCGGTTGCGCAGGTCTATCACCGGCTGCATGTTTACTTCGTTGAACGTGGTCAGGATCGCGGCGTTTTGTTGCGATTGCAGCAGGCGTTCGGCAATGCGCTGGCGGATGCGCGTCATCGGCACTCGCTGTTCTACCCGGCCACTGGCGGTGGCTTGCGGTATGGCGGCAGGCGCTGCTGCGGGTTTGCCTGCGGTCACTGACAGCACGTCCTCTTTGGTGACGCGCCCGCCGCGGCCGCTGCCGCTGATCGCCGCAGTATCCACATTTTTTTCTGCGGCAATTTTTTGTGCGGCAGGCATCACAGCTGCTTGTGCCTTAGCCGTGGCAGCAGGTTGCGCTGGGGCCGATGCGCTGGCTTTACCCGCTGGGTCAAGTATGGCAATTACTTCATTGCTGGCTACCTTGTCGCCATTTTTTTTCAGAATTTTGGTCAGCACTCCGGATTTGATCGAAGGCAGTTCCAGTACCACTTTGTCGGTCTCGATGTCGATCAGGTTCTCGCCTTCTTTGACCGCTTCCCCCGCCTGTTTGTGCCACGACAATAACGTGGCTTCGGTCACTGATTCGGAGAGCTGCGGCACGCGAACCTCTATTTCATTTTTCATGGTATTTCGCTCCAGGGATGGGTTTGATATTCAGGTCGGCGCGGAACGCGGCCTCAATGACGGCTTTTTGTTGCGCGTTATGCAGCGCCAGATAGCCTACTGCCGGTGCCGCCGCAGAGGGACGCAACGCATAATCGAGATGCATACCGGGTCGCAGATGGCGCAATAAATAATGCTGGATGCGATGCCATGCGCCCTGGTTGCCCGGCTCTTCCTGGCACCACACCACTTCGCTGGCCTTGGGATAGGCGGCAATCTGCGCCGTGAATTCCTCATGCGGGAAAGGATAAAGCTGCTCCATCCGGATGATCGCCATATTTTTTATGCCGCGTTCGGTGCGCCCTTTGAGCAGGTCGTAATAAACCTTGCCGCTGCATACGATGATGCGCTTGACGTCGGCATTCAGCGCTTCTACTTCGCCCATCACTGGTTGAAACTTCCCTTCTGTCAGGCTGGACATCGGGGAAGCCGCTTCTTTGCTGCGCAGCATGCTCTTCGGCGTGAATACAATTAACGGCTTGCGGTACGGGCGCAGCATCTGGCGGCGCAACAAGTGAAACATCTGTGCCGGGGTGGTGGGAACGCACACCTGAATATTGTAGTCGGCGCACAATTGCAGGTAGCGCTCAATACGCCCCGATGAATGCTCGGCGCCCTGCCCTTCATAGCCGTGCGGCAGCAGCATCACCAAGCCGCACAGCCGGCCCCACTTACTTTCGCCGGAAGCGAGGAATTGGTCTATCACCACTTGCGCGCCATTCGCAAAATCGCCGAACTGCGCTTCCCACAGCACCAGCGAATCCGGTTCAGCAGTGGCATAGCCGTATTCAAATGCCAGTACCGCTTCTTCGGACAGCGTGGAATCGATCACGACAAAATCGGCCTGGCCCGCTTCCAGTTTTTGCAACGGTACGTGATAGCCCTCTTGCCAATTCACCCGGTTCTGGTCGTGCAACACCGCATGGCGGTGGAAAAATGTGCCGCGCGCACAATCCTGACCGGACATGCGCACCGGATACCCCTGGGTCAGCAAACTGGCGTACGCCAGATTTTCGGCCATGCCCCAATCCAGCGCCGCCTCGCCGCGGCCCATCGCACGCCTGTCTTCGATAATTTTTTCGACGCGTGAATGCAAACTGAAACCGGCTGGTACCGTGGTCAGGCGTTGCGCCAAAAATTTCAGCCGGTCCAATGCCACTGAGGTATCGGCCGGTTCGCGCCATGAAGCATCGAGCCGGAATTTTGTCCAGCGTTTGGCATGGCTGCGCGAGGCGTCTTTCTTGACAGTCTCCACCGGACTGCGCCCTTCATCCATGATTTTGCGGTAATCCGCTATCATCGCCTCGGGGTCTTGCTCAGCAATGACTTTCGTCTCAACCAGTTTGGTCGCATACAGCGCGCGCATGCCAGGATGCTGGTTAACAAAACGGTACATGAACGGTTGGGTGACCAGCGGCTCATCCTGCTCGTTGTGGCCCAGCTTGCGGAAACATACCAGGTCAATCACCACATCGCGCTGGTAAGTCATGCGGTAATCCAGCGCAATTTCGGTGACCAGCAACGCTGCTTCAGGATCGTCGGCATTGACGTGAAAGATCGGCGCTTCAATCATTTTTGCGACGTCGCTGCAGTACAGCGATGAACGCGCGTCGCGCACATCGGACGTGGTAAAACCAATCTGGTTATTGATGATGATATGCACTGTGCCGCCAGTGCTGTAGCCCCGTGTTTGCGACAGGTTCAAGGTTTCCATCACGACGCCCTGCCCGGCAAATGCGGCATCGCCATGCAGCAGCACCGGCATCACCTTGCCGCCATCATGATCGCCGCGCGTATGCTGGCGCGCGCGCACCGAGCCTTCCACAACCGGGCTGACAATTTCCAGGTGCGACGGGTTAAACGCCAGCGTGACATGCATCGAACCATTCGGCACCACGACTTCAGCGGCAAACCCGTTGTGGTATTTCACATCGCCCGAACTCAGTTTGTCGGTATGCACACCCTCGAATTCGGCAAACAGCATCGAAGGCAATTTGCCCAGAATATTGACCAGCACATTCAGGCGGCCACGGTGCGCCATGCCTATCACAGTTTCACGCACGCCCTGGCTACCAGCGCGTTGTAACAAATGACTCAGCATCGGAATCAGCGTTTCACCGCCCTCCAGCGAGAAGCGCTTTTGCCCGACATATTTGGTATGCAGATAACGTTCCAGCGTTTCGGCAGCGGACAATTGTTGCAGGATGTGGCGGCGCTGCTCAGACGTATAGTCAGCGGTGCCGCGACGGCTTTCCAGGCGTTGCTGGAACCAGCGTTTTTGCCCGATGTCGCTCAGGTACATATATTCCGCGCCTATGCTGCTGCAATAAGTCTGGCGCAACAACTGCAGAATTTCGCGCAAGGTCATGCGCGGCGAACCGACCAGCGAGCCGGTCTCAAACGTAACGTCCATGTCCGCTTCGGTCAAGCCATAATGGCCCGGGTCAAGCTCCGGCACAGGCAGTTTGGCATGGCGGTCGAGCGGATCAAGCCGCGCCACACGCACGCCGAGAAAACGATGCGCGTTGATCATTTGCAGCACGGCCACCTGTTTGCGTTCCAGGCCGATCTCTGACAAGTTGGCGGTATTTTTCGGCAACGCGGCAAAGGCGCGCTGGACCGGGCTGTGTGCTACATCAGTCGGCTTGCCGGCGGTTTGCGGTAGCGCATCGAAATAGCTGCGCCATGCCTCGGGTACTGTGGCGGGATTGGCCAGGTATTCTTCGTACAAGCCCTCGACAAATACATTATTCATGCCGAACAGCTGCGACGTGTCGCGCATGGCTTGAAGATAGTTTTTATCTGGAGCGTTCATGGACTAGCGTTTGGCCACAGGGACGAAATCGCGCCGTTTTGCGCCCTGATATAGCTGGCGCGGGCGGCCAATTTTACGCTCGGGGTCGGAGATCATTTCGTTCCATTGCGAAATCCAGCCTATCGTGCGCGCCACTGCAAAAAACACCGTGAACATGTTGGTTGGTATGCCCAGCGCGCGCAGCACAATGCCGGAATAAAAATCTACGTTGGGATACAGCTTGCGCTCGATAAAATATTCATCGCTCAACGCAATCTGCTCCAGCTCCAGCGCCATTCTGAATATCGGGTCATTTTCCAGGTTGAGTTCCTTGAGCACCTCGTAACACGTTTCGCGCATCACCTTGGCGCGCGGGTCCATGTTCTTATACACGCGGTGGCCGAAGCCCATCAGGCGGTATTTTTTGGTTTTCACGCCTTTCATGAAATCGGCCACGCGTGACACATCGCCGATTTCTTCCAGCATGTTTAGCACCGCTTCGTTTGCCCCGCCGTGCGCCGGACCCCACAGGGCAGCAATGCCGGAGGACACGCAGGCAAACGGATTAGCGCCGCTGGAACCGGCCAGGCGCACGGTCGAGGTCGAGGCATTTTGTTCGTGATCGGCATGCAGGATCATGATGCGTTCCAGCGCGCGTACCAGCTTGGCATTGGGGACATATTCTTCGGTCGGCATGGCAAACATCATGTACATCAAATTTTCCACGTAGCTGAAGGAATTCTTCGGATACATGAACGGGTAGCCAGTGTTGTATTTGTACGCCATCGCGGCAATGGTCGGCACCTTGGCAATCATCCGCAATGCTGAAATTTCACGGTGCTCCGGATTATTGATGTCCAGCGAATCATGGTAGAAGGCGGACAGCGCGCCCACCACGCCCACCATCACCGCCATCGGATGCGCATCGCGGCGGAAGCCGCTGAAGAAGCGCACGATCTGGTCATGCACCATGGTGTGTTCGATAACTTTGGCGCGGAACCCGGTTTTTTGTGCGGCATTCGGCAATTCGCCGTGCAACAACAGATAGCATACTTCGAGGAAATCAGAATGTTCGGCCAATTGCTCGATCGGGTAGCCACGGTAATACAACTGCCCGGCATCGCCATCGATAAACGTGATGCTGGAAGAACAGCTGGCAGTAGACAAAAAGGCCGGATCGTAGGTAAACATGCCGAGCTTGCTCAGCGCGCGGATGTCAATCACATCCTGCCCCAGCGTGCCGGATAATATCGGCAGCTCAACGCTCCTGCCATCATCCAGTGTCAATGTTGCGATACGATTTTTTGCCATGCTGATCCTGCTCCCTGTTTATCCTGATATACCCATCATGCCACCTGTAGTTGTTTCAACACCGCTGTTTGCGCCCCGGATAATGGCAACTGCACCCTGCCCGCAATCATATCCCACAGTTCATTATCCGGCATGTCCAACAGCGCATCGAATGTGGCCTGCTGTGCTGCATCCAGGCCGGCATATTGCTGCTCAATGAAACGTCCCAGCACAATATCCAGCTCCAGCAAACCGCGCCGACAACGCCAGCGCACACGTTTTAAAACAGGATCGAGGATTGAGGATAGAGGATCGAGCTTGTCACCCGCACTCTTCTCGATCCTCGATCCTCGCTCCTCGATCCTCATGCCATCACTCCTCACACAGTCCTCTTCACCATCAGCGACTTGATTTTCCCTATCGCTTCGGTCGGGTTCAGTTCCTTGGGGCACACATCCACGCAATTCATGATGGTGTGGCAGCGGAATAGCCGGTAGGGGTCTTCCAGGTTATCCAGCCGTTCGGCGGTGGCTTGATCGCGGGTATCGGCAATGAAACGATAGGCTTGCAACAGACCGGCCGGTCCGACAAATTTGTCCGGGTTCCACCAGAACGACGGGCAGGCTGAGGTGCAGCAACCGCACAGTATGCATTCGTACAAACCATCCAGTTCGGCGCGTTGCGCCGGTGATTGCAGACGCTCGGTCTCTGGCGGCGGATCGTTGTTCACCAGATAAGGTTTGATCGAATGGTATTGCTTAAAAAACTGCGTCATGTCCACCACCAGATCGCGTATCACCGGCAGGCCGGGCAGCGGACGTATCTCAATCGGCTGTTTCAAGCTAGACAACGGTGTGATGCAGGCCAGGCCGTTGCGCCCATTGATGTTCATGCCGTCCGAGCCACACACGCCTTCGCGGCAAGATTTGCGCAGCGACAGGCTGTCGTCCTGTTCCTTGATCAGCAACAGCGCGTCCAGCAACATCGCATCGCCCGCCTCCATCGCCAGATCAAAATCCTGCATGTAGGGCTGGGCATCGGTTTCCGGGTTGTAACGGTATATGCGAAATTTCATTAGGGCCATCATTCCTGCTGGCAGGAGCCGATCCGCTTGCCGGAAATAATCTGGTTAGTCTGCATGCCACGGGTGGACATATAGACTGTGCCCTTCATCGTGTCGGCAGTGCGTATCACTTCACCCTGGCCATCCAACGCATCTGCGCCGGTGCAATGCACCTTCCAGTTGGTTTTGTTTCCGGATACAGTAAGGTCAGTCATTTCGCAATTATTCTGCTGCAGGAACTGTTCCGGTTTGTACGCGCCGCCTTTGCCCAGGCAAACGGTATGGGTCACCGCAGGCAGCACGGTTATCCCGACATCCATCGCGGTTTGCACTTCCCATAATTCGTCATCACCCGCTGCCCCCGCTGTCAGCGGAGTAAGGATATTCGACAGCAAGACTACAAAAAATAAATTTTTCATGTCACCCTCCAGCTTCAATTAATACACCCGCGCCTTGAGCGGGAACGATTCCACCGTCACCTGCATGGCACAGCTTCAATGTCCGCATCAGTGGCACGGAGTATCATTGTCATCCTTCTTTTGCTTCAGAGCAATGCTTCGCTAGAATATCCTGAATCTGCGCTGGCTGAAATGCCACATCCCAGCACCATTCACCAAACCCGCTCTTGCTGTTCACCGCTTGCACCCAAACATCCAGCGCAGCACGCTTGGCGCGGTTCTGCTCTGAATCTTCTCCCTTGATTTCTAGTATCAAGGTCTTACCATTTGCTAGACGTATCAGGAAGTCAGGCACAAACCGACGGCGCACGCCATTCCATAGATAGTGAATCTGAAAACCAAGATGATCGTTCTTGGCATACGACTGTACCAGCTTGTTTTTTTCAAGCAGATTGGCCGTATGCATCTCCCAACTGCTGTCTACCACAACATGACTTATTTGTGATCTGCGTGTCGGCTGACATGGCTTGGTGGTGTACCAAGTGCGCATGTAGCGGGTTGAGCCTATCGGAGATTCCTCGTCGAACACTGGCTCGATCTTCTCAGTATTTTGCTCGTGTATAAACCGCAGTAGATGTTGAACGACAAGATCAATGTTCAACGCCAACAATATCCGTTTGCGCAATGGCTCCTGATGGAACAGCGAAGGAATATCCAGCTTGTCTGACTCGAAAAACTGCTCGACTAGCTTGATCAACTGAAAAACCAAAAAATCTTTATTCCCGGTGAAACGCCCAGCGATTTCCTCATACGCTTTGCGCGCTGCCTGAAATGTCAGACGTTGCAGCCGGAATTCCTCTGGTAATTTTTCCAGATCAATCTCATGCACCTTGCTCATGTCGGTTGCGCCGCCCACGGCTGGCGCAATTTCTACACTTATGGGCGTCCGCGCAGGGTCTAACATCAGCACGCCAACTTTTTCCCAGTCAACTACCAATAAGGGGCGAACCACTGTATCAACGCGCAACACATTCGGCCAACGTATTTCAAGATCATTACGCTCAATTAACGATTCAATCTGAACGCTGGGCTTGGGTGGAGGTGGCGGCTCACCCCCCTCACCGGCATCCTGAAAAATTGAAAGCGGCACGCCAAACACATTTACATATTCCGGATTGAATAAACCGTTTTCGTCAATGTCGTAACCAACTCGCCTTAAGCCACGACCAATCACCTGTTCGCACAACAACTGACTGGTGAAGGCGCGCAGACCCATGATGTGGGTGACATTCTTGGCGTCCCATCCTTCCGACAGCATCGCCACCGAAATCACGTTTTGCAAGTCTTGTCCTGCCCCACCGCGCTTGCCGACGTTATCAACAATTTCGCGCAGCAGTTCCTCTTTCTTCATATCGCGCCACTTCTGCTTTTTAGTTTCCGGCAGATTGACGCTATCAATGATGGCGTGCAGCCGTGCTTCGTAATCCTTGTCCGTGGCGGCAGTCTCGCCCACTTCGGCTTTTTCCAGCACCCTGGAATCCACGCGTAAGGTTTTGTCAGGCACATTCATTTCCGGCCAATGCGCATCGCCGTGACGGAAGAAATGTTCAATGCGTGCGGCAGTCTCAGTGCGGTTGCATACGGTCAGCATCACCGGCGGCGAAGTATGTCCCGCCGCCTGCCATTGTTTGAGCGTCTCGCGCCAATCCGCGCCCAGTAAAGCATAGGCGTCCTTCACCAACTTGGGTAATGCCTCGTGCGCTTCGGCTTTACGATTCAAGTCCTCCGCCACTTCTGGATCGCGATAAATGTGATACAGCTTGGAGCGGTAAGTTTTCGTGTCCGGCAAAGCATCATCACGAATCACAACGCGCGGAGTTTTAACCAAGCCTGCTTCAATCGCATCGTTCAAGCCAAAATCTGACACGATCCAATCAAACAACCCAGCCTCTGTGCTGGCCTTACCAGTCGGCGCGAACGGCGTAGCAGATAAATCAAAGCAGCGTTGAATTCGCCGCGTCTTGTGAATACGATCCAGCCCCTCCACCCAGCGCGTCGCCTCATCAAGGTCCAGTCCCTGCTCGGCTGCCTGCTTCTTGCTGATCTTCAACTCAGCCGGTATGCGGTAAGCGTGGTGCGCCTCGTCGTTGATAATGACCAGATCGCGATAACCGGCCAGCTTGCCCAACACCCGACGGGTAAAGGCTTCATCGCTTTCCGCACCCTTCTTCACCACTGAACGGTCTGCTTCCTTGAGTGGCATCAGGGTGTGCCAGTTTTCCACCCGCAACTCCATCTGATTCAACTTCTGGCGCAAAGATTCGGAAGGGCATAAGCCGAAAGTATCGTAATCATTATCTGGTTCGCCGGGATACAGCACCCGCAGCCGCTCTTTCACAGTCAGACCCGGCGCCACGATGAAAATCGCGCGGGAAAAATCCTTGTTGCGTTTCGGGTAGGTCAGCGCATTCAACACCTGCCAAGTGATAATCATCGCCATCACCGCCGTCTTGCCGCTGCCTGTTGCCATCTTGTTGCACAACCGTTGCCACGCGCCGCCGTCGCCCGGCACACCTATCCCCTGCTTGAATTCAGCCGCAGCCTCTATCCACCAGATCAGCGTCTCAATTGCCTCTAGTTGGCAAAAGTAGAAAGGATATTGCCGCGCACTCTGGTCAAACCAGTGCTGGAGCAAAGAGCGCGTGATCGAAGTAATGCCGGGGTAATCCTGCGTACGCCACGCATCCACCCGTTGGCGAATTTCATTGACCCGATCCAGCCGTTCCGTGCGGCGGGTGTTGTTGCGCACATCGAAAATCTCATACCCGGCAGGCCGTCGCTCCGCAACCAGCTTGAGCGTACCATCACGCGCCTGCTCCCAATGCTGCTGCGGGCAGATGTAGGGGGTGTTGATGATGAGGGATTTGGGTTTATTCGTTGGCATTATCCTGCGCCACCGTAATTGACCACGCGTGCAATCTCACTTAGTCGATTACGCGCTCGTGCCAAACTGTCAGCATGTTTAGCCGCCTTTACAGGCGACCAAGAATCTCGAACAAACCCGCTCAAAATCTGGTTGTAACCAATGCCCACATTTGCATTGGAATCTTCATCGGGAAGTATTTCGGACTTGATAGCGCTCCGACCATGCCTCCGTATCAAGTTAATGAGCATCTGTTTTGGATCATCAAGTGACTCCGGGTTTTGAGGCACTTTATTAACCGGCACACCAGAAAATTTTGCGAACGCACCTCTGTCTGCCAGCAGCCACGCCTCAATCTCTCGCACCGCCACCCGAAACAGAAAACCTTGCGGCAAATGCCGCCTGCCAAGCCAGTCATTTATCAATGTCGGCGGGCAATCCACGCGATCCAAATCGGTTAGCAGCAAAACAGGAATAGAACGTGCGGTTTTTGCCAAGCCAGCAGCCTTCTGTTGCAGGTAAGTATTGCCCTTCCTACCCATCCGCACAGCGATACTCAATCCATGATTTGCTTCAAGAACCAATCGTTCAGCAACCGCTTCACTCAAGGCATCTTCGGTTGCGATATAAATCTCGGTCATTTACCACAGCCCTAACTGCTCGACACCTGCCGGTCGTGTCTGTGGCAGTACCACATCAGCTACCGACAAACCCGCCCGTAGCCCTTTCGATTCCGCCTCACTAACCGGGCGTGCATGCGTTCCCTCTTTACTTGGATCAAGCACTACCACACTGCGAGAATCAATCCCCATACTGTTCAGCATTGCTTCGCTATGAGTACTGATGATGATCTGGCGACGGTGCTTGGTAGCTCGCTGCACACGATCAATCAACAATGGTATCTGCTCCACCACGGCCTGATGAAGAGAGAGTTCTGGCTCTTCAATCAACAATAGCGAATTACCCTCCAGCAGTGACCACAAAATACCCAGCAGCCGCAACGTGCCATCGGAGAAATGCTCCTCCCGTTGCCAACCGGCATTGGGACGGTGATGTCCGTACAGCGCTTCAAGATGAGGATGCCCCATTTTATCCGGCTTATAACGCAACTCTTTTAGTTGTGGGACTGCGGCAGACAGCGCCTTTCCAATCTTGCTCAGACGGGCATCACGAGTTTTTGCCGGGAACTTGGCAATACGCTCAAGGAAACCTTGCCCGAACGGATCATCCTCAAGCCGATTGCCCCCAATCTTGTCACCAAACTTAAGTAATTGCGGCACCAAATGAAGGTAGGTTACCCCGCTAAAGAACTCTGCAATTTCACGGAACTCGCTATTCGCTCTAGTCTGCTCCAAGTGAGTTTCTGTTAGTAATCGAGGGTCTTTAAGATCGTCTTTATCGGGACGCGGCGATATAACGCGGACACCTTTTTTCCAAACCTCTTCTGTTGACACCTGTGGGTACTGCGCGCCTTTGACTTCCGTAAATCCAAGCACGTACTTCCATGCTGGCACTTCATCATCTGGAGATTCTGCAAGATGTATCTCGATTTTCACTTCTGGATCGCGACGCGCATGGAGACAACGTAGCTTCGTAATTCCGCTTCGATCCTCAACTGCCTTCTGCAACCCACCACCTGCCGATTTGCTTATGTCACGCAAAAAACGAAAGACATCCAGCAAGTTGGATTTCCCGGATGCATTCGGCCCGATAATATAAGATCGGCGAGCCAGATGCACTTCCGCTTCGGGGAAATTGCGCCAGTTTTTTAACTTCAAATAAGTGATATACATTTTTAAGTACCCCGCTATTCCAACAATATAATCTTCAACGACTCAATCCCGCGATCATCCACGATCTTCACCGCCACCTTGCGATTTTCCCCCGCCTCGAACGGCAGCGAAGCCGTGCCGTGAAAGGCTTTCATCCCTTCCTCATCCAACTCTGCCCGAATGTTCTTCTTGAGTTTGAACCAGCCATCGTCTTTGCCCGCCAGCGGAAAGAACACCTGACGCGGAAACAGCGAACGGTCATCGTAATCGGTATCCAGCATCCAAACGGCAATCTTGTTCTTGCCGCCCGATACCAGCTCACCCTTGGTGGTATCAAAGTAATCGAAGCCATGCACCTCGACTTCGTAGCATCCATCCTTGCGTTGGCGCACTTCCACATCCGGCTGCCCCATCAGCCAGAACGACTGATTGCTGGAACGGCCTTTCTTCAGGTCTTCGGTGAGCAGGTCGGTATTCATCTGCGCCTTGAGCGCGGTGATGCCCTTGAGATGGTCAATGTCCTTGGCCGCTTCCGGGTCAAAAGTGAAAGCGCAGAACACAATCACCTTGGGTCGCGGGAACAATTCCGCCGCCTCGTCCAGTGCTAGTGCAACCTGCCGCTGCTCCAAGGCAGCATGTTCCGGGCCGAAGCTCACCACTGCGCGCTCACTGGTATCTGCCAGCGAACCACTGGCATGTAAATAGCGCGTCCCCGGCAGCGTTTCCAGTTCGGCAAATTTCAGCATCTGTCCGCCCTTGCCGCGTATGCCGGTCTTCAGCAACTCGTCGCGCCACTGGTGCTGCCGTGATGATTCACCGGATCGCGCAATCGCCACATCCGCCTCTTGTGGCTGGATGGATTCTTCCAGCGCATAAACCGTCGGGAACGGCACCGCCTCCACCGTGAACGGGCCGGTGATGCGCAACTTGTTCTTCGACACCTGCGGTTGATCGTAGAGCGTTTCCTGATCGGCATGGGCGGCGATGGACAAATCCATCTGCTTTTGCATGGACTGGCGCGCAGTATGAAAAGCATCGAATGGTTTGCGCGCGGCCTCCGTCCAATCGGCGGGGGAGTCGAATGGCACATCCCATTCCTTAAATTTCTGCTTCGCGGCTTTATTCAAAGCCTGCAAAGCAGCTTCCACCTCTGGATGCATCCGCTCGTATATCTCGTCGATCTCCGTATTGTTGGCGATGGATTTCAGCGTGACGTGCGGCACGGTCTTGTAGATAAAGCCGCTCTTCAAGCCCTCGTGCGGATATTTGAGTTCGTAGTAATCGTAGCTCGCGGTCATCAACCGCTGCTTGGCCAGTGTCACCGCCACGCGCGAGGTGTCGCAGGTGATCCAGCGCCGTCCCCATTTCTCGGCGACGAAGGCCGTGGTTCCGCTGCCGCAGGTTGGATCAAAGACGAGGTCGCCGGGATCGGTGGTCATGAGGGTGCATCGTTCGATAACTCTGCTTGGGGTTTCGACGACATACTGTTTGTTGTCCCCTGAAAATCCTGCAATGGCCGTATCAAGCCATCTGTCTGTAACCGGAAAAACAGGATGGTCTTTTACGAATCGAACATAATTGGGCGTGTTCCCATTCACCAGAATACGATTAGCAAAGACAATTCTACGCATCCCCGGCACTGGTGGGGTCTTCCAATGGTGGTTTTGGCCGCAGTCGAAATCTTTTCCAAACGCAGAAAATATTTTACTTCCATCATCGCCGGCGCCTTGAGAGCGTAAATTTTGAGCAGAAAAAACATCCCAGTCTTCACCAATTTTTTGGTGATCATCTTGTTCGATTTTGGTTAATACGCGAATCTTTCCAGCTTTGTGTCGCGCCTTGGAATAGCTGGCAAGGTCACCAGTAGCTTTATCGTGAAATAGCTGTCGATATTTTACAAACGCCTTGTTTTTTGCGTACCAGAGGATGTAATCACCACTAGATGGAAGTAACTTACTCGCTTGCCCTGTTGTCGTTGAAAAGTATATCAACGAACTAAAATTATCCTCACCAAATACTTCGTCCAGCAGTTCACGAACATGATGCAAATTCTCATCCGAAATCTGCACAAACACGCTCCCTGTCTCGTGTAGCAGCTCCTTCGCCAGCAGCAGCCGATCGCGTAAATAAGTGAGGTAGGAGTGGATGCCTAGTTCCCAGGTGTCGCGAAACGCCTTGATCATCTCTGGTTCTTGGGTGAGGTCTTCGTCCTTGCGGTCTTTTACATCGCGCTTATTGGTGAAGGGCTGGAAGTTGGAGCCGTACTTGATGCCATAGGGCGGGTCAATGTAGATCATCTGCACCTGTCCGGCCATGCTCTCTTTTTGCAATAGCGAGTTCATCACCAGCAGACTGTCGCCCGCAACCATCCGGTTCGCCCAACCGCGCTCGTGGCGGTAAAAATCTATCGCATCGCGCAGCGGCACATTCTCGAATGGCGCATCGAACAGGCCGGGTTGTTGCCATGCTGGGAGTTTTTGTTTGCCGCTGGGCTTTCCCTCACCCCTAGCCCCTCTCCCGGAGGGCGAGGAGGACATGGCTTTACGCACTGCCGACAGAATACTGGCCGGGTCTATGCGTTCGTGGACGTGCAGGGAAATGGTGTCTATGTCGAAGCTGGTGCGCTCGGCCTTGCCAGCCCAGTTGAGATATGGGGATTGCAGTCGCTTCAGTTCGGCCAGCGCGTCGCGCATGGTGTCGTTGTCGCCGCTTGCCAGCGCATCGTCAATCAGCTTTTCGATCTGCGCACGCCGCACATCGAATTGCAGCGCGGGATCAAGGTGCGGATCATAAGCCCAAGCAGTTTTCGGTTGCGCCGGGTCGGTCTCCGGGTTAACCAACCCAACATCGGGATTATTCACCCGTTTATTCGGATGACGGTAGCTGAGGATTTGCGAATCTTCCCCTGATGCAGATTTTGTTTTTGTTTTCTGCTTTGCCATGCTTTGTGCGGCTCCCCCAATTTCGGTGTGGACAAGAATGTCCTTTGCAGAAATTGCCTCTAATACACCCGCGCCTTGAGCGGGAACGATTCCACCGTTAGCGGCTTTAACCGCACCGGTTTGTAATCCAGTTTATTCCCCTCGCTGAAGTATAGCGAGTGTTTTAACCAATGGTCGTCATCGCGATCCGGAAAATCATCGCGCGCATGGCCACCGCGACTTTCTTCGCGGGCGGCGGCGGCATGCATTGTGGCTTGCGCCACTTCCATCAGGTTATCCAGCTCCAGCGCTTCCACGCGCGCGGTGTTGAATACTTTGCTGTGGTCCTTGATTGCGGTGTATTTTACCCTCTCAGCCACAGCACGAATTTTTTGCACGCCTTCGGCCAGCAAGTCGGGGAAACGGAATACGCCGCAATGATGCTGCATGACCTGGCGCATTGCCGCGCCCACCTCGGCTACACTTTCGCCGTTCCTTTGACTTTCCAGCCGCGCCAAACGCGCTAGTGGCCGATCCGCAGCATCGGCTGGCAAGGCCTTGGGGTGCGGGTTGCGCTGCAGGTCTTCGATAATCTGCCGCGCCGCTTCGCGCCCGAACACCAGCAAATCCAGCAACGAATTGCAGCCCAGCCGGTTTGCGCCATGCACAGAAACGCACGCGCATTCGCCCACCGCATACAGGCCCTGCACGATTTCTTCGGGGCCGGTCTTGTATGGCGCGACCACTTGCCCGTGATAATTGGTCGGTATGCCGCCCATCATATAATGTGCTGTCGGCACCACCGGAATCGGCTCGCGCGCCGGATCAACGTGCGCGAACTTGAGCGCGATTTCGCGTATGCCGGGCAAGCGCTGGCGGATGACCGCTTCGCCGATGTGATCCAGTTTCAGCAAGACGTGATCATGATTGGGACCGCAGCCGCGGCCTTCCTTGATCTCGGTCGCCATGGCGCGCGACACCACGTCGCGGCTGGCTAAATCCTTGGCGTTCGGCGCATAGCGTTCCATAAAACGCTCGCCATCCTTGTTAACCAGATAACCGCCTTCACCACGCACGCCTTCTGATATCAGCACGCCCGCACCATGCACGCCGGTCGGATGAAACTGAAAAAATTCCATGTCCTCCAGCGGAATACCGGCCCGCGCGGCCATACCCAAACCATCACCAGTATTAATATAGGCATTGGTGCTGGCCTTGAAAATTCTTCCGGCACCGCCAGTGGCAAACAACGTGGCGCGCGCTTCCAAAATCATCACTTCGCTGGTTTCGATTTCCATCGCGGTCACCCCCAGCACATCGCCTTCCTCGTCGCGAATCAAATCCAGCGCCATCCATTCCACAAAGAAATGGGTATTGGCCTGCACGTTGCGCTGATACAGCGTATGCAGCAGCGCGTGACCAGTTCGGTCGGCAGCCGCGCAGGCGCGCTGCACCGGTGTCTTGCCGTAACCTTGCATGTGCCCGCCGAACGGGCGCTGGTATATTTTGCCGTTATCCAGCCGGTCAAACGGCATGCCGAAATGTTCCAGTTCGTACACCACTTCCGGCGCCGCGCGGCACATGAATTCAATTGCGTCCTGGTCGCCCAGGTAATCCGAACCTTTTACCGTGTCGTACATATGCCAGTGCCAGTTGTCTTCGGCGATGTTACCCAGCGATGCCGCAATGCCGCCCTGAGCCGCGACGGTATGGGAGCGCGTCGGAAACACCTTGGACAGCACCGCCACCTTCAGGCCCGCTTCCGACAACGCCAGCGCAGCGCGCATGCCGGAGCCACCTGCGCCTACTATCACCACATCAAAAGTCCGCTTTGCTACTTTCATAAAGCTGAATTTTTATAAATTATTTTTTTGACGCTCATCAGAGTCCCCATAGTATCTGCACCGCCCAAATCACATAGAGCAACAGCGCGATTATTACCAATATGTAGACCGCGAGGCGGACACCGGCCGACTTAACGTAATCCATCACAATATCCCGCATTCCTACCCACGCGTGGTAATACACTGATAACAGGAATAGCAGCGAGCAGGCGCGCATCACCTGGTTGGAAAACAATCCGGTCCACCTGTCGTAGCCAAAATCCGGGTGTAACGCTATGTACCCCGCCATGAACAGCATATAAATTGCCATCAACACAGCCGTGATGCGCTGCGCCAGCCAGTCGCTCAAGCCATAGTGCGCACCGGTTACAATGCGGTCTACCACAGCCACACTCCAAACAGCACGGTAAGGGCCGCGCTGATGATCAGCACCAGCCGGCTGGTTGCGCGCGCGGGCGCCAACTCCACACCCAAGTCCAGGTCAATCGCCAGATAACGTATGCCGGCACAGAAATGGTGGAAAAACGCCCACCCTGTTCCCAGCAGCATTAATTTAATAACCGGATTTTGCAGTACTTCCAGCAGACGGGTATAGGTTTCAATCGAGCGCAAGCTGTATTGCAGCATCAGTAGCAATAATGGCAGCAGCATAAACAATACCAGCCCGCTAAGGCGGTGCAGGATGGAAACCACACCAGGCAGGGGCAACTTGATTAAATGCAGGGCGAGGTGTTTGGGGCGATTCCTGTTCATTATCAATTCGGGTTCATTATCCATTCGGGCTGCACAACAATCTTGAGGGCCCTTGACGTAATCTTACACGGTTTGAGGGACATAGGAATACTGTTAACCACACATAAGCCTGATTAATGAAACCTGTACAATCTTATTCCCGCCATGAACTTAAAGATAATTGACCGCATCGCGGATATCCCTGCGACACAATGGAACACTCTTGCGGGGCACAACCCGTTTCTTTGCCATGCTTTTTTACTGGCGTTGCAGGAATGCGGCTGCACTACGGCCGCCACCGGCTGGCAACCGCAATTTTTGACGTTGTGGCAGGACGACCAGTTGGCGGGAGCGATGCCGCTTTACCTCAAACATCACTCTTATGGCGAATTTGTTTTTGATTGGGCCTGGGCCGAAGCCTACCATCAGCACGGCCTGCGCTATTACCCAAAATTATTGTGCGCGGTGCCGTTTGTGCCGGTGGCCGGTTTGCGCATACTGTCAGCTTCAGCTGAAGTACGGGCACAGCTGATTGATGCGGCATTGCAGCTGGCGCAGGAAACGGGGCTGTCTTCTTTTCATTGCCTGTTCCCGAACGAACAGCAGGCATTGGACATGCAGCAACACGGCATGATGCTGCGGCGCGGCGTGCAGCTGCACTGGCACAATCCGGGATATGCCGATTTTGAAGGATACTTGTCTGCGTTGCGCCGCGACAAGCGCAAAAAAATAAACCAGGAGCGGCGCCAGGTTAGTGCAGCGGGCATCAGCTTTGAGCGAATCCAGGGCGAACAAGCCACGGATGCGCACTGGGAATTTTTCATGCGTTGTTATACCCGCACATTGCGGCAATATAATTCACCACAACCGTTGAACCTGGCGTTCTTCAAGCGTATTGGCGCGACGATGCCGCACAATGTTTTGCTGATTGTCGCGTTACTCAATGGCCAACCGATTGCCTGTGCCATCAATTTTTACACCAGGAATGCACTGTATGGACGCTCATGGGGAACGCTGGAGTACCATGCCGGCCTGCATTTTGAAACTTGCTACTATCAGGCCATTGAATTTTGCATTGAGCATGGGATCACCACATTTGAAGGCGGCGCCCAGGGCGAACATAAGCTGGCCCGTGGATTCCTGCCGGTGACGACATGGTCAGCGCACTGGCTGCAACATCCAGAATTTTCGCGGGCAGTTGAGGAATTCCTGCAGCGCGAAGCAGGCAGCATCAGCCAGTATGTGGACGAACTGAATGACAGCAATCCGTTCAAGAATACCACCCGATCGCCGCGAGATTAAAGCTGCGGATGTGCGCGGTCTGCCCCTTCACCCAGCTTATTCAACGCATTCAAATAAGCCTTGGCTGAGGCCACGACAATATCGGTATCCGCACCCAGGCCGTTAACAATACGGCCGCCTTTGGCCAGCCGCACGGTCACCTCACCCTGCGCATCGGTGCCGCTGGTGATGTTGTTGACTGAATACAATTGCAGTTCAGTGCCGCTCTGGGCAATTTTTTCTATGGCCTTGAACGTCGCATCCACTGGGCCGCCGCCTTGCATTTCGGCAGTGTATTCCTTGCCGCCCACGCTCATCACGACTTGCGCCAGCGGCAGGATGCCGGTTTCCGAATGCGCGCGCATGGACACCAGGTGATAATGTTCGCTGACTTGCGCTATGCCGCCTTCGCTGACCAGCGCCTGCAAGTCCTCGTCGAAAATTTCCTGCTTGCGGTCAGCTAAATCCTTGAAGCGCGAGAACGCGGCATTCACCGCATCTTCGTTTTCCAGCACTATGCCCAGCTCTTGCAGGCGAGTGCGAAAGGCATTCCGCCCAGAAAGCTTGCCCAGCGATATCTTGTTGGCACCCCAACCCACGTCTTCGGCGCGCATGATTTCGTAAGTCTCGCGATGCTTGATCACGCCATCCTGATGAATGCCGGATTCGTGGGCAAACGCATTCGCGCCGACGATGGCCTTGTTTGGCTGCACCGGATAACCGGTAATGCTGGATACCAGCTTGGAAGTCGCGACAATCTGCGTGGTGTCTATGCGCGTATCGCAGCTGAATACATCGCGCCGCGTTTTTACCGCCATCACGATTTCTTCCAGGCTGGCATTGCCGGCGCGTTCGCCCAGGCCGTTGATCGTGCATTCCACCTGGCGCGCACCATTCATCACTGCGGCCAGCGAATTGGCCGAGGCCATGCCGAGGTCGTTGTGGCAATGGGTGGACCAGATTACTTTATTGCTGTTCGGCACGCGCGCGATCAATTGCTTGATACGCTCACCCCACAATGCGGGAATGCTGTAACCCACGGTATCGGGCACGTTCAATGTTTTTGCCCCGGCCTGAATCGCCGCGTCAAACACCCGCACCAGAAAACCCATTTCCGAGCGCACCGCATCTTCGGCAGAGAATTCCACGTCGTCGGTATATTCCAGCGCGAGTTTTATTGCCTTCACTGCCGCTTCCACCACCTGGTCCGGCTGCATGCGCAACTTTTTTTCCATGTGTATCGGCGATGTGGCGATAAAGGTGTGGATACGGCCTGACCTGGCCGGTTTGATCGCCTCACCCGCTGCGCGCACATCGCGCTCCATCGCGCGCGCCAATGAACATACCGTGGAATTTTTAATGGCCGCTGCAATACCATGGATCGCATCCGCATCACCCGGACTGGCTGCGGCAAACCCGCCTTCAATGACATCCACGCCTAATTTTTCCAGTTGCCGGGCAATGCGCAATTTTTCTTCTTTGGTCA
This sequence comes from Gallionellaceae bacterium, assembly GCA_031400735.1. Lineage (GTDB taxonomy): Bacteria > Pseudomonadota > Gammaproteobacteria > Burkholderiales > Gallionellaceae > Nitrotoga. The sequence goes on from JANNQM010000041.1 coordinate 19,817, forward strand.
TGGACGCGCCAGGGCTTTGCTCGCCATCGCGCAATGTCGTATCGAATATTATCAACCTGTCAGTCATGTTGGACTCCAATAGAAATATTTAACTCGCGGCTATCCCAGAGAGATGTCGGGGAGATGCCGCCTGCTTTAAAACGGAGGGAAGTTTAATTAGCGCGCGACGCGCAGCAGCAGCGCAGCCAGCAGGCTGAACGTGGAATGTAACTGCGAAATGTGGCGTGAGAAATGCATGACCGAAATATAACGGCTTTTGTTTGTTTAAGCAACAACCTTGACATTACTATGCAAAACGCCTCAGCGAAGTGAGGCGTTTTGCATGCATTTTAATCCTGACGTGAGCTTAGGGTTGGGTAACGGTGGTCGCATCCAGGGTGACTGCAGTCTGTGCAAGCAGCCTGCCATCAATGGCCGAATTGTTGCCAAACGTGATCGCGGTCTGGCCCAGAATGATGCCCTTAAAATTCGCATCCGCGCCAATGGTTACCGCACCCGCCACCTGCCAGAATACATTTTTGGCCAGTGCCCCGCCGGTCAACAGCACATTCGTAGCGCCGGTCTGATTAAGCGTTGAGTTAGTTTTGAAAACCCACACATCCGTTGCGCTGCCATTCAGTGTCAGGGTACCCGGTATAGTAATGGCGACACCACAGGTATAGACGCCTGCAGGAACGCCGCTGACCGGGAAGCTGCCCCCGGGCGCTAACGCATTGTTCACGTCACTCATGTCACCGGCTCCAGGACAGGCTTGATAAGTCAGTCCACCCCCAGCTGTTGCCATCGCCGCGGCAGCGGTATAGGCAGTTCCCATGTCGAGTGAGGCGGTGTTTACCTGAGTTGGCGTAGGGGCCGCATAGTCATATGCGTACACCTTTCCACTTACCTGGGCGGAGGTAGCGTAGGGGCTCGCTGCGGGCAGGTTCAACGCAAAGCCAGTAATGGCGGTCGAGGTGACCCCCGGGCCGGTTGCGATATTGCCGGTAATTACCGATGCATTCGCGTCAGTGGCAATTCCTGTGTTGGCTAAAATCGCATAATTACCCGCCGTTCCAAGGTTCACGCAGCCCACGCCTGTGCACGTTGACCCGGTTTGGGTCAGGGTTGTGGATGTACCACTACCACCATCACCGCCACATCCAGCCACAACGGCTGTTAACAACAAGGTAGTCACGTATAGCAACGGTTTGGAATACATATTGAGTTTGTTCATTTTCGTTCCTTTATTAAGTTTAACGAAGCGCAACTCATCGGCAGGCACCTGAACAACACAAGAAGCAGCCCTTAGGGGAACGGCAAGCATGGGAATGAAATGCCAAAGCAGATTTATTCACTTCGAGCAGGCATTGTTACCGAGGGGAAAGTTACTGTCTGAGCAAAATTGCTCAGTTTTGAATAAAATTTAAAAAAACACCGAATAATAAGTCGTCATGCCCGCGCAGGCGGGCATCCAGCTTTAGTTCACTGGACTCCCGCCTTCGCGGGAGTGACGAATTCAGTCTTGTTCGGCGCTCCCTAAAACGAGAGGGAGGAAAGCGGTTAATCGTGCAGAACAACACTAACCAGCCCGCTATGCACGCGCAATACGCCGTTATATTCAACCAGGCCGAGCTTCCTGAATTTGTTCATGAAGAAACTGATGCGGGAACGCGTCGTGCCGACCATCTCCGCCAAAGTCTCCTGGCTTATTTTTGGAATGACCAGTTCCTGTTTGCCTTCTTTGCCGAAATGGGCGAGCAGCAGCAGAATTCTGGCCAGACGCTTCTCGCTGGAATTAAATAACTGGTCCACCAGGTCTTCTTCGATGCGGATATTGCGCGACAGCAGATAGGCCATGAACAATTCCGAGAAATCAGGTTGTTCATGCAACACCCGCACCATTGTGGCCTTGGTAATGCGGACGATGGTGGAATCGCCCACTGAAATTGCGGTGGCCATCCGCAGCGGCTGCCCTGCCAGGCAGCCTTCCCCGAAAAAATTGGCTTCCCCCAATATTCCAACCACCGCTTCCTTGCCGTGTGGAGACACCACGGTCAGCTTGACCTTTCCTGCGGTGATATAGAACACTGCATCGGCAGCATCCCCTTGAGCAAAGAGTACTGCGTTCTTTTTGGACTTTAGCGTTTTCTTGCCGCGGCCGACAATGGCGAGGAAAGTTTGCGAATTGAAAGGGGGTTTAATGGCCATAGGTTTCCTGAGTTATTCCAAGCATGGAACTGCCCCACCGCTATTCCGCAGGTGGGGAGATTTTCTTGCGCAAATCCAGCAGCCACAGCACATAGCCGGACAGTGCATAGGCCAGGAACAGCATGAACAGCACGCCGGGTGGATAGCTCGATATCAGGATGAAGAACAACGCGACCAGTACGATGACAATGAACGGCACGCTTTTTCGCATATTGATATTTTTGAAGCTGTAAAACCGAATATTGCTGACCATGCTTATACCGGCAAAAACGGTCAGCACCACAGCATACCAACGCAATTCGCGGCCGCTGAATTCGTTGTCCAGCATTACCCAGACAAAACCGGCAATCAGTGCCGCCGCCGCCGGGCTGGGCAGGCCCTGGAAATAGCGCTTGTCTACCGTATCGATGTTGGTATTGAAACGCGCCAGCCGTAAGGCAGCGCCAGCGCAATAGATAAACGCTGCGAACCAGCCCAGCTTGCCCAAGTCACGAAACGCCCACTCATACATCAACACCGAAGGCGCCACGCCAAACGACACCATATCCGACAGGCTGTCATACTCTGCGCCGAATTCACTTTGGGTGTGCGTCAGCCGCGCCACGCGGCCATCCAGGCCATCCAGCACCATGGCGATGAACATCGCCACGGCGGCATATTCAAACCGGCTGTTCATAGCCTGCACAATCGCGTAAAAACCAGCGAACAGGGCCGCTGTGGTCAACAGGTTGGGTAGCAGGTAGATGCCACGCCTGCGCAGATTCATATCTTTACGGTGTTCCAGTTCAGACATGATGGGTATCCTCAGATTTTATTTGTGCTGTTGCTGGCGCCTAGCTGTGCTTGGGCCTGGCCGCAATGGGAAATATCGCTAAAACCGTGCTGGTCGCTGACACTTTATCACCAATCGCCACTTTCACGGAAGCCGCCAACGGCAAGTACACATCCACGCGCGAACCAAAGCGGATAAATCCATAGCGCTGGCCGCGCAGTACAGCTTCGCCTGCGTTAACGTAACACAAGATACGCCGCGCGATCAGTCCGGCAACCTGCACACAAGTTACATCGTGGCCATTCGCGGTTTTTATCAACAGGGCGTTGCGCTCGTTTTCCAGCGACGCCTTGGATAAGTCGGCGTTAACAAAGGAACCAGCAAAATACTGGATGCTCTGCACCGTGCCATCAACCGGAATGCGGTTCGAATGCACATTGAACACATTCATGAATACGCTGATCTTGATCGCCTCGCGTTGCGCATACGGATCCTGGGTACGCTCTACCGCCACAATACGGCCATCGGCTGGTGACAGGACCGCATCGGGATCTTGTGGAATTTCGCGCGGCGGGTCGCGGAAGAACTGCAGCACAAACACGGCAATGATCCACAATGGAATCGACCACGCTGCGCACCACAGCGTAGCGGTAATCGCCACAATGACCGCAATGGCCAGAAATGGCCAACCTTCGCGGGCAATGATGGGGTGGGGGTAATTGTTCATAGGATTGAGGATTGAGGATCGAGGATCGGGGGTTTACTCAATCCTCGATCCTCAATCCTCACTCCTAGTTTTTAGATTGATCCACCAGCTTGTTTTTGCTGATCCACGGCATCATCGCGCGCAACTGGGCGCCCACTGTTTCAATCGGGTGCACGGCATTCAGGCGGCGGCGGGCAGTCATTTCGGGGTAATTGCTGCGGCCTTCCATAATGAAACGTTTGGCGTATTCGCCGCTCTGGATATTTTTCAGCGCTTCTTTCATCGCTGCGCGCGCCTGATCGCCAATCACTTTCTGGCCGGTTACGTATTCGCCATATTCGGCATTGTTGGAAATCGAGTAATTCATGTTGGCGATGCCGCCTTCATACATCAAGTCGACAATCAATTTCAGTTCATGCAGGCATTCGAAGTACGCCATCTCCGGCGCATAGCCCGCTTCGGTTAGCGTTTCAAAACCCATCTTGACCAGCTCTACTGCGCCACCACACAGCACAGCCTGTTCGCCGAACAAATCAGTTTCAGTCTCTTCGCGGAAATTGGTCTCGATCACACCACCTTTGGTGCCACCAATCGCGGCGGCATAGGATAGCGCCAGGTCTTTTGCCTTGCCGGATTTATCCTGGAACACGGCTATCAACGAAGGCACGCCACCGCCCTTGATATATTCGGAACGCACGGTGTGCCCCGGACCCTTGGGCGCAATCATGATCACGTCCATGTCGGCGCGTGGTACAACCTGGTTGTAATGCACGTTAAAGCCGTGGGCAAACGCCAGAGTGGCGCCTTGCTTCATGTTAGGCGCGACTTCATCGTTGTATACCTGCGGAATATTTTCATCCGGCAACAGCATCATCACGATGTCGGCAGTTTTCACGGCAGGCACCACTTCGCTCACCTTGAGGCCGGCACTTTCGGCTTTTTTCCATGAAGCGCCATTCTTGCGCAACGCCACGGTGACATTGACACCGGATTCCTTCATGTTCAGCGCATGCGCATGGCCTTGCGAGCCGTAGCCTATGATCACTATTTGCTTGCCCTTGATCAGGGACAAGTCTGCATCTTTGTCGTAATAAACTTTCATATCGCCCTCTTCCCAATAAAATTTAAAATCCAGAACCTAAAGTTTCAAAACCCTCTCGCCGCGCCCGATGCCGGAGGCGCCGGTGCGCACGGTTTCCAGTATTTGATTGCGGTCAATCGACTGCAAAAAAGTGTCCAACCTGGCGCAGGTATCGGTTAATTCAATGGTGCACGTCGTATCCGAAGTATCTATGAAACGCCCCTGAAAGGTATCGACGATGCTCTTAAACTCTGCGCGCGCCGCGCCTTCACAGCGCACCTTGACCAGCATCAATTCGCGCTCCAGATGTTCGCCTTCACTCAGGTCCATCACCGCTGCCACGTCTATCAATTTGTTGAGCTGCTTGTTGATTTGTTCGATGACTGAATCCGAACCACTGGTGACTATGGTCATGCGCGACAAAGTGGGGTCTTCGGTCGGCGCCACTATCAATGATTCGATATTATACCCGCGCGCCGAAAACAGCCCGGCCACACGCGACAATGCGCCTGCTTCGTTTTCCATCAACAACGAAATGATATGTCGCATTTACAGGTCTTCCACTTGAGGATGGGGCGCGTTCGGATCCAGCATGACTTCAGACAGCCCTTTGCCACCAGGTACCATGGGGAACACGTTTTCCAGCGGGTCGGTCTGAAAATCCATGAATACCAGGTCATCCTTGCGTGCAAACGCTTCCCTCAATGCCGGTTCCACATCCGAGGGTTTATCTATGCGCATACCAACATGCCCATATGCTTCGGTCAACTTGACGAAATCCGGTAATGCATCCATGTACGATTCGGCATAGCGGTTGCCATGGAAAAACTGCTGCCATTGCCGCACCATGCCGAGGTAGCGGTTATTCAGCGAAACTATCTTGATCGGCAAATGAAACTGCTTGCAGGTGGACAGCTCCTGAATGTTCATCTGTATGCTGCCCTCGCCGGTGACGCAGGCCACCGTTGCGCCGGGGTTGATCAGCTGCACGCCCATCGCCGCAGGCAAACCAAAACCCATCGTGCCCAGGCCGCCGGAATTAATCCAGCGTCGTGGTTTATCAAACTTGTAATATTGCGCCGCCCACATTTGATGCTGGCCGACATCCGAGGTAACGAACGCATCGCCGCCGGTTACCTTGTACAGTTGCTCGATCACATATTGCGGCTTGATGATTTCGCTGGAATTGGTATAGCGCAAACCGCCACCCTTGACGCGCCACTCGTTGACTTGCTTCCACCACGCCGCCAAATCTGCCGGATCGGGTTTTTGCTTGCTGCTGCGCAATACGCTGAGCAATTCATCCAGCACCAATTTCAGGTCGCCTATCACCGGCACATCGACCTTGACGCGCTTGGCAATCGACGAAGGATCAATATCGAGGTGAATAATCTTGCGCGGTACCTGGGCAAAGTGTTCAACTTTACCAATCACGCGATCATCAAAACGCGCGCCGACGGCGATTAGCACATCGCAATGCTGCATTGCCATACAGGCTTCGTAGGTGCCATGCATGCCAGGCATGCCAACGAATTGTTTATCAGTCGCCGGATAAGCGCCCAGACCCATTAAAGTGTTGGTGCATGGAAAGCCCAGCAGCTGCACCAGGTCAATCAGTTGTTTGGAGGCACCCGACAGGATCACGCCACCGCCGCTATAGATCATTGGCCGCTTGGCTTCCAGCAACATCTGCGCCGCACGTTTTATTTGCGTACTGTCGCCCTTGCCTGCCGGATGATAGGAACGGATATTGACGGTGCTCGGGTAAGAAAATTCTGTTTTCTGATTGGAAATATCCTTCGGAATATCCACCAGCACCGGGCCGGGACGACCTGATTTAGCCAGATAAAATGCTTTTTTGATGGTCGGTGCGATGTCTTTCACATCCTTAATCAGGAAATTATGCTTGACGCAGGGACGGGTAATGCCGACTGAATCGACTTCCTGGAAGGCATCTTCGCCTATCATCGTGGTGGGCACTTGCCCACTGATGATCACCAGTGGGATGGAATCCATATAGGCCGTGGCAATCCCGGTGACCGCATTGGTCAGGCCCGGCCCGGACGTAACCAGCGCCACCCCCACTTTGTCCGAGGAACGCGAATAGCCATCTGCCGCGTGCAGCGCCGCTTGTTCATGGCGCACCAGAATGTGCCTGACCTTGTCCTGATTAAATAACGCATCGTATATGTGCAGAACGGCACCGCCCGGATAGCCGAAAACATACTCGACCCCCTCCTCCTGCAAGCACTTGATGGTTATTTCCGCCCCTGTCAACTCCATGTCAAACTACCGATCAAGCAATAAATGAAGAACCGCGCAAGATAAAGGTTTGACGCATTTTGGTCAACCCCATTGTGGCAGCCAGTGCGATTTTATGTTGGCTTTAGTACTGCAATTTGCGGATATTTTGATTACCATAGCCATTCAATTCAATAAGGAGAATACGCTGGCCAGCCGGGAGGAATTGTCCTCATTTCTTGCAGAAACCGAACGGCGCGCTTACAAGCACGCGCTGTTTGCGGTACGCGACGAACATGCGGCGGTGGATATCGTGCAGGATTCCATGCTCAAGCTGGCCGAAAGATACCCTAACAAGCCTGCGCAAGAATATCCGATGCTGTTTCAGCGCATCCTGCAAAATACGATACGCGACTATTACCGTCGGCAAAAGGTGCGTTCCACATGGACCACCTTGATGTCCTCATTGGTGCCGCAGCATGACGAGACAGACAGTGACCCACTGGACTGGTTGCAGGATCAGGATAACAATAGCCAGGGCATGGCGCCCGACGCCTCGCTGCAACAATTACAGCTTGTTGCGCTGATTGAACAGGCCTTAATGACCCTGCCGGCACGTCAACGAGAGGCCTTCTTGCTGCGTTACTGGGAAGATATGGATACCGCGCAAACGGCGGCAGTGATGGGGTGTTCCGAAGGCAGTGTCAAAACGCATTGTTCGCGCGCCACGCATGCCATTGCGGTCGCGTTACGATTAAAAGGAATCAATTACCATGAATAAACCAACTGACATGAATACCGAGAAAATTAAACACCTGCTCAACCGCTCGATCACGCAGCTGGACCAGCCGGTCCTGGCAAAATTGCGCCACGCACGGGATCAGGCTGTAGCACGCCATGTATCGCGTCGGGTATCCCCGGCACTGGCTTGGGCGGGAAATTTCAGCTGGGGCCATTCGCCGCAAAAAATTCATTTTTGGGCGGCTGCCTTGCTGGTTATCGCTTTCCTGTTAGGCACTGCCACTTATTGGAACCAGGAGGCTGCAGAAAGCGATACCAGTGATGTGGACATTGCCATCCTGACCGACGATTTGCCTATGGATGTTTATATAGATTGAAAAAAATGAACCTCCGATTACTTCGTTTTTTAGCGCTGTGTTTTTTCCTGATATATCACCCGCCATTACTGGCTGCATCTAAACCCTGGTCAAAACTTACCCCACTGCAGCAGGAAGCCCTGGCGCAACTGGCCAGCGAGTGGGATTCCATTCCTGAGGAGCAGCAACAACCTTTCCTCAGGCTGGCCAAACGCTATCCAAAATTGACCGATGTGCAAAAACAGCGCATGCATGACCGGCTGAAAAAATGGAGCAAGCTGACTCCGGAACAGCGCAAACAGGCACGCGATAAATTCCGCTCATTCAGCAAAGTGCCGCCCAAGCAGCGCGAACAGGTCAAAAAAATGGTTCTTGAAGATGAAGTGGATGAAGCAACACCCATGGATGCAAGCGGCGTACCTGCCGACAGCCCCACCCGATAACCCTAGAAAAGGCAGCCTCGCGCCAAGACGCGAAGAACGCAAAGTAAAATCGCCACCTTACTCAGAAACATACACTACTCACCCAATAGGTGATGAACAAATCAACTGTATCTATTGCCTTTCTTTGCGCCTTTGCGTCTTTGCGCGATCACCTGCATTTTTCAGGATATTGAGAATCCCTAGCGTCGTTCGGTCCACCACAGCATCCCAGTCGCCAGCGACAGGAACAGCATAGGCAAGGCAATGACGCTCAATACCGGTTGCCACTCATTGAGCGCACCCAGCCTGCCGAACAACTGGCCGACAAAGTGAAACGTCAACCCCAGCACTATCCCCAGGAAAATTTTGCCGCTAACCCCACCTTCCCGCCGCTGTTGCGCCGCAAAGGGCAAAGCCAGCAATAGCATCACCAGCACCGCCAATGGATAGACTATCTTGTTCCACATGGCAATTTCATACCGCACGGTTTTCTGGCGGTTGTCGCGCAAATGCTGGATGTATTGATACAAATTCCACGCCGACATCTTTTCCGGGGCGGCCAGCAGCACACTCAGAATGTCCGGGTTTAACACGGAATGCCATTCAATACTGGCCTGGTTATTAGCCGTGGCGCCCTGGTCACTAAACCGCGTTTGCATGACCTCTTCCAGTTGCCAGCGGTTCTTTTCCAGGAAAATTGCGCGCTTGGCCGCGGTAATGGAATGCAGATGGTAGTTATCGTCGAATTCATAAATGCTGATGTTCAGCATCGAAGTATCCGGCAGCACATTTTTGACGTTTACAAAACTGCGCTCATCTTTTACCCACACCCCGGAGCGAAATTCCCTTAACGACATTTCTGATTTTTGCGCCTTCAGCCGCAACCTCTGGGCCATATCGTCGCTGGGTGGCGCCAGCAGTTCGCCGCACAGGTAACTGAGCAACACCAGCGGCAAACCTATCACCATCAATGCCCCCACCATCTGTCGCAACGAGACGCCCGAACAACGGTAAACCACCAGCTCGGAATGCGACGCCATTTGCGACAACGCAAAGATAGTGCCAATCAAAATTGCTGACGGGAACAGTTCATACACATGGCCGGGCAGCGTCAGCACGATAAACAGCAACACATAACCCAGGTGGTAATCGCCACGCCCCAAGGCGCTGAGTTCGCGCATCAAGTCAAAAAAAGCAAACAACATCAACAGCGCGGCAAACACCAGCGCAATGCTGGCGTATATCTCACGGGCCAGGTAAAGGGTCAGCAGTCTCATGGCGGAGTGGGCCTATCGCTGGCTGGCTGGTCCGCTGCAGGCGGATGCGCTGCTGCGGGTGCGCCGCGGCGCTCGCGCCTGATTCGGCGCGCTGCCCACCAGCGGCCTGAAGACATCGTCATCCTTTGGTAGAACCACACCACCATCAAACCAAACATCAAGCCATGGATACCCATAAACCCGGTAAACGGAGAAATCTTGCCCTGCCCTACCCAAGTGTTAGTCACGCTGATCAGGTTGTTATAAAACATATACAACACCAGCGCGAGGATCAGGTTGAATGACCGCCCGGCGCGCGGATTGACGAAACTGAGCGGCAACGCAAGCAACACCAGCACTAGCGCACTCAGTGGCATGCCCAGCCGCCACTGCAATTCGGAGATATTCCAGCTGCTGGGGTTTTCAATCAGGTGCATCGTGGACAGCGATTTCGGCCAGACGTGCGGCGCCTGGGCTTCCACTTCCTCTATGCGCATCGCATAGCGCTCGAACTGCACAATACGGAAATCCAGCTTTCCGGGCGAACCCTCATAGCGCGTACCATTCAGCAACACCAGGAAACGGTCGCCGTTGGGTGCAGTTTCCTGCAAACCCTGCTTGGCCATCATGGTGCCGATTTTGTCATGTTGCACCGATTGCACGAAAATATTGCCCACCCGGTTCTGGCCCAGTTCCACATTCTCGACAAAAAATACCCGGTCAGCCTGGCTGGACTCGCGGAACGTGCCGGGGGTAGCAATTGCCACATCATCGCGGCTATTCAGCCGGCGTTTGAATTCTTCGGCCTTGGACATGGCCCACGGCGATAACACCAGGCTTAATAGCGCAATGATCCCAATCACCGGCAGCGCGTACCACATGATAGGCCCTATCCAGCGCGTCAGTCCTATGCCCGAACCAAACCACACCACCATTTCACTGTCGCGGTAACTGCGCGTCAACGTCAGCAAAACCGACAGGAACAGGCTTAACGAAAGCAGCACCGGAAGATAGTTCAGCGCACTGAAACCCAGCAGCGCCAACACGCCGTCCACTACCACCACACCTTTAACAGAATCCCCAAGCAGGCGGATTAATTGGGTGAACACCACAATTCCGAGTAGGATGGAAAAGGTATACAAACCTATCCGGGAAAATTCGCGCACCAAGGCATGGTGAAATATGCCCCGGTGTTGCAGGCCCAGCCAGCCCGTGCCGGTGCGCCGCGATTTTTGCCCAGCGGATTGCAGATAATCAGGAGTTTGCGGATAATCCGGCATTGAGTTTGAAACCAGCAACCTTAAAGGGGATACGTGTGGAATTTAGCATAAAACAAGCCAGCCCGGAAAAACAGCGCAGCGGCTGCGTGGTAGTGGGAGTATTCGACGGCGGCAAACTATCCGAGGCAGCGCAAGCTTTGGACAAGATTTCACGGCATGCGCTGCGCGATATTGTGGCGCGTGGTGACCTGCCCGGCAAGGCGGCAACGACTCTGTTATTGCACAATGTGCCCAACACACTATGTGAACGGATATTGCTGGTCGGGCTGGGCAAGCAGCAGGAATTTGGCCCGCGCCAGTACCGTGATTGCATCCGTGCCGCAATGCGGGTACTGCAAGGCACCGGCGCCAAAGATGCAGTGCTGTATCTGGCGGAATTGTCGGTGATCGGACGCGATTCGGCCTGGTGCATCAGCCAGGCTGTGCTGGCTGCCTATGAGACCGCTTACCGTTCTGACCGCCTCAAAAGCAAAGTTGAAAAAGAAAAAAAGGCATTAACCAAAATCCAGTTCGGCCTGGTCGCGGTAAAACCAAACGCTGTGCTGGAGGCCGCACTGACCCAAGCCGAAGCAATGGCACGAGGCATGGTACTGACCAAGGATTTGGGCAATTTGCCGGGCAATGTGTGTACGCCCAGCTATCTGGCACAGCAGGCAATCGCGCTGGCCAAAAAACACAAAACGCTGAAAGCCACCGTGCTGGAAGAAAGCGACATGAAAAAACTGGGCATGGGTTCGTTGCTATCTGTCACCCGGGGCAGCGAGGAACCGGCCAAGCTGATCACGCTGCAATACCGTGGCGCTGACGCCAAACAAAAACCCATTGTGCTGGTCGGCAAAGGCATTACTTTTGATTCCGGCGGCATCTCACTCAAGCCGGGTGCGGACATGGACGAAATGAAGTACGACATGTGCGGTGCGGCGAGCGTGCTGGGAACATTGCAGGCTGTGGCCGAGATGGGGCTGAAGCTGAATGTGGTGGGCATCATTCCCAGTTGCGACAACATGCCCAGCGGCACCGCCACCAAACCGGGCGACATTGTCACCAGCATGTCCGGGCAGACCATAGAAATCCTGAATACCGACGCGGAAGGCCGCCTGATCCTGTGCGATGCGCTGACTTATGCCGCCAAATTTGAACCCGACACCGTGGTCGACATTGCCACGCTGACTGGCGCCTGCGTCATTGCGCTGGGCCATGTCGCCAGTGGCTTGTTCAGCAACCAGGACAAATTGGCGCACGACCTGCTGGCAGCAGGCGAACAAACCCAGGATCGCGCCTGGCACATGCCATTATGGGAAGAATATCAACCGCAACTGGACAGCAATTTTGCCGACATGCAAAACATCGGCGGTCGGGCCGGCGGCAGCATTACCGCGGCCTGTTTCCTGGCGCGCTTCACCAAAAAATACCGCTGGGCGCACCTGGACATTGCCGGTACTGCATGGAAATCGGGCAAGGAAAAAGGCGCTACCGGACGGCCTGTGCCGCTGTTGACGCAATATCTGATTAACCGTGCCGGAGCCAAGTAAACCACTGTAGGGGCGCGATTCACCCTGCGGGTGCAAGAACCTCTGCGAGGTATCGCGCCCTGATCCTGAGGACGCGATAAATCGCGCCCCTACGAAATCACGACAATGAGATAACATGACCAAAGTGGATTTTTATACCGGTGTCGAAGACAAGCTGCGCACCGCTTGCACACTAAGCCACAAGGCCATGCAGAACGGCCTGCGCGTGCTGCTGCATACACCAGAGGAGGCAACTGCTGCCACGATGGACAAGCTGCTGTGGCACTACCCCGCGCTGGCTTTCATGCCGCACTGCCGCAGCACCGAAGAGACCGCCAGTACGATGCCGGTGGTAGTCGATCAACTCGGTGAAAAATTTCCGCACAACGAAGTGTTGATCAGCCTGCATACCGCGTGCTTGCCATTTTTCAGCCGTTTCGGGCGCTTGATTGAAATCGTCAGCCAGGATGAAACGGACGCGCGACTGGGACGGGAACGTTTCAGTTTTTACCGCGACCATGGCTACGAAATACGCCACTTTGACCTCAGTACCCAGGTAAGCAAATAATGCCTGCCCCAACCAAAATCAACCCATCCAAAATTCCAGTGCTGACCGAGAAAGCAGATCAGGACTTATCTGCGATACCCACGCTCACCGAGATTCATGCTGAACAATCTGACACATTATCAGACGCGCAATGCCAGCAACTGGCCAGCCAGCTTGCCCCGCAACTGGAAAAACTTCTGCGCGCAAAGCTGACCCATCATTTCGAAACCCAGATCAACGAAGCGCTGCTGGACATGGAAGCCATGCTGCCGGATTTAATCCGCGCCACAATGAAACGCCAACAACCGTTATAATCACGCATTATCGCGGCACGCTCGAAGCCGCGCCCACCGAAAATTATTTCTCAAATACCTCGCAAAACAATTCATGGAACTCGCAAAAAGTTTTGAACCAAAAGACATCGAAGCGCGTTGGTACCCCATCTGGGAGGATGCAGGCTATTTCAAGGCCGGACTGGACCCAAAAAAATCCGGCAATTTCTGCATCCTGCTGCCGCCACCCAATGTCACCGGCACGCTGCACATGGGCCATGGCTTCAATCAGACGTTGATGGATGCGCTGACCCGTTATCACCGCATGCGCGGCGATAACACGCTGTGGCAACCTGGCACTGATCATGCCGGTATCGCTACGCAGATTGTGGTCGAGCGCCAACTGGATGCCCAAGGCATATCCCGCCACGATCTGGGCCGTAAAAAATTTATCGAGAAAGTTTGGGAGTGGAAGGAATACTCCGGCAACACCATCACCCAGCAGATGCGTCGCCTCGGCACCTCGCCCGACTGGTCACGCGAGCGCTTCACGATGGATCCCGGTTTAAACAAAACCGTCACCGAAACTTTTGTGCGCCTGTACCAGGAAGGCTTGATCTATCGCGGCAAGCGACTGGTCAACTGGGATCCCCAACTACACACTGCTGTGTCCGATTTGGAAGTGGTGCAGGAAGAAGAAGACGGCTTCATGTGGCATATCCGCTATCCGCTGGCCGATGGTTCGGGTCATTTGGTTGTCGCCACCACCCGTCCTGAGACCATGCTTGGTGACGTTGCGGTGATGGTGCATCCAGAAGATGAACGCTACAAACATCTCATTGGCTCTAAAGTAAAACTGCCGCTGTGCGAGCGCGACATCCCCATCATTTCTGACGAATATGTAGAGAAGGAATTCGGCACCGGTGTAGTGAAGGTTACGCCTGCGCATGATTTCAATGACTATGCTGTAGGTCAGCGGCATAAACTACCTCAAATAAACGTGCTTACCCTTGATGGAAAAATAAAGAAATCTGAACTTGATGATTTTTCATGGGGACATACTGCCGGTAAAGATGGCGTACGTTCCGCCGATTCGGACTTATATGAATCTCCGACTGTAGATTTAATCCCTAAAGCTTATCGCGGCCTCGACCGCTTTGATGCGCGCAAACAAATCGTCGCTGACCTCGATGCCGCAGGACTGCTGGAAAAATCCGAGAAGCACAAACTCAAAGTCCCACGTGGTGACCGCACTGGCGTGGTGATTGAACCCATGCTGACCGACCAGTGGTTCGTTGCGATGAGCAAACCGGGCAATGAAGGAAAAAGTATCACCGAGCAAGCGTTGGAATGCGTCGCCTCTGGCGAAATCAAGTTCCACCCCGAGAACTGGGTCAACACCTACAACCAATGGCTGAACAACATCCAAGACTGGTGTATCTCGCGCCAGCTGTGGTGGGGGCATCAGATTCCGGCGTGGTATACCGATAGCGGGAAAGAATATGTTGCGCACGATGAAACCGAGGCACGCGCACTCGCCGCAAAAGATGGCTATACCGGCAATCTCAAACGCGACGATGATGTGCTTGACACCTGGTTCTCGTCCGCGCTGTGGCCGTTCTCAACACTAGACTGGACGGGCGACAAAACAAAAGACGAGAAAAATTTATTTCTGCAAAAATTTCTTCCCTCCTCGGTCTTGGTCACCGGCTTCGACATTATTTTCTTCTGGGTGGCGCGCATGGTGATGTTGACCAAACACATCACTAGCAAGATTCCGTTCAAGGACGTGTATGTGCATGGCCTGATCCGCGATGCGGAAGGGCAGAAAATGTCCAAGTCCAAGGGCAATGTGCTTGATCCGATTGACCTAATTGATGGCATCGCCGTCGACGATCTGGTCAAGAAACGCACCACAGGCCTGATGAATCCGAAACAGGCAGAACAGATAGAAAAACGCACGCGCCGCGAATTCCCAGCGGGCATTCCAGCGTTTGGCACCGATGCGCTGCGCTTCACCTTCGCCTCGCTCGCCTCGCCGGGGCGCGACATCAAATTTGACATGCAGCGCTGCGAAGGCTACCGCAATTTCTGCAACAAACTATGGAACGCGACACGTTTCGTTTTGATGAACTGCGAAGGTCAGGATGTTGGCCTGGATGAATCGCTGCCACTGGAATTTTCCGCCGCCGACAAGTGGATCATCAGCAAGCTGCAACAAGCCGAAGCGGAAATGGCGCAGCATTTTGCCGATTACCGCTTCGACATGGCCGCGCGTACGGTGTATGAGCTGGTATGGAGCAGTTACTGCGACTGGTATGTGGAACTGGCCAAAGTTCAGTTGCAGGATTCGGGATTCGGGATTCGGGATGCAGAAACAAAACAGCGCGCCACGCGCCGTACTTTGGTGCGCGTGCTGGAAACGATCTTGCGCCTGGCGCATCCGGTCATTCCGTTCATTACTGAGGAGCTATGGCAGAAGGTCGCGCCGCTGTCCGGGAAAACGGGTGACCGCAGCATCATGCTGCAACCTTATCCCAAATCGGACACCAGCAAAATTGATCTTGCTGCCATCGAGCAAATTACACTGACGCAAGAAATGATTACCGCGTGCCGCAAACTGCGCAGCGATATGAACCTGTCGCCTGCATTACGGGTACCTTTGAGTGTGAGTGCCGGTGCAGCGATATTACCGATATCTATTCCTTACCTGAAAATGCTGGGCAAACTGAGCGAAGTAAAAGTGCTGGCTGAATTGCCCAACACCGACGCGCCGGTCGCCATTGTTGGTAAATTCAGCATGATGCTGAATATCGAGATTGATGCGGCTGCAGAGCGTGAACGGCTGGACAAAGAGATACTCCGTTTATCGGGCGAAATCACCAAGGCTCAAGCCAAACTGGGCAATGCCAGTTTCGTTGAGCGTGCCCCGGCAAACGTAGTGGAACTGGAACGTAAACGTATGGAGGATTTCAGCTCCACGCTGAGCCAATTGCAGGCGCAACGTCAGAAATTAGGTTAGCAGGCTAGTCGATCACTCTTCTTTATCCAGCAATAGATGCGAAACGCGAGTGTTTGCCACTGCCAAACGTTTAACCAGCATACGCAGAAAAGCATCACCGAATTGCAGGCGGCATCCTACGGAAATTTTGGCCAGGATATCTGGATCAATTTCGATCAGGGTCACATCTGTTTTGGCTACTACATCCGTGGTACGGGTGAAATCGTTCGCGGACAGATGAGCCATTTCGCCAAAGCAATCACCCTGGTGCAACAGGCTTAGCAACCTGCCCTGCTTCAGGACCTTTACCGAGCCGTGGGCAAGTATAAAAAATTCACGCCCCTCCTCGCCATCTTTCAGGATGACATCACCCATGCTCAGCTTGTGCCATTTGCTGGCATGTAGCACCTCCCACAATTCGACATCGCTGAAGTTCCTGAAAAATACCAGCGAACGCAACGCATCGAATTTTTCCGTATCAAATATTTTTTCCTGCGCCGGGGCGTGGCTGAAGAAATTTACCAGGTCCTGGGCAAACTCATCCCAGGTCTGGTAGCGCCTATCCCTGTCCTTTTGCATTGCGCGCAGCACGATGGCATCCAGCTCCGGCGGGGTTTCCGGACGGAATGCGCTGGGCGGATGCGCCTCCACATTCATGATCTGGTAAATCATGCTGTAGTTGTTGCGCGCTTCGAACGGTAGTTTGCCGGTCAGCATTTTGTACATCACCACACCCAGCGAATAAATATCAGTATGGTGTGTCAGCACCTGCTCCCCGACCTGTTCCGGCGACATATAGGCCGGTGAGCCCACACCGCTTACCTGGGTAGATTGCTGGTTCATGATCAGCGCTGAACCAAAGTCGGAAATCTTTATGTCACTCTGTCCGCTTAACAAGATATTTGCCGGCTTAATGTCGCGGTGGGTTATGCCCTGGGTTTGCGCGTATTCCAGCGCCTTGCAGCATTTGTAGATTATTTCTGCAGCTGTGCTCAACGGCAACAGGTTATCCACTTCAGAATGGCGTTCCAGCGTTTCACCTTCCACATATTCCATCACCACATAATTCAATTCGCCTTCCATGACCGCATCGATGACCTTGACAATGTGCGGGTGGGACAGCTTGCCAGCCAGCGAGGCTTCAGTCAGCAATAATTTGCGCGAAGCTTTGGCGCGGCCGGGATCGCGCAATAAATCCAAATCAAAAAGCTTGAGCGCCACCTGCTGATTATTGAAAGAATCAAGCGCAAGATAGACCGTGCTGGTCGCGCCCCTGCCCAGCTCTCTGACGATTTCATACTTGCCAATTCTGTCCATAACTGTCCAAGGGTCACCATTGGTTGCTGCAACAAACGTGTATTGTATTATCCCGGCTCCACCCGGTGAGGAGAATAATTAATTTGAATATACAGGTGCTTGGGAACCGGCAGGCAATGCGGGTATCATAGCGGCATGAAAACTTGGCTGTTTATCGCACTTTATACTTTATCATTCCTGTGCCTTGGCGACGATCTGCCCGAATTGGGGGATGCTTCGCAGGGAGCGTTGTCGCCGCAACAGGAACGGCAAATCGGCGAACAGAGCATGCACCAGATTCGTGCCGACAAAGCTTATCTGGATGACACAGAAGTTAACGATTACCTCAATCAACTGGGTTATCAGCTGGTAGCGAACAGCGCCTCTCCGCAACAGGAATTTGAATTTTTTGCGATCAACGACAGCGCCATCAATGCGTTTGCGCTGCCCGGCGGTTTCATCGGGGTTAACAGCGGCCTGTTACTGGCTGCGCAAAATGAGTCTGAGCTGGCCTCGGTATTGAGCCATGAAATCGCCCACGTCACCCAGCATCATTTGGCACGCATGGTGGCGGGACAGAAATTCGACTCGATGGCCGCCATGGCCGCCATCGCGGTTGCCATTCTCGCTGCGCGCAGCAACCCGGATGCCGCGCAAGCCGCCATTGTGGGCGCCCAGGCCGGGGCCATCCAGCGGCAATTGAATTTCACCCGCACCCATGAGCTGGAAGCGGATCGCCTGGGATTGGCGACCCTGCAAAAGGCCGGTTTTGATACGCGGGCCATGCCGCTTTTTTTTGAACGGCTGCAAAAATCCACGCGCCTGCTCGACAACAGCACGCCGTCTTACCTGCGCACCCACCCGCTTACCAGCGAACGCATTGCCGATATTGACAACCGCGTGCAACAAACGCCTTATCGGCTGGTGCCCGACAGCCTGGATTTTCAGCTGGTGCGCGCTAAACTGCGCGTGTTACAGTCCCCACCGCAGGCTGCAGTAGCGTATTTTAATGCTGCTGTCGGCACACAAAAACATGGCAACCAGACCGCGCAGCGTTACGGATTGGCATTGGCATTGCTGAAAAGCAACCAGACTACCCAGGCCGCAAAAGAATTTTCCCCGCTGAATAAATTCATTTCCCAAAACCCGATGATAGCCACGCTGGCCGGACAGATTAAACGCACTGACCGCAAGGACAAGGGCCGTATCGCTTTTTACCGCAACGCAATACAGAATTTCCCCCAGCACCGCGCCCTGTCGTACGATTTTGCCGAGCTGTTGCTGGAGGACAAGCGTTTCAAGGACACGCTCAAACTTCTCAATGACCAGGTCAGCGATCACCCTAACGACCCACGGCTGTATGAGTTACAGGCGCGTGCCTATGCGGCGTTGGGCAGGCGGCAGGAGCATCATCATGCAGTGGCCTATGCCTATGCCCTGCATGGCAACCTGTTTGCCGCGATTGAACAGTTGGAGCTGGCCAAGATGGCTGGCAAGGATTATTACCAGCTGTCGATTATTGAAAGCGAATTGAAGCAGTTCAAGGAAATTGTGGAGGCACAGAAGAAAAACCGCTGAAGGAGTAGTGTAGCTGGATCCACCAAAGCTTGATAAGTGAACCCTACCAGCAGGGCAAATAAAAACGCCACCCGAAGGTGGCGTTTAAGTTTAAGGCAAACTAGCTTGGCTTAAGCACCATCACACGTAGTGATTGGGCCTATGTATTTTTGCAAAGCTGTAGCAGTGCAAGTCCATGAGCCAGTTGTAGCATCACGTGTGTAGGTAATGGTAGTACCGGCAACTGTAGAAGGGCCACCTACAATGGTACCTACTATTGTGCCCGCAGCAGCATCTACCACAAGCGTGCTGTTCGCGTTGGTTCCAACCACACCGATACCGCCAAGATCAGGGTCGGTACCCAGGATAGGTGTTTTATCTTCCAAAAGCACGGCATCCCAACCGGTCTTACCGTTGGCCACTTCGGTCAACGCTGCCGAGAATTTGGATTTGGCGACATAGTCCTGATAGTTAGGGATCGCAACTGCGGCCAGAATACCGATGATCGCAACCACAATCATCAACTCCCCATCGGGAATCGTGTCGAGAGCCAACTCCGCTCCGCGGGCGATGTCGATGTCCTCTGTCGCCCAGGCCGTCGCGCGTGCGCCCAGACGGTTGAGGATCACGCCATAGGCCAGAGAGCCGACCAGATGCGCCCCCGCACGAAAGAGTCCGTAGTTGTGGAGGCTCGCGATGGTCGCCCAGGTCCTCGCGTTCACCAGGGCGAAGCCCTCGCGGCCGAGCAGGCGCAGCGAGGAGCCCATTCCCTTGATCTCGGCGATCCGCGTACGGAGCTCGGCCGCTGCAGACTCGGCCTCCGGCGAACCGACGGGACCTGCGAGATATCGCTCCGACTGCTTCCG